>DATHPZ010000140.1:0-4439 GCA_035483355.1 Chthoniobacterales bacterium | reverse complement strand
GGTGAGAAGAAGCTTGTTACGGCCAAGCCGCGTGGACATTCCGGCGGCGGGCACAAGAGCGGTGATCATGTTCAGGAGTCAGAATTCTTCCTCTAAACATATCTTTCCGGTTGGCGGTCGAATGTCTGTTTGCAACCGGCGCAGCAGAAATAGAAGAATTTGCCTGCATATTCGGACGTATCGTTCGACTCTCCGGCATCGACGGTCATGCCGCAGACGGGATCTGTGGCGACCTCCGAAACAGGGCGAAGACGCGGCTCCCGTTGCCGAGCGGCTTGCACCGTGCCGCTTTTTTTCATCTGGATGATTTCAGCGAGAATACTAATCGCAATTTCCTGCGACGATGAGGTTCCGATCTGCAGGCCCGCCGGTGCTTTGATTCTACGCAACGTTTCCGCGGGCATCCCTTTGGTGGCCAGGAAACCGATGATCTTGCGCGCCTTCGCATGGCTCGCGATAAAGGAGATGTAACGGGCATTTGTGCGGAGGGCTTGCTCGAGCGCCTCCTCATCCCGTTCGCCTTGCGTCGCAACCACGATGTAAGTCTCTGAGGCATTTTTCATCTGGCTGGGTATAAATTCTTCTCCGATAGAATCGGCGTCAGGAAAATTCTCCCGGGTCGCTTCGGGCGCTATGACGCTGATCGCGTAGCCGACAGCTTTTCCAAGCTTCGACAAGCTTTGAGCTGCCGGAGAGCGACCAAAGATCAGGATTCGCGATTTCGGCAGAACAGGTTCGAGGTAAATATCCAACGCACCTCCGCCGTGACAGCTCATCGAATAGGTCACCATGCCGGCTTCCGGTTCAGAGTCTGCAGACGGTGCGATCCGGATAAGCCGGGGACACCCCTCCTCGATCGCGTTTAAGGCTTCTCGAATCACCACCGGTTGTACGCATCCGCCGCCGATCCAGCCCCAGGTTTTGCCATCCGATTGAATAATCGCTTTATCGCCCGGTTTGCCCGAAACAGGCGCCTCATATTTCACCACGATTGCGACCGCGAACGGAGACCCCGCAGACCGTAACTCGCTTGCTTTGCGCAAAAATTCGTCAAACATTGGTGTTTACCGAGTCATCGCCCCGGCCTCAGATGTTCCTCGAGCGCGAGCAGGCTTTGCAAGTTGTGCGCCGGCGCAAACACATCGATGAAAGGGAGTGCCGCACTGATTCCCCGGGTCACCGGCCTGTATTCTTCAAGACCGAGAAGCGGGTTCAGCCAAATGACCTTGGCAACCCGGCGCCGGATTTTCTTTAGCTCAGCCGCCAGTTCTTCGGGTGCTCCGGTGTCCCAACCATCGCTCAGAACGATGACCACCGTATGACGGGAGAGCAAAGCGGCGGCGTGGTGTGCGTTGAAGTCCCGAAGTGACTCCCCGATCCTGGTGCCGCCCGACCAACAGGCAGTCATCTGTGCCAGCGTACGCAAGGCGTCCGACATTCGAGGGGTCCGCAACAGATTACTGACTTCCACGAGGATCGTGCTGAAAATAAACGATTTGACCTCTCTAGAATACTTACCAAGAACGTAAGCGAACTTTAAAAGGAAGAAGCTGTATGGGTTCATCGAATCGCTGACATCCAGGAGAATCACTACTTTAGCGCGTTCCTTTTTGGGCCCCTTGTAACACAGATCAAGAAACTCACCGCCCCGACAAATGCTTCGCCTGATCGTCCGGCGCAAATCGATCGAACCCCGGCGTTTCCGCGCTCGAAGCCTTCTTGCCACCCTGTAGCTCATCCGTCGCAAGAGTCGTAGTGCGATCCGCTCAAGCTCCGCTAAGTCGGTTTGCGGCATCTGCGAGAAATCGACCTTTCTGAGTCGCTCGACGGCACTGGCTCCGGAAAAGCGTTTTTGTTCGCCTTCTCCTTCCGGTTCCGAGCCATTGCCAAAGGCGGTGACCATCCGAGAGCCGCTTTCGTGTCGGAGGCTTGGGGGCGCCAACCGTCTGCGTGCCGGATTTTTGGAGAGACTTTCTGATGTTGGATCGGGATTTGCCCAGAATGCGGTGAAGAGGTCGTCAAAAAGGACCCACTCGTCGGCGGATGAGGTGAGAATCGCTCTCAAGGCGAATCTGAACGTATCCCGATCGGCATCTGCGATGGCTTCCGCAACTTGGAGACAATCGATCGTCTCCTTCGTTCCAGCGCTCACTCCATTTGCCCGCGCAAACCGGCAGAATTCAACGATGGATTTAGTGCGGGGACGAGACACTAGCTACCTCCGGACCTGGAGAGGAGCCTGCTAAGGCCTTCGCTCCTGACCTTGGTAAGATCGTCGGCAGACTTCAAAATACATCCCAACGTTTCTTCTGCGGCTTCCTGATCCAGTTTGGTTTTCTCGAGCAAAATCAGTGATCGAGACAGGTCAATCGTTTCGGAAACCCCCGGAGGTTTGGAGAGGTTCAGGTCTCTGATCGTATGAACAAATCGGACAACTTCCGAACTTAAATCCCCGTCGATCTCCGGCAGCCTGACCCGGACAATTTCCAATTCCTTGGCCAGGTCTGGATAGTCAATCCAATGATAAAGACACCGTCTTTTGAGCGCATCGCTCAGTTCCCGGCTGCTGTTCGAGGTGAGAATAACATGCGGTACTCTCTTTGCCTGAATCGTCCCCAGCTCAGGGATGGTAATCTGAAACTCCGCGAGTAGCTCGAGCAGAAACGCTTCGAATGCCTCGTCTGCTCGATCAATTTCATCCACCAGCAAAACAGGCGCTCTTTCTTCAGACAGAATCGATTGCAAGAGAGGGCGCTTGAGAAGGAAATTCGATCCGAACACGTAATTCTCCTTTTCCTCAACCGTTTTGTCGCTGCCTTCCTGAATCTTGATGGCGAGCAGTTGCTTCTGATAGTTCCACTCATAGACAGCTGAATTCAGATCCAATCCTTCGTAGCACTGGAGCCGGATCAGTTCTGTCTCGAGCATGGCTGCGAGTGCCTTTGCAGCCTCGGTTTTTCCTACGCCCGCGGGCCCTTCGATCAGGAGCGGTTTGCCAAGATTCAGGAGTAGATAAATTGCAGTCGCCAACGCCCGATCCGCGACGTATCCAAGACGTCCGAGTCGTTCAATCACGTCTTCAATATCACGGAACTGGCGGGCCATGATCTCCAGGTGAGCTACAAAAAATCCGAGCCCTTAAAAATTCGTCGAAAGACCCGGCCCGCCGATTCCCGAGCAATCGACAGGACAATCGGCAAAGCCTTGATTGGTTGAGGTTCTTCCGTGGTGATTTGTGTCTTGGCCGGTTCACTCGCTGGACCCCTCTCCTGCTCGAGTCGGGCGCGAAGATTCGAGGTGAATTCCGCGAACATCTTATTTGAAACCTCCTGGATCATGCGGGCGCCCATCTGCGCCAGCAGTCCGACCACGTTGACCTCTGCCACGCTCGCAACTTCGGTGCTGCCGTCCGGCAGAGATTGGACCTTTCCGGTCATCTTCATGGACGCGCTGCCCTTGCCACGCACATCCTGACCTTTGCCGACGATTTCGATCTCGTGGTTCTGCTCATCGAGACGCTCAATATGGACTTGGCCTTTGTAGTCTGTGACGCTCGGGCCGACCTGAACCTTGATCAGACCTTTGAACGTGCGGTCATCCACCGTTTCGGTAATCTGTGCGCCGGGGAGACAGTTCGCGACTTTCCTGGGGTCACTGATGAATTTCCAGACCCTCTCTAATGGCTCTCCGATTTGAAACGTCTTCTCAATCCTGATTGCCATACTCTATTCCGAAATCCCTTTCTCCTTGAGGATCTTCCAAATCTTCCAGGGCGCAATCGGCATATCGATGTGTTTGACTCCCAAATGCGACAGGGCATCCACGACCGCATTCACAAAGGCGGCGGGTGATCCAACGTTCGGTGATTCGCCAACGCCCTTAGCTCCAAACGGATGATGGGGGGAGGGCGTGCAGGTCTTGCCGGTCTCCCAGTTTGGAGTTTCTACAGCGGTCGGAATCAAATAATCCATGAATGTCCCGCCTTGGACATTGCCGCTTTCGTCGTAGGAAATTTCTTGCATGAAGGCAATGGCAAGGCCTTCGGTCAGGCCGCCGTGGATCTGCCCTTCCACGATCATGGGGTTGATGATGTTCCCGCAGTCATCCACCGCCACAAAACGGCGGACCTTCGCTTCTCCGGTTCCTTTGTCGATGTCCAGCACGCAAATGTAAGTGCCAAAGGGGAATGTAAGGTTGGGAGGATCATAATAGTGGACCGATTCCAATCCCGGCTCAAGGCCCGCTGGGAAGTTCGTGTACGCGGCAAAAGCGATTTCCTGGATTGTTTTGGACTTGCTCGGTGCGCCTTTGACGAAGAATTTTCCCGGCTCCCATTCCAGATCCTCCTCGCTCGCTTCCAGCAAATGCGCTGCGAGCTTCCTCGCCTTATCGCGAATTTTCCGAGCGGCCAACGCGGTTGCGGCCCCAGCGGTTGGGGT
>DATHPZ010000139.1:0-17660 GCA_035483355.1 Chthoniobacterales bacterium | reverse complement strand
ATAGCGCCAAAGTCTATCACGAAACCTCGAAGCCCTTAGTCTCACTGTAGACCCCATCAACTGGAGAGCCGGACGCTGGAAAACTGCCTGTCCGGTTCGGAGGGAGGGGGAGCATTCGCTCTCCCTACCCCTATCATTGCTTTTCGGAGCGTCGAGCGTTTCCAGCCTGTTTCATTCGTACCATAAGCGATGCTTTCCAAACATCTGCCGTTTCTCCGATTTATGTATAAAGCTCAGGGTTCGGTGCCGACCAGCTTGTCGTATAAGCCTGAAAATCTTTCCGCGGCTCGATCGTTACGAACGGCGATTGCGAGCGCCTGTCTTTGGCCGACCAGAACCACGAGTCTTCTCCCTCGCGTCATTGCTGTGTAGACCAGGTTCCGCTGAAGCAGGAGGTAATGCTGCATGGCCATAGGTACGACCACCGCAGGGAATTCCGATCCCTGACTTTTATGGATTGTGATGGTGTAGGCCAGCGACAGCTCGTCCAATTCGTTGAAATCGTAGAGCACGTCCCGCTCGTCGAAACGGATAGTCAGTTCCCGTTCATTTGGATCAATTCCGGCAACTTGTCCGATGTCCCCGTTGAACACCTCCTTGTCGTAATTGTTTTCGGTCTGGATCACTTTGTCCCGGAGCCGGAATTGCCAGCCGAAGCGCTCGACAACCGGCTCATCGCCACGCTGCGGGTTAAGCCCGTCCTGCAAAAACAGATTCATGGCGCGCGCGCCAAGGTTGCCACGGTTCATCGGACAGAGCACCTGCACGTCCAGAATCGGATCAAGTCGCAGCTTCCCAGGGATGCGTTCTTTGACTAAGGTGAGGATCGTTTGCTGAATGCTTTCCGGTTCGTCACGCTCGATAAAGTAAAAATCTGATTCCTCCCCCGGTTGCTGCAAATGCGGCATCTGCCCGGCATTGATCCGGTGAGCGTTGGTTACGATCCGGCTCGAGGCCGCCTGGCGGAATACTTCCCGCAGGCGCACCGCCGGCACGACCTCGCTGCGAATAATATCGGCCAGTGCCGAACCCGGACCGACGCTGGGCAACTGGTCCACGTCGCCCACTATTAAAAGGTGGGCGTGTTCCGGCAAAGCTTGGATCAATTTGTGCATTAAAGGTACGTCGATCATTGAAGCTTCGTCCGCCACCAACACGTCACACTCTAAGGGACGTGTGGCGCCCCGGGCAAACCCACCCGAAGCAGGTTGGAACTCAAGTAATCGGTGAATGGTTTTTGCCTCCCCGCCAGTGGTTTCACTCAGGCGCTTTGCTGCACGTCCCGTCGGCGCGCAAAGGAGGCAACGGAGGTTTTTTGCCCGGAGTATCAGCAGGATCGAATTTATCAGCGTCGTCTTTCCGACACCAGGTCCGCCCGTAATCACCAAAACGCGTGATTCGAGCGCTTTTTGAAGGGCCTCCCTCTGTGTCGCAGCGAGGTTCATACCCGTCTTCTTCTGGCACCAGTCAATAGCCTTCTCGACATCAATTGGCGGCAAGCGCGACGACGCGCCAGCCATTCTTCGCAAGAGGGCGGCGACGCCATCTTCCGCGCGCCTCAAGTACGGCAGATAGATGAGATCGTGTCTGCCGACTGGCTCGTGCATTATTTCGCCGTCCAGCAGCAACCGATCCAGTGCCTCCCGCACGATAGCGACATCGATCTCCAGCAGCTTGGTCGCTTGCTCAATTAAAGCCTCTTTCGGCAGAGCACAGTGGCCTTCGCCCGTAGCTTCCAGCAGCGCGTGCATGACGCCGGCCAGCGCTCGCATGATCGAGTCACGCGCGATACCAAGCTTCTGTGCCACCGTGTCCGCCGACTTAAACCCGATACCGTGAATGTCCTTGGCCAGGATGTAAGGATTGGTCCGCACCGTCTCGATGGCCTTATCACCATAAGTTTTATAGATGCGGACCGCGCGGCTCATGCTTACCCCGTGGGAATGCAGGAAGACCATAATATCGCGCACTGCCTTCTGCTCGGCCCAGGCAGCTTTGATTTTTTGCCGACGCCCAGATCCAATTCCATCTACCTCTTCAAGTCGGGCCGAATACTGGTCGATGACCGTGAAGATTTCCTCGCCGAATTTCTCCACCAGCTTTTTCGCGTAGACTGGGCCGATGCCTTTGATCAAGCCGCTGGCGAGGTATCTTTCAATCCCCTCCCGCGAGGTGGGAGGACTGCACTTGAGAAAGTTGGCTTTAAATTGCAACCCGTGCTCTTTGTCCTGTACCCAATTGCCCTGAACGACAATCCACTCGCCCACGTTGACGTTTGCCAGGGCGCCCACCACCGTCACCAGTTCCCGGTGACCCTTCACTTTGACACGCAGCACCGCAAACCCCGTTTCTTCACTGTGGAAGGTGACGCGCTCGATCAATCCAGAGAAACCCTCCTGTGGAGGTGTTGGTGCCGGGGAATTCACTCTCCAGTCAGATAGCACACGAGCAAGTGGTGGCGCGGCGATAATTTGACACTGCGGAATCAGATTGCAAAGCTGCTCGAGTGCACTGAGTTTGCATCCGGCGCGGGACTCTTGAACTCCGCGTGGATGAAAATAAAGGAGGCACATCCTATGAGTCTGTTCCCAGATTGTCCCACCGATATCGAAAAAAGTTGGAAAACCCCGACATTCCAAATGATTCCAATCTCCTTCGAAGCAACGTCTTATGCTTTGACCGAAGACGACGACGATCCTTTGATACGGTAATCTTTGCTCAGGGTTCAGGAAGCTTTGAGCCGGGCCGGAATGGCGTGGCAATTCCCGCCCCGGTTTTGTGAGCGTTAGCGCATGGTGATTGAGGTATTAGGATCGGCTGCCGGCGGCGGAGTTCCGCAGTGGAATTGTGCATGCCGTCAGTGCGATGGCGCGCGACGCGGGCTCATCGAAACGCGAACCCAATGCAGTGTTGCCGTCAGTGCCGACGAGCGCCGATGGGTATTAGTGAATGCCTCGCCGGATCTACGATCCCAGCTGACCCGCCTCAGGTCCCAGCCTCCTTCCCGAACACGGCGATCGCCGATCGAAGCCGTCTTGCTCAGCGATGCGGATCTGGACCATACGCTGGGTCTGTTTCTCTTGCGGGAGAACGAGTCTCCAGTTTCAGTTCATGCTTCATTGGCAATAAAAAAAGCAGTGGAGGAGGGCCTGCGGCTCACCGAGATTCTAAATTGTTATGGCGGCGTTCAATGGGTCGTTTCGCCATCGCTTTTTGAGCCACTGCTTTGCCGGGAGGGAACGGAGATCGGGTTAGAGTACCGGGCCGTTGAAATCAAGGGGCCCGGTCCGCGGTACTTCAGGGGCGAGCGTCGCTCGTGCCGTCTTTTCTACTTGCTACGGGAGTCAGCGACGGGGAAATCCGTCTTGATTGCTCCGGCCGTCGCGCAGTTCGAACCGCAGCTGCTGGCAGAGCTGAGCCAAGCCGAGGCAATTTTGTTCGATGGCACATTTTGGTCGAATGACGACTTTCAAAAATCGGGAATCGGCGATTTCCCTGTCGCTGAGCTTTTGCAAAGCCATCTGCCCATCTTAGACGGCAGCCTCAAAACGCTCGCTGCGCAGCAGGCAAAGCACAAGGTCTACCTCCATATGAATAACACCAACCCGATTCTTTGGGATTCCGGGCCCGAGCGCCGGCTGCTGGACGAATTTGGCCTCGAGGTAGCCAGCGACGGAAGAAGAATCGAAATATGATGCCAGAAGCGTGGAGCAGAACAGATTTTCTCGCCCGGCTTCAGGAGGTGGGGGCCAAGAGTTACCACCATCTCCATCCTTTCCACATTCGAATGAATGCGGGAGATCTCGGTCGCGATTCGATCCGACAGTGGGTGGCGAACCGTTTCTACTATCAGTGCAGTATCCCCCGGAAGGATGCGGCAATTTTAGCGAATTGCCCTGAACGCGACGTCAGACGCAAGTGGATCAAGCGGATCATCGACCATGACGGCACCGGGGCACAGGAAGGGGGGATCGAAAAGTGGATCCGACTCGGAGTCGCATGTGATCTGACGCCTGAGGAAATGATGGACGAACGTCACGTTCGGCCCGGAGTGCGTTTCGCCGTCGACGCGTATGTGAATTTTGCGCGGACGCAGCCATGGCCAATCGCTATCGCCTCTTCGTTGACGGAGTTGTTCGCCCCGGATTTGATGTCAAAGCGGCTTGACGCTTTTCAGAAAAGCTACCCGTGGATCGCCTCGGAAGGACTCGATTACTTTCGGGCGCGACTAACCCAGGCACGCGACGATTCCGAATTCGCACTCGGGGTGACGTTGGAGTATTGCCAGGGCAGAAAAATGCAGGAGGAAGCCATTCATGCGCTCCGGTTCAAGTGTGAGGTTCTTTGGGCTATGCTGGATGCACTGATGGAGATTTCGCAGACGCGTTAAACATGAAGTCGCGCGCACCGGCCAAAAAGCCTCGCCTGGCGAAACGCGCGCGTTTGCACACCGATCCGGTGAGCGGCAACCCGGTGCTGATGCACCAGGAGGCAGTTCTCGTGCTGAATCAATCCGGATACGAGATTTTGCGGCTCTGTGACGGTACGCATACTTTGGCGGAGGTTATTCAAGACTTGGAAAACCGATATCCGGCCGCGAGATCAGTGTTGTCGCAAGAGGTTTCAGAATACATCGAGGCGATCAGCCAGAAAGGGTTAATCGAATGGATTTAGCCGAGCGTCCGTATGCCATGCTCGCGGAACTGACCTATCGCTGCCCATTGCATTGCCCTTACTGCTCAAATCCTGTCCGATCAGCAAAACCGGGTGAACTCAATACAGAGCAGTGGGAACGAGTTATTCGAGAAGCAATGATGTTAGGCGTGCTGCAGATCGGATTTTCTGGCGGCGAACCTCTGCAGCGAATCGATCTCGAGGCGCTGATACAGACCGCACGGGAAATTGGTTTGTATACGAACCTCATTACGAGCGGCATCGGACTGACTGAGAGACGCGCGAAACGGTTCGCCGAAAGTGGGCTGGACAACGTCCAGCTTAGTTTTCAAGCGGCGGAAGGAGAACTGTCCGACTCCATCGCCGGAGTCCGAAATGCGCACGAGCAAAAGCTCCGAGCGGTTCGGCTGATCCATGAGCTTGGGGTCGCACTAAGTTTGAACGTAGTGTTGCATCGTTTTAATATCGATCGGCTTGGCCAAATGATTGATTTCGCTGAAAAACTGGGCGCCACCCGATTAGAATTGGCAAATACGCAGTACTATGGATGGGCTTTTCGAAATCGATCGCGGTTGATTCCGACGCGCGACCAAGTTGAAGCCGCTGCGCAAATCGCTTTGGCGGCTCGGAGACGACTGAGGGGTGTCATGGAGATCTTATATATATTACCCGATTACTTTACCGGTCGCCCAAAACCGTGTATGAACGGCTGGGGCCGAAGATATATCACGGTCAATCCGAGTGGCTCTGTTCTGCCGTGCCCAACCGCATGGGAAATCCCCGGACTCGCTTTTGATAATATCCGCGAAAAGTCGCTCGCCTGGATCTGGAAGGAATCCGAAAGCTTTAACCGGTTTCGCGGCACCGAATGGATGTCGGAGCCATGTCGATCCTGTCCACAGAGAGAGGTTGACTTTGGCGGCTGCCGTTGCCAAGCCGCGCTGCTCGCCGGCGATCCTGCCCGCACCGACCCGGCCTGCGAATATTCGCCTGATCATCGGCTGGTGAACGAAGCCGTCCGGCGAGACTCGGAACATTCCGCTGTCGCTGATTTGCTCTTCAGGCAGAACCCCTGAGAGACGGGCCTATTGCGGTCCCGGCACAAATGCAGACTGCCATGAGATTTATCGTGTGTTCGTTAGATTTTCTGGCTAATCTCTGAACCGAGCTGGCAGACGTTTTTCCTGTCAAACTATGGCTATGTTAGACTTTATTCTCGGTCGCCATTTGGCCTCCGACGAGGATAAGGACGAACGGGTCGGTCCGTTGGCCGGGGTATCTGTGTTCGGGCTTGACGCACTAAGTTCGGCGGCTTACGGCCCCGAAGCTGCATTGACTGTTCTTATCCCGCTCGGCATCGCGGGAGTCGGTTTTAGCCTTCCGATTACGATCGCCGTATCCGTCATTCTAACGATCGTCTATTTTAGTTATCGCCAAACGATCTCCGGATATCCGGAGGGAGCTGGATCTTATACCGTGGCGAAAGAAAACCTAGGTGCCTACGCTGGGCTTTTCGCCGCGGCGGCGCTAATGATCGACTACACGTTGAATGTAGCGGTTGGCATCTCGGCTGGGATCGGCGCGCTGACCTCCGCGTTGCCACCATTGCAGCCTTACGCGCTTCTTCTTTGCCTCGCCGTATTGCTGCTGCTCGCCTTCTTTAACCTTCGAGGTCTGCGCGAATCCGGCTTGGCCTTTATGCCGCCGACCTACTTGTTTATCGGCTGCCTCGTTCTCGTGCTGGTCATCGGAATCGTCAAGGCGTTCGTTTCCGGCGGCCATCCTCAGCCGGTAAATCCGCTGCCACCACCTTCGAACGCGCATCAGCAAATCACCTTATGGCTTTTCCTGAAAGCATTTGCGGCGGGATGTACGGCCATGACCGGTGTCGAGGCGGTCAGCAACGGCGTGCAAGCCTTTAAGGAGCCAGTGGTTGACTCAGCGCGCCGAACCCTCACGCTCATCGTCGCGATTCTCATTCTCCTTTTGCTGGGCATCGCGTATTTGGTTTCGGCCTACCAGATTACGGCGACCGATCCCGGTTCGCCAGGGTACCAAAGCATCCTGTCGCTGCTGACCGAGGCGATCGTCGGCAGAGGAGTTTTCTACTATGTAACGATTGCCTCCATCCTCCTGGTCCTTTGCCTGTCGGCCAATACATCGTTCGCCGACTTCCCCCGGGTCTGCCGTACAGTGTCGCAAGATGGATTTCTACCGTTAGCATTCGCCGTGCGTGGCCGACGGCTCGTGTACACGCAAGGGATTATCGTGTTGACGGTTCTCGCTGGGAGTCTGCTGATTCTCTTTAACGGTGTTACCGATAAACTCATCCCTCTGTTTGCGGTCGGAGCCTTCCTCGCGTTTACTCTCTCTCAGGCCGGGATGGTGATACACTGGTCGCGATCAAAGGAGCGAAACGCGCGGCTCAGCGCGGTGATCAATGGCATCGGTGCGGTCGCTACGACTATCACATTTCTCATCGTGATCGTGACTAAGTTCGCGGAGGGCGCCTGGCTAGTGGTCATCGTTTTACCAATGTTATTCATCCTGATGTTAGCGATTAGTCGTCATTATGCGAGGATTGGGCGGGAGGTGGCGGTCTCCGGTCCAGTTCGTTTAGAGCGGCCCCGCGAGATGATTGCGGTCGTTCCCATCGATCACTTGAACGTCTTGGCGGAAAGGGCACTTCAGGTGGCGTACGGGCTATCGCAAAACATTCATGTTTTGCACATTCAGGAAGAACAGAGTGACCGTGACTTCTCCAGCGAATGGCGCCTTGATGTCCAACCCTCTATTGATCGCACGGGCTTATGGGGGCCCAAGCTGGTCATCCTAAAGTCACCTTATCGCAAAGTGATAACGCCAATTCTCAATTATATCTGGAAACTCGAAGGCGAAAACCCGGAGAATGTGATCGCTGTTCTGGTCCCGGAACTGGTCGAGTCGCGTTGGTACTACAGTTTTTTGCATAACCGGCGGGCGGCTATTCTCAAAACTGTGCTTTTGCTCAAGGGGCGCAATCGTATTCTGATTGTCAACGTTCCGTGGAATCTGGAAAAAGAACTTCCAACTAAAGTTGCTGACCGACGGGAACTTCGGGACCGGTTCCGGGCTTGAATTTAGTAAGTACAAAGGCTGTGAAACGGTTCTGCCACCTCCGAGGCTAATACATAGCGCTGAGGACGTTTCCCCCTGCGGCTAGTGATTCTGGCTGGCGAACGCAGTAAGTTCGTTCGCCTTTTTGTTCAGATAGTTGGCGAACTGTTGCTCTTCTTCGGGGGTGAGTTCGCCGCCAAGTTTTTCACTTTTCGTTTGAAGTTCGTGGGCGCGTTGAATCACGGACTGGTACTTTGTCATGTCGCCTTGCTTCATCGCCTGATAAGCGGTTTTGAAGTCGCTGATATAAGCGTCGTAACTCTCCAAATATTCGTTGGCAGATCGACTGCTTAAGGTCGGGCGACTCTCTGAGCCGGCGGCCAGCGGAGAAGAACTGGGCGACGGCGCAACGGCATCCTGAGTTGTTGCGGGAGCGGGCGGAGTTGTTTCCGGAGTCGCTGCGGGCGTCGCTTCGGATGACGACGCCGTCGGAGTCGTTTCCGGGGTCGCAGCGGGAGTTGCGGTCGGCGTGGTTTCTGGAGTTGCTGTCGGAGTCGTTTCCGGGGTCGCAGGGGGAGTTGCGGTCGGCGAGGTTTCTGGAGTCGCTGTCGGAGTCGTTTCTGGAGTGGCTTGAGGTTCCGCAGTTGGCGTTGGGGTCGGAGTGGTCAGAGGAGACGCAGTCTCTGCCGGAGCGGGGGTTAATGTCGCGGCCGGCGTAGCGGATGGAGAACTTGCGGGCTGTCCGCCGGAGGGTGTAGCCGGCTGCTGTTCGCATCCGGCGACAAGAAGGCTGGTCAAAGCTACGGCGACAACGAGACAATTGTTCATTCCAGAGAATACCGACGCACGAGCGGGCGGGATATTCAAGGTCAGATGCAATGGGCCGGAAATTCAAGCATTTCGCACGATCGAAGGTGCCCTGCCGAGCGTTTTAACGGGACAGATCGGTTTGGCTGAGAATTCTGAAGCCTTCACCGGCCAGGACTGACCAGCCGCATTCCTGGTCATCCAGGTGCAATGCCATTGCCGATCGACCGTGCGGCCGGATTAGAATTGGATAACAAACCTGAATATTGACCTCAGCCATGAGCAAACTTTGCAACATCCGCTTCAGATCGGTCGCGACTTCATTCATCTCGACGACCATAATTTCGGAGATGCTGTAGGCAATTTCGTGCAGGTCGAAGAGACTTTCGACGGCCTCTGGATCGCTGGCGATAATCCGGACGATGGCTGAATCGGTCGAATCCTGAGAATTCAGCGCAAGGACATGGACGTCATTTGCGTTGAGGAGTTTCACTACCTCCAGCAGCGCTCCGACCTTATTTTGGAGGAAGACGGAAAACTGTTTGACCGTCGGTCCTGAAGTTTTTTCCCTAACCCTAGGCACATCCGTTGGCATGAGGTTGGCCAGAAGATTTCATTTATAGGAGTAAATCAAGCAAAAGGTGGCGGGCTGGCCTTCCTCCAACGCCACTTTCACGTAATATAAACCACTTGCGTCAGGGCTGAAACCGGCGGCAGCCCTGGGTCCTGATTGGTACGGCATATAGCTGACCGGTTTTCCTGAATCGTCGAAGAGGGACACTTTCAGCTTGTCGAGCTTCTGTCCTGTAGACGCGGTGAACCAATAGGCATTACCGCTGTAGAGATTGACAGCGACGATTTGAGAGTGGTCCTTCGAGATCTGACCGATAAAATTGCCATCTCTAATCTTGAATCCGTCGTTTTGAAAGGCTCCGGCCAGGTCGATGACATCACTGCGAGCGGTGACCTGGTCGTCCGTTTCCGCACGGCTCGGGGACGTTAGGACGAGACAGGCGGCGAGCGCGGCTAGAATGAAGCGGGTCATTCCGGAGCTCCGATTTGTTTGGTTAGTTTTGAGGCGGCGAGATTGAGATCCTTGACCTCTCCCTCGGACGGCACGTGATCGGCGGAAAAGGAGACCATTTTTTCAATTCCGTCGAGGTCCCGACTTACATTTTGGACAAGCGGATCCTTTTGTATTTTGCCCGGAAGATTCGTCAGTTTACTTTTCAGGAAACTGACCAAGGCCGGTTGCCGCAACAGCTTGGCATCTTCTGCATTGTAATTCTGGAGTACGAGACCGGTGACAACTTCTGTTCCCCGGATCCAACCTCCGATGCTGACCAGCGTGATGAGATCGGTGTCGCGGTTCTCCTCGAGTGCCTTTTTCACTTCGTTCTGGGTCGCCTCCAATTCTTCATTCAATTGATCCCAGGCATCGTTTTCCGCAAACTGCGTAATGCTCGCGCTCCGGGCAAGGACACTCTGGGAAACGCTGAGCTTTTTGGCGAGCGCGAGAACATCTTTGCCGACATTTTTGACCTGTTGACCATCATGCGCTTCGACAGCGATATAACCGTCAGCGATCAATGTCCCGAGGTTCAGCGCCATCTGGGCGCGATCGGTCGATTTGATCGAGACGGGGGGGCGATACTGGGAAGTCCAATTTGGTTTACCTCCTTTTTCGATCGCTTTAAAAAATTCACCTGGGGTTGGGACCGTGAGGGCATCGACTGACGAGGCATTCTTCAATTCGTCGGTGGAGAGCGGTGTATCCGCGGCCGTAGTGTTGCCGGCCGATTGCTGGTCAGCCGACGCTGAGAAGACTGATAACAATGCGATTGCGCTCAATCCGAGCCATTTCCGCAATAGGGGCATATATTGGGAGTTTACCAATTGGACATGCCGTGTCCAGTCTGGCGTCTTTTAACTGCAACTGGAGGGGCAACAAATTTTAACTTGTCGAAGTGAGGTTGTCCCTCGATGGTGGGTGCTCTGATGAAGGTGCACGTCGTCGTGATGCCAAAGCAGAGCGTTTTGGATCCTCAGGGGGTCGCGGTGAGGAATGCGTTGAAGGAACTTGGCCTCGATGCGGTCGATTCCGTGCGCGTTGGCAAATTGCTGGAGCTGGAATTCAAGACACCTCCCGATGAAGCGAAGCTCGAAGAGGTGTGCCGAGATCTTCTCTCGAATCCGGTGATCGAAGATTACACGATCCGTTGCCCGTGACGGCAGAGATAAACGCATGAAGATTGCGGTAGTTCAGTTTCCTGGGTCAAACTGCGACCAGGACTGTTTACGGGCCTTGACAGACGGGATCCATGTCCAGGCCGAGTATCTTTGGCACAAAGAAACATCAGTGTCCGGCTTTCAAGCAGTCGTCTTGCCTGGTGGATTTTCCTACGGCGACTATCTCCGGTGCGGAGCAATTGCGCGGTTTTCACCGATCATGAGGGCCGTCGTCCGGGCGGCGAACGAAGGAATGCCGGTGATTGGTATTTGCAATGGCTTTCAGATCTTGTGCGAAGCGGGGTTGCTGCCCGGAGCCCTGATCCGGAATCAATCGCTGCGTTTTGTCTGTCAACCGGTCTGGTTGCGAGTTGAAACCGAGGAGACCCCATTTACTGCGAAATTAAAGGGACAAAGCGTTCTGAGGATGCCCGTCGCGCACGGGGAGGGTTGTTTCTTCACCGATCCGACAACCCTTGGCTCGCTGGAGTCGAAGAGGCAGGTCGTGTTTCGCTATGCCGACGCCTTGGGGAAGGTGACCCCGGAATCGAATCCAAACGGATCGATGCACGGTATAGCAGGCATCTGCAACGAAGCGCGCAATGTGGTGGGGATGATGCCGCATCCGGATCGCGCCTGGGATCGTAAACTTGGCAGCGAAGATGGAAAGTTGCTTTTCGGTTCGTTGGTCGAGGCCTTGGAACCTGTTATTTTCAGATAAATGGTTACTGAGATCACGCCTGAGTTAATCCGAAGGCACGGCTTAACAGTGGAAGAGTACGGACGTATCAAGGCGATCCTGGGCCGAGATCCGAATTTCACTGAATTGGGCGTTTTCTCGGTGATGTGGAGCGAGCATTGTTCCTACAAGAACACCCGGCTCGAACTCAAAAAATTGCCGACCACCGGACCGAAAGTTTTGGTGAAGGCCGGAGAAGAGAACGCGGGAGTGATCGACATTGGAGATGGTTGGGGCGTCGCCTTCAAGATGGAAAGCCACAATCATCCCAGTGCCGTCGAACCATTCCAAGGCGCTGCAACCGGCGTTGGAGGGATTATCCGCGACATTTTTACGATGGGCGCGCGCCCGGTATTCCTTCTGGACTCTTTGCGATTCGGCCCTATCCGGGGCACAACTCCGGCAGCGAAAAGCAATCGACGACTTTTTTCGGAGGTGGTGGCCGGAATTGCGCACTACGGAAATTGCGTTGGAATTCCGACGATCGGTGGCGAAATCTACTTTGATCAGTCGTATGAAGGGAATCCCCTGGTGAACGTCTTTTGCCTGGGAATTCTTCGTCATCAACAGATTGCTCGCGGGGCAGCAAAAGGTGTTGGAAATCCGGTATTTTATGTCGGGTCAGAAACCGGGCGGGATGGCTTGGCGGGAGCGTCGTTTGCGTCGCGCGATTTGACGGAGGAATCGAAACAGGATCGGCCGGCGGTCCAAGTAGGCGACCCATTCAAGGGCAAGCTCTTACTGGAAGCATGTCTCGAATTGCTGGCCAGCGGATGCGTGGCCGGCATCCAGGACATGGGGGCTGCTGGATTGACCTGTTCGACGTGCGAGACGGCGAGTCGCGGCGGCACTGGAGTAGAGATCGACTTGGCGCTGGTGCCACAGAGGGAACCGGGGATGACGCCCTATGAAATTCTCCTCAGCGAATCTCAGGAACGGATGCTGATCATCGTTGAGCGCGGTCGAGAGGCGACGGTCAAGGAGATCTTTGATAAATGGGATTTGCCATACGCCTGCGTGGGTAAAGTGACTGACGACGGTGTGATGCGGGTCTTGAATCACGGACGTGTCGAGGTGGAAATTCCCGCGGAGAAGCTCGCGAATGACGCTCCGGTCTACGAGCGCGAGGTGGTTGCAGATCCGCCCGTGCCTGAAGTACGGATCGAAGACATTCCTCCGGCCGATCTTCACGAGAGCTTGATGCGGCTCCTGGCAGAACCGACGATCGCTTCCAAGAACTGGGTCTACCGCCAATATGATCACACCGTTCGGGCAGGAACAGTGGTGCCCCCAGGGTCCGATGCGGCGGTCTTCTATGTTCGGGAAGCGGATAAATATCTTGCGGCCACCACTGATTGCAACGGTCTTTATTGCAAATTGAATCCGCGCGAGGGTGCCCGCATTGCGGTTGCGGAGGCCGCCAGGAATTTGGTCTGCTCGGGGGCGAAACCGCTGGCGGTCACGGATAACCTGAACTTTGGGAACCCATATCACCCGGCAAATTTTTGGCAGCTTCGTGAAGCGGTGGAGGGTCTGGCCGAAGCTTGCCGCAGGTTCGACACGCCTGTCACGGGAGGCAACGTCAGCTTGTATAACCAGAACCCGAACGGCGCCATCGATCCCACTCCGACGGTGGGTATGGTTGGGGTAATCGATCAAGAACGCTGGATCACGCGGCAATATTTCCGGGATGCCTCAGATGTCATCTACCTGATCGGCCCGATTGGCCACGAACTGGGTGCGAGCCAATATTTGACGATCATCCACGGCCGCAGAGAGTTTCTACCTCCGCGATTGAGCTACGACCTGGAGTTAGGGGTTCAGGCCGTCGTGCTGGCGCTGATTCAGCAGGGGCTGGTCAAGAGTGCCCACGACTGTTCAGAAGGCGGTTTTGGAGTTGCGGTGGCCGAATGTTGCATTTCCGGGGAGCGAAGAATCGGGGCTTCGGTAGATTTTGGTCATTGGCCGGAGCGCCTTGATCAGATCCTTTTCAATGAATCTCAATCGAGAGTGATCATCTCGGTCGGAGCGGAAGAGGTGGGCGCGATGGAAACAGTGTGCGCTGCCGCAGAAATCCCGTTTGGACGAGTGGGTGAAGTGGGCGGGTCCGATCTGATCATCTCAACGCAGCGAGAAACACTGCGGTGGGACGTAGCTGAACTTTACCAAGCATGGTACGCTTCGATTGAGCGTGCCATGAGTTCTCAATAAAATGTGAATACTTCCTACCAGCCACGACACGAGTGCGGTGTCTTCGCCGTCTACGGTCATCCGGATGCGGCATTGTTGACGTATTACGGATTGTTTGCGCTGCAGCATCGAGGGCAGGAGAGCGCCGGCATTGTGACCGCCGCGGGGTCCAATCAGCCGTTTAACATTCACCGAGGCATGGGCTTAGTTTCGCAGGTATTCCAGGAAAAAGATTTACAGCAACTGCGGGTAGGGACCAGAGCGATCGGTCACGTGCGGTATTCGACAAGTGGGTCCAGTACGCTGAAAAATGCGCAGCCGTTGGTTGTCGATTGCGCGCGGGGCCAATTGGCGATTGCGCACAACGGGAACCTTTTGAACGCCGCGATACTGCGCGAGGAACTGGAATCGAACGGCTCGATTTTTCAGACGACGGTGGATAGCGAGATCATTCTGCATCTTCTTGCCCGCCCAACTGGCCGCAAGAACGTACTGAGCGCTCTGCGGCTCGTGGAAGGCGCCTTCTCCCTCGTGTTAATGGGGGAACAAGAAATCATTGGCGTGCGAGATCCGTTCGGGTTTCGGCCGCTGGTGCTGGGCAGATTGGATGACGCGTTTATTCTGGCATCTGAGACCTGTGCTCTGGACCTTGTCCATGCAGATTACATTCGAGAAATTGAGCCGGGAGAAGTCGTCATCATCAATGATGACGGCATCCGGTCGGAGTGGCCGTTTAAAGAAGAGCGCAAAGCGTTTTGCATTTTCGAGTACGTTTATTTTGCGCGTCCCGACAGTCTCATCAATGACAGGAACGTGAGCAAGGCGCGGGTTGCGATGGGGATCGAACTTGCCCGGTTGCATCCGGTTGATGCAGATATTGTGGTGCCCGTTCCTGATTCAGGGAACTATGCGGCGCTCGGGTACAGCCATGAATTGAATATTCCGTATGAGCACGCGTTTGTGCGAAATCACTACATTGGACGTACATTTCTTCAGCCGACGCAGCTGATCCGCGATTTCAATGTGCGGGTGAAATTGAACCTGATCAAAGAACTGGTGAAGGGTAAGCGCGTAGTGGTCGTTGATGATTCAGTGGTCCGCGGAACTACGGCGAGAGCGCGTGTCGTGAACCTGCGCGAAGCAGGCGCGAAAGAAGTTCATCTGCGGATTAGTTGCCCGCCACACAAATTCGCATGCTATTACGGCATTGATTTTCCCGACCCGAAGAACCTGCTGGCGAATCAGTTCAAGCCTGGAGAGTTGGCCGAATACCTGGGAGTCGATTCGATCGGATATTTGGATATCGACGGCATGGTCCGGGCTACCGGGTTGCCGATGAATGAATTTTGTCTCGCTTGTTTCAACGGTCAATATCCCGTGCCGATCGATCGGGATCTGGACAAGTTCATCATTGAACGCCGCAGCGCGCGCTCACGAGCGTTGAGTGAACCCGCTGAGCATCCTGAGCTTTTTGCCGGGTTGAAATGAGAAAAGTGGAGAAGCGGAAGGCCTACGCGTCGGCCGGTGTCGATATTGATCTGGGCAATCGCGTCAAGAAAGGATTGCAGGAACGGGTTCGTACCACGTTTGGTCCAGAAGTTCTCGGGCGCATCGGCGGGTTTGGCGGGCTCTTCAGGGCGAATTTCAGAGGAATGAAAGACCCTGTTCTCGTTTCGAGTATCGATGGGGTTGGAACGAAGCTGAAAATTGCGATCGCGCTCGGCAAGCACGCGACAGTTGCCCAGGATCTCGTTCACCATTCCATCAACGATATCGCGGTGACTGGTGCGCGCCCGCTGTTTTTTCTCGACTACATCGGCGCCGAACGTCTAGACCCAGCGGTTTTCGATCAACTCATTTCCGGATTCACGAAAGCTTGCAAAGCGGGCGGGTGCGCCTTGATCGGCGGCGAGACCGCACAACTTCCAGACTTATATCATCCCGGGGAGTACGATCTTGCCGGCTGCATCGTCGGCTTGGTGGATCGGACCCGGATGCTGGACGGCAGCCGGATCGTACCATCGGACCTCCTGATTGGCTTGCCGTCGAACGGATTGCACACCAACGGGTACACCTTGGCCCGAAAGGTTTTGTTGGATAAGATGCGCCTTGATCTTCTCCAAAAGGTCGACGGTCTCGCAAAACCGCTCGGCGAGGAGCTTCTGCGAATCCATCGGAATTATCAGCCTGTCATGGCCTCGATTCTACCCGGACGTATCAAGGGCGCCGCCCATATCACAGGCGGTGGCTTAATCGATAATTTGCCGCGGATTCTGCCAGCCGCCTGCGATGCTTTGGTCGACACAACTTTGTGGAGGGTCCCGCCGATATTCCAACTCATTCAGCGGGGTGGCGATATTTCGCGAGAAGAGATGTACCAGGTCTTTAACATGGGGATTGGCATGGCGCTGGTGGTCTCGAAATCGCATGCATCCGAAGTCCTGTCACAAACGAAAGGAAAGGTGATTGGACAAATCACTGCAGGTTCTGGCAAGGTGCTTCTCGACTAAAGACTTGCCGGAAAAAGGATGTGGAAAAAGCTACTGGCCCAGGGGCGTCGGATTTGGGGGGTGAGCCTCGGCGCGGGGATTTTGGGAGCGTTCGTCCTGACGCTACGCTATGCGTTAAGACCGAGTGCGAAACCAAAGCTTCCTGACGCCATCTCGCCGGCAATTTTTGCTACCCGGATCTTTTACACGAGTCGAGGCCAAGTGGTTTATCACGAATCGGGCCAAGGCGGGCCTCTGGTTTTCGTGCATGGCGTTTATGTGGGCGCCTCTTCCTACGAATGGTCGAAGGTCTACCCGCATTTCGCGGGAACGCATCAAGTGCTGGCCGTGGACCTGCTGGGGTTCGGGGAGTCTGAGCGACCTGATGTCCCGTTGTCGGCCGCCGATCATGTCCAGGCATTGGTTGAATTCGTGCGAGCCAAATCCGGTGGAGAACGAGCTTCGATCGTTGCCAGCGGCTTGGGCGCCGGGTTTGCGACGATTTTGGCGGCGCAGCACCCCGACCTCGTCCAACGATTGATTCTCTTGATGCCGATGGGGCGGGTGGAATTCGGGCGGCGGCGCCTCCCAAAGCGCTATGGTGTGTTCTCCAGGATGCCGTTGGTAAACCGCACGTTTTATCGGCGCTATCTTTCGACGAGGATTCATATCCGTGGCTGGTTGAAGAGTTTCGGATTCGTGGACCCCGAAAAAATTTCTGAGGAAACAATCGAGGTTCTGACAAACTGCGCTCAACAATTCGGAGCCGATCGAGCGATTTTTCAGTGGATGTCGCGGCGATTTGATCTCGATCTGGAAAAGAGGCTGGCCGAATTGTCGCAACCGGTGACTTTGGTCTGGGGGGAAAACGCGGTGAATCCGCCGCTTGAATCGGGTTACCGCCTTCAGCCGGCCGCCAAACAATGCAACTTAGTTGTTTTGCCAAACACGGGACTGCTCGCGCCGCTGGAATCGCCGATGCAAGTCGCTGACGCTCTCGTCAAGGAGCTCGATCCGACAATCCACATTTTTAAAGCCGGGTGATGGCACCACGGTTCACCGTTCGGCGTTCACCGTTCACCGTTCGGCGGCGAGTATCGAAGACGAATGGGGTAAGCGGCGGGCGCCCGAACGCCGTTGGCTCAATCGTCGTTCACAGCGTAAGATCCTTCCGGATGAGCGTCCAGATCCTGATCGTCGACGGCCACAGCATTATTTTTGCCTGGCCCGAACTGCGTGCGCTCCATGATCACAAAACTGCTTCGGCCCGGAGCCGGCTGACGAAGACTTTGACGGAATACCAGGATCTGACCGGAACACACGTTGTCCTTGTGTTCGATGGGAGAGGACCCGTGATCACCCAAGAGAACGATCCGGAAGGAATTCAGGTGTTCTATTCAAATACGGGCCATACAGCGGATGACATTATCGAAAGG
>DATHPZ010000138.1:0-5334 GCA_035483355.1 Chthoniobacterales bacterium | reverse complement strand
CAAGGGGATGCGATCGCTCTGGAGGCGTTGAGTGAAACGACGAATGGCGATGCCGACAGGGTTGTGATGAATCCGACCTGCCATTCGCCCAAGATCTTCGGGGTTCAGCCTACCGCGGATTCTGCCCGTGAAGGGAGCGCTCTGGCGTGCACCGGTGCCGCGAGCAGTAGCAGTTCTTCCCAGGGCATTTGTGTTTTGTATAGACGCGACCCTTTCTTCCTCCCTCCGGATTCGCCGTTCTAAAATTCCAAACTCTCCGGCAGCATCAACCAGGTTGAAAAGGCGGGCTCCACTGAAAGGTCGTCCGAGCGATGCGTGGAGAGGGGCTGCAGCCCCGTCTTGCCCTCTTGCTCTGTGCGACACGGGCGCATCTTCTCACACAGGCCAAGAAGGCGACAGTTTTGCTGTACCCAAACGATGGCAATCCTTTCCCCGACGGATGCCAGCGTGAAGGACTTACGCAACGCCGGATTTCCAGGCGCGAACGTTTCAGGGATTGCGAAAACCTAGTCAAGCGTAGAGGTCAAGGGAAACGGCCAAGAAAACCTTGAAAAGAGCAACCTGCTGTTGCTTGTGGAAGTTGACGCTGACGTTAATTTAGAATAGCAACGTTCATATGAACGTTCATCCCCCAAGTGAGCCCGCTCCGTAAGGCGACCATTACGGACGTTGCCGAGGTGGCCAATGTCTCGATCCAGACTGTCTCTGCGGTCGTCAATCGGAAGCCGGGCATTTCCGATCCGACCCGGGACCGGGTTTTGCTGGCGATCGAACGTCTCCAATACCGTCCCAACGGGATCGCCAGCAGTCTGCGCGCCCAGAAAAGTCACACCGTCGGAGTGCTGATTCCGACGATCACCAATCCCTTCTTTCCGGAATTCGTCCGGGGCGCAGAGGATGCCGCCAGCGAGAAGGGCTATTCCATTTTCCTTTGCAATTCCGATGAGGATACCGAGAAGGAAATTCAATATCTGCGGCTACTTCAGCGCCACCGAGTCGCCGGGATTTTGGTTTCCTACGTTTCCGGGCCCGCCGTCTCCGAGCCCCTGTTAACGGAGTTGGCATCCCATCATGTGCCGATCGTGAGCCTCGGCTCAGCTCAGCCCGGACAGGGAATCGTTTCGCTCCGGGTCAACGAAAGCGAGATTACCAGCGTCGCTGCCAATCACTTGCTTGGGCTGGGTCATCGAAGGATCGGTTTCATCACTCCGCCACCCTTCAAAAACATCGCCCGAATGCGGATCGAAGGATTCAAGAGAGCCTTCCTCGATGCGGACCTCCCCATTCGTCCCGAGTATCTGATCGACGGCGGTTTCGAACTCCAGGACGGTATTCGAGGGGCAGAACAGCTGCTTTCTTTGCGTTACCCTCCGACCGCGATCGTCGCGGCGAATGACCTGGTCGCGATTGGGATTATCTCGACCCTCAAAAGACACGGGCGCCGTGTTCCGTCCGATATCTCAGTGGTCGGTATCGACGATATTCAAATGGCCTCCCTTCTTGATCCGCCGCTGACCACCGTGGCTCAGCCGATCTATGAAATGGGCCGCCAAGGAATGGAAAATATTCTCCTCCGCATTCAGAATCCGCAGTTGGAGAATTCTGAAATCATGTTCAAAACCCGACTCACCATTCGACAATCCACCGCAAAACGGCCGGTCAGAAAAACGCTGACCAGGTCCACGCGATAAGCTCAGCTCAACACACCTCCCGAACAATGGAAACACGAAAAACCCTCAGCAATCTCACGCGGCGACAATTCCTGCATAACTCAGGCAAGGTGGCACTTGTTGCCAGCCTTTCGGGCCTGGTCTCCCCCCTCGTTCGCGCCACAAAAGCCGCAAGCACAGCGACCGGTTCACTGGTCATCGTAAGTCAATTCGGCGCAGCACCGGACAAAGCTCTGCCGAAAGCCCTCAAGGAGTTTGAAGCCGCCAATCCCGGCATGACCACCAAGCTGGTGCTCTATCCGGAAGAAAAATTCGTTGCCATGTACACGGCCTCCCAGACCGCCGGTGAGCAGGTCGACCTTTTGAATCTGAACGGACAGGATCTCCGCCGTTACGCCACATCGAACGCCCTCCTTTCCTTCGATTCAGTTCCCTACAAAAACCGGTTTATTCCGGAATCGCTCACGCCCTACACGGTGAACGGGATCCTCTGGGGATTGCCCGCCGGGGCTGCAGGCGGTTTTGTAGTCTTCACCAACACCGCCCTGCTCGATAAGCTGGGCTTGAAGATTCCGTCCACCTACGAGGAACTCAAGCAAGTCGGCGATGCCCTGCGAGCAAAGGGTTTCAGCGCGTTTACCCACCCCGGGAAAGTGATTTATATGTGGCCAGTCTGGTTCTTCACCACATTTGCGCAAACGACCGGCAATCGTTCCATCGAAAGAACAGTCGAAATTCTTTCGGGGAAAGGAAAATTTACCGATCCCGATTTTGTCGAAGGGCTCGACCTGGTCTTCCAATTCTCCCGTGACAAACTGTTCAGTCCGGGCGTGTTCGGATTGGACTTTGCCAACGCGCAGAGCGAGTTCCAGACCGGAAAAGCCTGCTTCTACCTGTTCCACGACTCGATCGCCAAAGGCCTGCACGACGCGGAAGGTCCAAACCTGAAACTCGATTTCATGCTGATGCCGAACCTGGTCAAGAAACCAGTCGTTTCGCAATATCCGGGTGGACCCGGATTGGTGATGGCAATTCCTGCAAAGATTGATCCAGCCCGCAAAGAAGCAGCGCTTCATCTGATCGATTTCCTCAGCTCAGACGATGTCAATCGGGAATCGATGCTGATCAACGGAGGAGCCGTTCCGGTCAACGCAAACGTGCAGCCCTCCGACCTGCCTTTTTACCAAAAGGAAAAGACGGAAATCTCGAAAATGGTCACCTACCTCGATTGGTTCTATCCGCCGGAAATTACGACCGCCCTGCAAGAGGGATTACAAGCGGGCTTAGCCGGTCGAATTACCGCGGAAGCGCTTGCCAGGAATCTGCAGACGGTTCTGGATCGCCTCTCAGGCGCCGGCTACCATTTCGCCGGATAAGGCGGCGTTCCGGCTACCGTGCCGATGCCAAAACTTTCCTCCAGAACTCCTTCCAGGAGCGCGCAAGCGTCAAACCCTCGTTTGTCGCCGGCGCGCTCCGGCCTGGGCTTCAAGCGGCTCGAGTTTTTGCTCTGGCTTGCGCCGGCTCTCCTGTTAGTCGGCGCGCTGACCTATCTACCGATCCTGACAGAGTTCGTCTTGAGTTTATTCGCTGCCGATGGATTTTCCATGCCGCGGTTTATCGGGTTCGCGAACTATACCCAGGCCGCTGGGCAACCCGACTTTTGGGCGGCTCTCTTGAACAATGTCTGGTATGCGATCAGCACGGTTTCCGGTAAACTGCTTCTCGCCCTGATTGCGGCGCTGCTATTGAACGGGCCGTTCCGCGGCAGAGCAGCTTTCCGAGCCGTTTTCTTTCTTCCGGTGATTCTATCCTTCGTCGCGATCGGGCTCCTCTGGACGCTCATTTTCAATTACAACTACGGCCTGATTAACTTTCTCCTCCAGGCCGTAGGTCTAGCCGAACTCAAACGCGATTGGTTAGGTGCTCCGGAAACGGCTTTCCCGGCCGTCATCTTCGTCGACTTATGGAAGTGGACAGGTTTTCACGTCGTTATCTACCTGGCCGGGCTGCAATCGATTCCCGCCGATCTTTATGAAGCCGCTGCTCTTGACGGCGCTTCTCGCTGGCAAATGCTCTGGCGCATCACCCTCCCGCTTTTGAAGCCGTTCACCGCCGTCAACGTCGTTATTGCAAGCCTGGGCGCCTTCAGTGTCTTCGATTTGATCTACGTGATGACTCAGGGAGGACCTTTCAAATCAACCAACGTTGCGATGGTGGAAATCTATTTACAGGCCTTTCAATTTAACCAATTTGGGTACGCCGCGGCGCTCTCGGTCATAGTCCTCCTGTTCATCGTTGGGTTGTCGCTTGGACTACTGCGACTCTTTCGCTCCGGGCCGGCTGAACGCGAAGCTTAAGCCGACATGTCGTACTCCAATCCAAAGGCACTGAACTCCGTCCGCTACCTGCTCCTCGCCTGCTTCGCGGTGGTGATCCTTTACCCGTTTGTCTTGATGAGCTTCGGCTCCCTGAAAAGTGAAACCGCTTTCCTGGCCAACCCGGTTTCTCCGCCCCCAACCCTCAATCTTGGCAATTACCAATTTGCCTGGAACGAAGCGCACATTCCAAAGTTTGCCTTGAACAGCCTGATCGTTGCCGCCGGCACGGTCCTCTTAACATTGGTCACCGGTTCCATGGCCGCCTTTGCCCTGAGCCGGATCCGCTTTCGCGGCCGCGCATGGATCTACCTGGCATTTGTTTCCCTGCTAACCATTCCTGTGCAGATTTATATTATCCCTCTCTACGTCCTGATTGTCCGGGCGCATCTTTCCGATTCTCTTCTCGGTCTAATCCTGCCCTACACCGCCGGCAGTTTGCCGCTGGCTATCTTCCTGCTCAAGACCTACTTCGATCAGTTGCCTTCCGAACTGATGGACGCGGCGCGCCTCGACGGATGCAGCAACCGCATGATTCTCCTCAAGGTCGTTTTGCCGCTTTCACGCCCAGTGCTTTCAACGGTTACCATTTTCACTTTTGTCCAATCCTGGAACGAATTCTTTCTCGCCCTGGTCTTCATTCACAACCCGGACCTGCAAACATTGCCGCTGGGTCTGCAGGCATTTTTCGTCAACCAATATGAGACCCAATTTCCGCAATTGTTTGCCACGCTCGCGCTCTCCATTGCGCCCGTGGTCATCGTCTACCTGTTCTTGCAAAAACAATTCATCGCAGGCCTGACCGCCGGCGCGGTCAAAGCCTAGCACCGATCAAAACGTTATGAAAGACTCCACTCAAGAACCCATCCGATCTCTCGGCTCACCTTTAAGCGAAGATTGGTGGAATCCCCAAGCAGGTCAGGAACTGCTGATTCTCGAAGACCCGACCGTGCGCGCCGTCTTTGATGCCGAATCAGGGGCATGGATCGATTACCAGCAGAAAAGGACCGGTTGGAAAATCCAGAAACGGACTGAGCTCGGGCAATCCTTCCGGGCCTATGCGACTTGGAAAGATCGACTATTCAATCCCGTCAGCGGGTTAAGTTGCCGACTCCGTCAGTCAACCGTCGATGCTGCTGGACAACAAATCAGTTTCAAATGGGATCAGTTGCGCACCGCGGGGGGAATTGAACTGGCCGTCAGTCTCTCCACCCAAGTACAATTGGAGCAAGGCCGCCTAACCTTTTCCGGTAGTCTCCAGAACGCGAGTGATGCCAAGATCACAACCT
>DATHPZ010000137.1:0-4814 GCA_035483355.1 Chthoniobacterales bacterium | reverse complement strand
CTGGAGCAGTCTTGTGACTGCCACTGATATGGCTATACCCGCGAGGAGACCGACAGCGACAACGGAAATAACGTCGAGCATGACCAGCCGGAGGATCGAACCCGGTTCCGCCCCCAGTGCCAGGCGGATTCCGAACTCTCTTTGCCTCTGTGCCACAAGATAGCTGACCGTACCATAGAGACCGATCAACGCCAGCAATAACGCCACGGAGCCAAAGAAGCCCGAAAGTTGGGCGAGCAGGCGCTCTTGGACCATCGAGTCGCTTACCTGCTGTGCCAGCGTGTGAAACTCAAGGCGAATCGCGGGGTTCACGGACGCTGCGGCCGCCTGGACCGACGCGATCAGCGCTGTAGGTCGTAGTGCAGTGCGCAATTCGAACGCATCCGCCAAAATGATGTCGGGAGCCTGAGTGGCGGGGAAAAAGACCGTGGGATGAATCTCCTCCCGTAGTGACACGTACTTGGCATTCCGGACAACACCCACAACCTCGATCGGCGGTCCGGGTTGCCCCGCAATGCCGTCAATCCAGAATGTTTTGCCCACGGGATCCAGGCCTGGAAAGAAGCGACGCGCCGCTGTCTGATCAATGATCGCCACCATGGGAGAGTTGGCTGTGTCGCTGCCATTGAAATCGCGGCCCGCCACGAATTGCATTCGCAACGTTCGAAAATATCCAGGCGAGACGTTGACGGACAGAGACAGAGACTCCACATCTGTGAAACCTTTGGACCACTCGGTATGAACGTTATGTGCCCCGGAACTTACTTCGGTAGGTGTCACGGATGAGCGGCTCGCAGAAAGCACGCCAGGAAGAGCCCGCAGCCGGTTTTCGATTTGATCGAGTGTGGCAGGATACTGATCACCTATTCTCGCCGACCACAAGGTGGGATACACGATCAGCACATTATTGCGATCAAAGCCGGGATCGAGCGTCGCCAGCTTCGTAAAACTACGCAACAACAATCCAGCAGCCACCATTAGCACCAGCGAAAACGCTACCTGCGACGCCACGATCAACTTGCGGCTCCGAAACCGAGCCGGACGGTCGAATGCGATCCTTCGGCTACCGTTCATGGCCGAGGTCAGCGATACACTTGTGGACCGGAGGGAGGGGAGCATGCCAAACAGGGCCACGGTGAGAATGGCAACCGCAGCGGTGAATCCAAGAACACGGCCATCGAACGAAAGATCGAGAAACACAGGGATGTTCCCGAGGGCGTAGAAATTGTGAAATGAGATACTGCGAATCAGAAGAACGGTGCCCCAGCGCGCAAAAAGAAATCCGACGATCGCGCCCATCAGAGAGAGCAGAAGGCATTCCGTAAGCAGTTGCTTAATCAACCGCCACCGGCTTGCGCCCAACGCCTGCCTTACCGTGATTTCCTTTTCACGGGCAACGCCGCGGGTCAGCATCAGGCTGGCAATGTTTGCGCAGGCAATTAGCAGCACGAGGCCCACAATGGCCATCAGAACCTGCAAGGGCTGGTCGAATTGCTGCCGCAGAGTAACGGAAGTGCCTGTCGCAGCGGAAGTTACCACCAGCTTCTCCTTCACAAAGCTCCCCTGCTCGTCGGCAGGCCAGTATTGGGGCAAGGCGGCGGCGAATATACGAGGGGAAAGGACCTGGAGCCGAGCAATCAACTGGGCTCGGCTGGTGCCGGGCTTGATCCGGCCGGCCACATTCAGCCACCACATGGAGCGCGCTTCCAGTGATCCTGTACCAAAAAGAATCTCCCCAGTGCAGATCGGCACGAAGACTTCGGACTCTCGACCCACGTCCATTCCATAAAAGCCAGGCGGAGCGACGCCGATGATCTCAAAGGGATGGTCATCGAGCGACAGGGTTTTACCAACGGCACTACTGTCGCCGCCATGGTGACCTTGCCAGAACCCATAGCTTAGAACAGCCACGGCTGGGCAGCCGCGGTAGTCGTCAGACCTTGTAAGCAAGCGTCCGGCAGCCGGACGGAGCCCTAAGGTTGTGAAGAAGTCACCACTCACAAACGACCCGTCCGCTGGTTCTATTGTTCCGGCTCGAGCGAGATCGAACTGTGCATTACTCCAAGCGAACACGCTCGAAAAAACGTCCTGTTGGTCTCGTACTTGTTCCCACAGAGGGTTGCTGAAGTCGGGCGAGGCTCCGCCGGACCACAGAAAAGAAAGAGGGTTGGCCGAGGCTGATCCGAGGTATCGGGGATCTTGCCTTTTTTAATTGCAGCAGCTCGTCAGGCCGCTCGACCGGCAGCGTGCGCAACATGACTGCATCAATGAGACTGAAAATGGCGGTGTTGGCGCCAATGCCGAGGGCGAGAGTGAGGACGGCGACGGCGGTGAAGCCGGGGGACTTTCGGAGCATACGGAGGGCATAACGCAAGTCGTGAATCAGCGTCCCCATAATATCTCCATCTCTACACCAAGGGGCACGCGGGAGCAACGGTATCGCGAGAGATATGTCCCATTCCAACTTATCCGACAGTTCCGGACCAGTGGTTCGGCAAACCTTACCTTACCGGATTGTCTCAGGGTTGCCCGTTTTTTTTTATCGGGAGTTGGGTTTCGCCCCCAATCGAGGCTTGGGAGAGTAAGCAAAGGTGGGTGCTTTGAGAGCGATGACCTTATGTTTTGGGACGTTGGTCCTGGGCTCTGCCGGGACGTTGTTCCTCTAGGTCATGAACCCTTTTGAGCTGCTCTCGATAGCAGCCAGCCTCATGCAGAATCTCGCCGTTGTCGTTGTAAATGTAAATCCAAAGATACAACTCGTCATTGCTGGCAGCCAAATCCAGTGCTTTGTCGAAAGTATCGCAGTCTTTCAAGAGAGGGCCGCTTGGCCACGCGAGGGTGTCTACTGGATCCAGCCCAATTACCCGGTATTGTCCCTTGGGTGCACGTACTTCCATCGCTCACCTCGGTAGCTGGGATCTCCTCTAAGTACGCTAGCCTCGCCTCGAAAGCAAGCAGAAAACCCGGCGCATCCCAGAGTCGTTCCAGCGTTGTATAAGTTCCGCATGTAGTCCCTCTTTCGGCTAAGAGCGGATCGATTCCCACGCTTTGGCTCATCCAAGCTCCAGAATTACCGGCCAATCGGAACTGGCCTACGAGCGCCAAGCAGGCTGCTTGACATTTCGCTTTTTATTCGCCTACTATGCCATCGAGGGCTGATACGGCGCTGTCATGAGTTTACCCATTGCATTCACGAAAACGGAACGGCCCGCAACTCCGAACCCTTGGGTCATATCCGACCGGACTTTGACCGTCTTTTATGGCTGTCCCGAAATGCCCAGGCTCTCGCATTACTTCCTGCCACGACTACTCTTCGCAAAAAAACAGATTCTGTACCTGGACGGCGCAAACCAGATCAGCCCGCTCCTCCTAGCGCGTTTCGCGAGAGAACGAGGTGTTGAGCCATCGAACGTAAATAGCCTCATTCGGGTCGCGCGCGCTTTTACCTGTTTTCAACTGACCGAACTCGTCCGACGTGTGCCCAAGACTCTGGAGAAATTTCTCGCCGACGTGCTCATCGTCACGGCCTTGCCGGACCTGTATTTCGATGAGGATGTTCGAGATAGGGAAGCGCGCGCTTCGTTTGAACATGCGCTCGAAGGTCTACGTAATATCGCGCCGCTCTCCCTTTCCATTGCTGTTTTTTCCGACGCCACATCGTTTAAGACCAAGCGGCGCGATTTCTTTCAGCGACTTCGCAACCAGGCCGAACACGTCGTAAAGGTGGAATCCACTCCCGACAACAAGCTCTCCTTTACCCGCGAGAAACATACTCCGCTGCTTCCGGCTTGACCGGAAAGCTTGAGGTGCACTATGGGCAGAACCGTCCCTACATTTGTTCAATTGATTCAACAAGCTGCTGAGCGTTGGAAAAAATTCCGGCGCGCGTTGCGGCGAGAAGACCAGCCGCATTTCGACCGGCTATTTGTACGGGTGCGTTGCTACACCCAAGCGGCCACTTATCAGGCCCACGACAACCCAATGGAAGCGATCCTGCTCTCCATCGCTCTCGACCAGGAAAAGCGTCTCGACGCCGTCGAGAAGGTTCTTCAGAACGCAGGGGTGCTTTGTGAAATTGCTACAAGGATGGATTCTCGACCTCTACCCCAATCGGAACGGGATGACGCTATGGCTGATCGACCGGAACCAATCGCACTACCGTTTGACCGATAGCTTCGCGCCGGCCTTTTACGTTTCGGGGCCGGAGGAGCGTCTCATTCAGCTGCGGGATGCCGCACAGCGCAAGACCACTGAGCTTCGCACCCAATTGACCGAGCGGACCGACCTCTGGCTGAACGCCGCCCGCCAGGTTCTCGAAGTCTCCGTTCTCCGCCCCTCGAATTTCATCGGCTGGGGACGATGGGTGCACAAGCTCGACTCGAAATTGCAGCTTTACAACAGCGACCTCATGGTCGCCTCGCTCTACTGTTGGGAAAAGCGGCTGTTTCCCCTGTCGTTCGTAGAGGTCGAAGCGGACGACGACGGGAAAGTTCTCTCCATCGCGTGTCGTGACGACGAATGGACCCTCGACTATGAAATGCCGCCACTCAAAATCATGCAGATTCGGTTATCCGGCCTTGCGCGGATCGATCCTACGCATGGTCGCCGCGCGGCGCTCGAAATTGAAATGGACGGTACTTGCTGGGAGCTCGACGAAACGGGGGAGCCTCCGGCGATTCAATTTGCGGGATTGCTCAAACGCCACGACCCCGATGTGATTCTTTCCGAGTGGGGCGACTCGACTATTCTTCCGTTGCTTCGCCAGCAGGCCGAACGCCTGCGATCTTCTTTGCCGCTCAATCGCGACGAGTCCG
>DATHPZ010000136.1:0-9400 GCA_035483355.1 Chthoniobacterales bacterium | reverse complement strand
GAATTCGGCGGGTTTGGCTTTACAATTTCGCGCAAGGAACAATCCGTTACCGTCTTGTCGACGATGGAAAACAGCCCCAGTGCCCGCGCCGGGATTCTGCCTGGCGACCAGATCGTGGCCGTGGCGGGAAAATCCACCCTCAACATGCCGATTGAGGATCTGAACCAGCTGCTGCGCGGCCAACCGAATCAACGGCTCGCGCTGACGATTTACCGGCCTTCGACCAAAGAAACGAAGGATTACGAAATGCGGCGCGAAATGATCAAAATTGCGAGTGTAGTGGACGCAAAAATTCTAAATCCTCAGGAGACCGGCGGCATCAAAATCGGCTATCTCCGAATCACCGAATTTACGGAACCGACAGCGCGCGAGTTATCTGAAAAGCTTAGTTCTCTGCAGCGAGATGGAATGCAAGCGCTGATCATGGATCTTCGGTTCAATCCAGGCGGACTTTTGACAAGCGCGGTGGATGTTTGCGGACTTTTTCTGCCGCCCAGGACCTTGGTTGCCTATACGGAGGGTCGTGACGAAGCCCAGCGGCGTGAATATTTCACGGACAACGGCAATCGGCAGAAGGCGGACTTTCCGATGGCAGTGCTTGCCAATGGGTTAAGCGCCAGTGGCGCCGAGATTGTCACGGGCGCGCTCAAGGATCTGAAAAGAGCGATCATTGTCGGCGAGACAACTTTTGGGAAAGGTGTTGTTCAGACGCCGATGCCATTGCCGGATGGTTCTGCGCTCTGGTTGACGACCGCCAAGTATTATACGCCGGGCAAACAAGTGATTCAGGAAAAAGGGATTGCTCCCGATATCGAATCGACAATTGATACCGACCGGGAACGAGCGCTGCTCTTGCGGCAGCGAGGCGGTCTGTTGACCCCGGAAGAGCAGAAGTTGGTGCAAGAGACACCGGACACTCAGCTCGACCGGGCCGTCGATGCGCTTCGCGGTCTGATTATCTACAATCGTTAAGCCACATAGTTCCCTCCTGGCGGGCGCGGGCACTCATCATTCCCTGAAATCTCGTGGTGGCAAAATCGAGCTTTCGGATTAAATCTGAATCAATGCATTACCGCAAGTTAGGAAAAACAAACTTTAATGTCTCTGAAGTCAGCCTTGGCACGTGGCAGATTGGCGCCGGCTGGGGCAATGTATCGGACACGGACGCGGAGCGGGTACTGCACGCCGCGATTGATAGCGGGATCAATTTTTTCGACACGGCCGACGTCTACGGCGACGGCCGGAGCGAGCGCTATATCGCCAAGGTGTTGAGCGCCACAAAAACAGAAGTCTTCGTGGCAACGAAAGCGGGTCGTCGCTTGCAGCCGCATACCGCCGACGGGTACAACCGCGAAAATCTCACGGCTTTCGTTGAGCGGAGCTTGAAAAATCTTCGGCGCGATAGACTCGATTTAGTGCAATTGCACTGTCCACCGACGGAAGTCTATTACCGGCCGGAAGTGTTCGCCGCGCTCGACGAGCTAAAACGGGCAGGCAAAATTCAGCACTACGGCGTCAGTGTGGAAAAGGTGGAGGAGGCCCTGAAAGCAACCGACTTCCCGGGGATCGCCACCGTGCAGATCATTTTCAATATTTTTCGGCAGCGACCCAAAGAACTGTTTTTCCCGCTCGCACAGCAGCGAGACGTCGGCATCCTTGTTCGGCTTCCGCTCTCTAGCGGTCTGCTTTCCGGGAAAATCACGCGCCACACCGCATTTGCCGCGGACGATCACCGGAGTTTCAATCGAAAGGGGGAGCAATTCGATCGCGGCGAGACGTTCTCGGGCGTCGATTTCGAAACTGCGCTTGATGCTGTCGATGAAATTCGCCGGTTGGTTCCCGAAGGGGTAACCATGGCTGAGCTCGCTCTGCGATGGATTCTTGACCATCCGGCTGTCGGCTGCGTGATTCCGGGCGCTCGAAACGAGGAGCAGGTTCTGCAGAACGTCGCCGCGACCGATTTACCGCCGTTGAACGCGGACCAAGCGGCTGTTTTGGCGAAGCTGTACGATCAAAAGATTCGCGACCTCGTCCATCAGAGATGGTAAGCAAATAGTTGTCAGTGCCAGTGTCAGTGTCAGTACGGAAAAAGCTCCCTTCAGGCTTTCCTCTATCGTCCTCGAGTCTTCAGACGTTGGGAGACGGCGGCGATCGTTTGCTGCGCCTTTAGGGCGTTTTCGCTGCCGGTTTACTTCTTCTGTTCCTCTTCCAGGTAGCGGATCCGCTTGTTGATATCGGTATTGATCGAATGGTAAGGCTGGGCCAGGTTGCCCGGCGCAAAAAGGGTCCGCCGAATATGTTCCATGTCGTCGTCGCCGATTGCGTCCGTAAATATTGGCAGCAGGTAATTGATTCCGAGCCGTGAAGGTTTCATTTGGATCGGATCGTAAAACTGCGAAAACATGCGTCTTGCATGGATATGCCCCCAACGGTCGCGGAACCGGTTCGCGTCGTAACCACCGACCTGAAATCCTTTGGCGGCGGTGTATTGCAGGATGGAGACGGCATTGTTGCGACCCTCCAGCAGGAGCTCGACCGCTTTTGCGCCGAGTTGCGCGGCGTAGAAACGATCGAACACGATCGGCCTTCCGCCTCGCTGAGTGTGGCCTACCTTCCTGGTGAAAATTGCTTCTCGAGCCGATTCCCCGCGCCGGTAAAGTTGGAAATAGCGATCCCCGACCATCTGGATCATCTGATGGCGCAGGGCTTCGGCCGCGCCGCTCAGGGCGACATTCCCGGCCGGATCGGTCGTCCGGGTTTCCGCCCCGAGTTCGTTCCCTTGCTCGTCGACGATGCCTTCACCACAGACAATAACGACGTTCTTCTGCAAATCGTAGAGCTGCTTCACACGCTCGACCAAGTGTTCGATATTCAGCGGATGTTCGGGGACCAGAATAATGTCCGGACGCCCGTACGCCGATCCAAGTGCGATATAGCCGGAATGCCGACCCATAACCTCAATGATGGCGATTCGACGATGGCTTTCCGCCGTTGTCCGGATCCGTTCCACGCCGCTGGCTGAGACGTACACCGCGGTTGCGTAACCCGGCGTGACATAGTTTACGATATAGTCGAGGTCAAAAATTGCCTGCGATTCTCTGTGCTCATAATGGAATTCATTCTTTGAGTGCGGCTCGTGGACGCGTATCCATTCATTTGGTTCTTCCGGGTAGTTGAGCCCGAGGTCGTTATCAATCGTCTTCGGAGCCAATACCGTTGGCAGCCGCTCCGCGAGCGGTTGCAGACCGTTCAGCGTACCGTCTCCGCCCACACAGATCAGACCTTCAATCCGGAGCCGTTCCAAGCGGTGGGCAACCAGATCGAGTTCCTCCGTTTTGGTTGGGTCAACGTAATCGCGTGAGGACCCGATCATCGTGCCGCCCTTGGTCGGATCCATCTCCGGGATCTCTTGATAGAGCGGGTTTAAATGCACGTGTGGGACCCGCGGGTTAAAGAGGCTGTTGAATCCCTTGATCAACCCGACAATTTCGATCTTCAACTGGTTCGCACGAACGACCGCCCCTTGAATTGTGGCGTTCATCGTCGGCGTATCGCCGCCCGCTGTCAGGATACCAATGCGTTTCATAAATCACTTGCGAGTCTGTTCCCCTCCGGCGGGCCTCCCGCGTTCCTTATTTATTCCGGCGTCCGACGGTTTCCAAAGCTTTTAAATTGCAGAGACCGGAAAAGATTAGTTTTTTTGATTTAACGCGAATTCCAAAGCGGTTATATTGACAGTTAACCGCCGGTCGTTCAGGAAGGCCCAATTTTTAGCCCCGGGACATCGTTTATCTATGGAAGATCATAACGTGATGAAAAAAATGGTAGGCTCCGCGCTGGCCGGATTGCTTTTCTTCATTACTGCCATGTTTACCACGATGCTCGATTTGACAGTTTTCTGGCGGAACGTCTGGCTGGGGTTTTGTCTCATCTTTTTCGTTTTGGCGTTGGCTGGCGTGTTTATTCTTTGCGGGGACCTCAATGCCGAGCACAGCGAACCAGACGACGAAAAGCCAAAAGTATAGAGAGTATTTGGTATGGCATGAATGGAATTCCTGCTGGTTGCCAGTTCCTTGCTGTGGATCGCATTGCTTCTCGTCCCTTGGCGGCCGTGGAGCACCAGGGAACGTCTGGAACCGGAAGATGAAGGGACCGAGCGAAACCTTTCTAGTATAACTGTGCTTGTTCCGGCGCGGAACGAAGCATCGGTCATTGAGCGCACGCTATCAGCTCTCGGCAACCAGGGCCCGGGTCTGCAAGTGATTCTGGTGGATGATCAATCCACCGACGAAACTGCTTCTCTCGCCCTCTCAGAGTTGGTAACCGGGCTGAAAGTAATCAAAGGGAAGCCGCTTCCGTCCGGCTGGACAGGTAAACTTTGGGCTCTCGAGCAAGGATGGCGAAACACCAATACTGAACTGGTGCTGCTGCTGGATGCTGATATCGAGCTCGAACCTCGTATGATCGGAACGTTGAAGCAAAAAATGATCGACGAACAATTGGATCTCGTCTCGATCATGGCCCACTTACGCATGGAAACTTTCTGGGAAAAACTGCTCGCGCCCGCCTTCGTTTATTTTTTTAAACTGATTTATCCCTTTTCTATCGGGAATAGCCCAAATTCCAATTTAGGGGTGGCAGCCGGCGGGTGTATTCTCGTTCGATCAGACGCGCTCCGAAGAACAGGTGCCTTTCGTTCCATCAGGAACGCCATTATTGATGACTGTTCGCTGGCCGGCAGCATCAAGAAATCCGGAGGACGCACTTGGACCGGCCTGAGCCATTCGGTTCAAAGCCATCGCCCGTACGCGCGCCTTTCGAGCTTTAGCGAAATGGTCGAACGCACCGCATTCACGCAACTGCGCTATTCAATTTGGCTGCTGCTGGCGACGACATTCGTGATGTTGCTCGCCTTTTGGTTTCCTTGGGCCGGCCTTCTCTCTTCGTCGCTCACCGGTAGAGGCTTGGCCGTCGTTGGAGTTTTTGCCATGCTGATATCTTACCTGCCGACCCTGCGTTACTATCGGAGGTCGATTCTGTGGGCTCCGATGCTCCCGTTCATCGGCGGCTTGTATCTTCTGATGACATGGTCGTCTGCCGTGCGTTATTGGCGCGGTCAACGATCGGAGTGGAAAGGCCGTGTCTACGCACGGTAGTCTCAAATCGTTTTTGTCTGGCCGCCATCCATGTCAATCAACGAACCGTGCAGGAATCGCCCTTCTGGTGAAACCACAAAAGTGACAAGGTGCGCGATATCCTCGGGTTCTCCGAGTCGGGAGACTTTGGCATCCCTGACGATCATCCGTTCAGCCTCGGTAATCGTGATCCCCGATGCCGCAGCCGAAGATTCGAGCCGCTTTCTTAAACGGTCAGTCCGGACGAAGCCCGGGTTAATGGCGTTAATCTGAATTCCGTCTTCTACGCCGAGTTCCGCGATTGCCTTGGTAAAGGACAACAATGCCGCGTTGACGGAACCGCCAATGGCGAATTCTGCTCCAGGGGTACGTCCGCCGACGCCAGCGATGTTGACGATTGAGCCCGATCGAGCCTTGAGATGTGGCCACGCGGCTCGCACCAACCGGACGGTACCAAAAAACTTGAGCGCGAAACTATCCCGCCAATCTTCTTCGTTGAGGGTTAAAAACGCGCCGCGTCTGGTGGCCCCCGCGTTGTTGACCACGATATCGACTCCACCAAATTGCGCAACGGCAGCCTCAACCAACCGTTGGGGCACGTCGGTCTCTCGCAGATCTCCCGGGTAGACCATTCCTTCGTTGCCGGATTTCCGAAGATGATTGATAACCTCCTCTAGTTTCCGGGCGTCCCGTGCGGCAAGGACTACCTTCGCCCCGTTTCGCGCGAGGTTAGTCGCGATGGCCCTCCCGATCCCCCGGCTGGCCCCTGTTACGATGGCGACTCTATTCGTTAAGCGGTCTGAATTCATGTTTACCTTTGAAAGAAAGCGTTAACCAGTTCATAGCAGTTAGCGAAAATGTATATCGACGCTCAAAACGAACAGTGATAATTTCTTTCAGCAGCGGGTTGTGAGAGGCCAGTATTCATGTTGGCGCTTGGTCAGTGCGAAAGAAAGGTAATTGATTATGTCCACCGCAACTTTGAATGAACAACTTTGGATCACCGTTCTTGAGTCTGCCGACCCTCTCAAGATCGATCCATCGTGTCAGTTGTTTCTCCAGGCATGGATTGCCAATGGTGTGGAACGGATGCAGAACGAGAGCCGCGTTACGGCGGGTGACGTCGCCACCGCGAAAGGCAATCTAAAGACTTTTATCGAGTTGATGAAGGCCGAACCACTAGCCCATGGGGCTGAACGTCTCGACAACAAGAGCTTCCATGCCGCCCAGCACAGCCTGGAACGGCGTTCCTTTCTCACGGTTTATTCACTCTGGCCCTTTTGGCCCCACGCTCTGCCTGGATGAGGGCGTTCGGCGTTCGCCGTTCGGCGGTGCCGAAGGGTGCGAAGAGAGCAGCGGTTTGGGGCGGTTTATATGCTCGCAGGATCGGCAAATTAAGAAGAGGCGATCCAGCTTTTGCCATGGTTTTATGCCCCGAAGCCGAAAGCGCCTGGGGTTTCAGCCCGGCGTTTTAACACCGGGAATCTCCCCATCCGACGAAGCCCTGCAGGGGCGCCAGAAAGTGAGTCAAATGGTTATTCAACTTCCTGCCGGTGGCCTTGCTCGTCGTATTGATAGGTTTTGCCGCTTTCTTCATCCCTGGTCTTCTTGTGCGATCCGTCGCAAAACGGTTGATTCCTGGATAGGCCGCACATGCAGATCCAAACGGATTTTTCCTGTGGCTTGATCTCAAGAGGGCCCTGGTCGGATTTGAGGACTTTGCGCATTACACAATGGTTAAAATCCAATAAGAGCGATAAGTCGAGCGACAATTGCTCGGGCGCCGGTCGGGTAAAAGGTAAAACCGCAGCCGCAAAATTCTTCGGGGTGAAATTACACCGATTCCACCGTTGATTGCGGTTGGATATTGCCCATCAGCGCGAGCATTTCGGCCAGACAGATGCCGGCCACGATCGAGGCTCGCTGGAGGGCGTCCTCAGCTTCGGCGGTTTGGCCGCTCTGGAGTCCTGCGATCGCGATATTCAAGTGGCGCACCAGCGAATGGAACCACTGCAAGGTCAGGCTGAAACGTTCGTTCGGTTCAGGTTTTTCGCGCCGTCCTTCTCGCTCATCGAGGTCAGCTAGATAGGCACCGTTCAAAGAAACGAGACAGCAGCGGCAAAAGACCAGCAAAAATTCCTGGCCCTCGATAGTGGGTAACAACTTGGCATTGGATAATCCCAGGATGACCCTTAAAATCGGCCTGTTGTAATACGCGAAATGGATTTCGACCGCAGCTCGGCACCCTTGGTCTTCGAGCGTTTTTCGTTCCGCCGGATCGAACTGAAGCGATTTCAGGGAGGGATGGAGAACCAATTTCAGGTCATCTGGTGAATCCGCCGATGCCTCACGCTGAACAACTTCCGCTGGGGGAGCCGCCTCTCGCTCATGCAGGAGCTGACCGCTCTTGAGCGTCAGCCGTGTCCGATGGTTTGTCTGACGACCAGGTTCCCAAAGGTAAGCAAGCAGGTGCCCGATGGGAATCGTCTTGGCCAGCGTAAGAATGAATGCCTCCGCGCAGGTCTTGACAGTGAAACTCGGCATCACCCGCTTCAAAAAAAGGTTCATCGCTCGCGGCAATTGACGAATTTCAGGCTTCAGGTCGTTTTGCGGGTCGTCGCTCATGGGGACTGGTTCGCATATGTTAAAAGGATTCGAGCAAATTGCCAGCAGAGCTGACTCTCTGCGAAAGATTGCGTGAGAAGAGTGGCGAATCCAAAAGCGGAATGAGATTCTGGCCTATGGAAGCAAACGTCGAAAGATTCGGCTGCTCGGAAGCGAGGAAATCCTTCGTCAGAGGGGCGGACATCCTTCTGGATGTGCTGCGCTCGGAAGGGACGCACTACATTTTTGGTAACCCTGGCACGACTGAGTTGCCATTGATCGACGCGTTGGTGACCGTGCAGGACATTCGCTACGTCTGGGGACTGCAGGAAGCGACCGCGGTTTCCATCGCAGACGGGTACGCCCAAGCATCTGGTAAGCCTGCCTTCGTCAATCTGCACACCGCCGGCGGTCTGGGGCACGGGATGGGAGCGATCATGAATGCGAAGATCGCCAGGGTGCCGATGGTTATCACCGCCGGCCAGCAGGACCTCCGTCATTTTCTGGCCGATCCGTTGCTCGCCGCGGATCTCGTGGGGATGGCCGCCCCAGTGGCCAAATGGTGTTTCGAACCGAATTCTCTCGATGACCTGCCGTTGATTCTTCGTCGCGCCTTCCACAATTCAATGTCTCCGCCGCGCGGCCCGGTTTTCCTTTCCCTTCCGATGAATATCCTGGACGAAGCAGGTTCTCCTCCGATGCTTCCGGCAACCCGCATCGAGCGGGCGAGCGTCGGCTCAGGAATTCCAGATTTGGCTGCGGAACTGTTGCAGTTCAGGGCCGGCCGGACCGTGATTGTTGCCGGCAACGATATCGCGGAGTCCGGCGTGGATGAATCGATCGCCAGAGTGGCGCGGTTATTAGGCGCGCCGGTGTACGGATCCTCCTGGCCGTCCGTCAATAACTTCGCTTCCGTCAATCCATTCTGGCGCGGCTCGTTGCCGACAACCGCCAAAGGGATCTCCGAGATTCTCGGTCGATACGATTGCATGCTCGGGCTGGGTGGAAAGACGTTGGTCGCGATAGTTTACACCGCCAGGGATCCGATTCCGGAAAACATCACCTTCTATCACATCTCAGAAGATGGCAACGACCTCTGTCACAACGACGCACCCAGGCTCGGCATCGTGGGAAATGTCAAAGCGACCTTGGAGACTCTGGCAGCGGAACTCGAGCGCCGGGTTACTCCGGATACCGTCGAAAGGAACGTGCACCTCGCGCGAGAAGCGCAGGATGCACAGCAGCGCGCGCTAAGTCAGCAAGCGGAGCTGGCGGCAAAAGACCTGGACATCCGGCCAATCGTTGCCGTGCGGGAGATCCTGCGTGCCTTGGCGGACGGGACGCTGCTGGTGGACGAGGCGCCCTGCGCCAACGCGTTCACGCAGCCGATGCATCGCTCGACCGCTGCCAAGCAATATTTTCACAATCGTGGCGGAGCTCTGGGCTGGGGTATGCCGGCGTCTGTTGGTGTTTCACTCGCTCACGACAAAGCGCCGGTCCTTTGTGTGGTCGGAGACGGCTCAGCGCTTTACTCACCGCAGGCACTCTGGAGCGCAGTGCATGAGGAGACGCCGGTCGTCTTCGTCATCTTAAACAACGCTGAATACGGAATCCTAAAAGAATTCATGTTAAATCAACCGCAATACAACGCTCAAAAGCAC
>DATHPZ010000135.1:0-27522 GCA_035483355.1 Chthoniobacterales bacterium | reverse complement strand
CAGAGCGACGAACCCTGGAAAACGGATGGTATGCGTCTCATGCTCGACCGATTGAACACAGGGCCCCTGGTAAAATTCATCCGGCAATTCAATCCACACATCACGGTTTGCACCCACTTCATGCCCGCCGGTATTATTTCGCATCTGATCGCGAAAAATTTGTTGGATGCCCATCTGTCGATCGTGGTGACAGATCTGGACTTTCATGCAATGTGGTTGTCGCGGGTGTTTCATCGCTATTTTGTGGCGATCGAAGAGACCAAGGTTCATCTCGAAGAGTTGGGATTGCCGAAAGAGCGGATCACGGTTTCCGGAATTCCGATTGATCCGGAGTACATCACGCCGATCGATCGCGTCGCCACACGGTTTCACTACGGGCTGCACCCGACGCGTCCGACGTTGTTGTTGTCAGCTGGGGCGTTCGGCGTTGGGCCGACGGAGTTTATCGTCGAACGGCTCAAAAATCTTCGCTCCAAAGCCCAGACGATCGTTGTCTGTGGCCGAAACCCTGAAACCCGGGATCGGGTTCTCGAAGTGGTGGGCGAAAATAACGAAAATTTCAAAGTATTTGGCTACACCGGCCGGATGGCGGATTTGATGAAGATCTCGGATTTGTTTATCGGAAAGCCGGGTGGGTTGACGACGGCTGAGGCGTTGGCCTGCGGCTTGCCCATGGTGATTGTCAGTCCGATTCCCGGTCAGGAAGAGCGCAACAGCGATCACCTTCTCGAGGATGGGGTCGCAGTAAAATGTAACGAAATGACGACAATCCCTTACAAGATCGATACTCTGCTCGATGACCCGCTGCGCGTCGAGCAGATGCGTCGCAAGGCCTTCGCCATGAGCCGCCCGGAAGCCGCAAAGACCATCGTAGACACCCTGGTGGCGGATGAGATGACCGTTCTTGAGGTATCGGATGATGAGGCGGAAGCGATCACGATCGCCGCCAGCAAGGAACGAGACAATAAAACGCGGTAACCAATGAGCGAGTTTCTGTGGGGGGTAGCAACTTCCGCCTATCAGTCCGAAGGGGGCTACAACGGGCCTGGACAACCTCAGACGAACTGGGCAGCCGCAGAGCGTAGAAAGGACGTCGCACATTCCGGTCTCGGTGCCGACTTCTGGAACCGTTTTCCAGAGGATTTCGCACGTTGCCGGGAGCTCGGTCTCAACTCGTTCCGGCTCGGGATCGAATGGAGTCGAGTGCAACCGACTTACGTTGATCGGATGGGGCCTCCCCCTCCGTTCGATTATAATGCTTTGGACCGCTACGTTGATATGCTGGTAGATTGCCGCCAAAATGGGCTTGAGCCCATCGTGACTCTTCACCATTTTGTGCATCCGTCCTGGCTCGGTACAGATCCATGGCTTGCCCCGGACGTGACCCAACATTTCTGCCGCTACGCACGGGAATCGGTGTTGTATATAAACCGTGCTCTAACGGACCGGCACGCTCTCCCGCCTATCCACTACTACATCACGATCAACGAGCCGAATATGCTCGTCTTGAACACCTATTTAGGCACCCAATTTCCAGGTCGCGGCAAAAAGACCCACGGCTTGCGGACGCTGCTTGAGGTTTACCGTCAGATCCTGATCACCCATGTCCGCACTTACAATTTGATCCATCGAATCTACACGGACCAGAGCTGGCCGCAGCCTTCAATTACGCTGAACAACTACTGTAGCGATCTTTACTGGTCGGATAAAATTCTGCTCGACCTCGTTTCGGTCAGGGAACGTGGCGTCCATGTCGGGACTCTTCCCGACTATATCTATGAGAAGATCCGCCAATTTGAAGAAGCGTTCTGCGCGGCGCGGATACCGCTGAAAAAAGATATTCCCTATTTTTTCGGGGCGTATTCGAAGAAAATCAGCAATTGGCTGGGCTACAAGACCTTCATGCCGGAATGTTTTGCTCCGCTGGTGGAAGAACTCTACGCGGCAGATAGGGAGTCCGCCTTCGACTACATCGGCCTGGATTACTACGATCCCTTCGTGGCGCATATGTTCCGTCTCCCTGTCTGGTGGGATCACGAGTTCAAAAATAAGTCTCTGCGGAGCTGGCTCATGAAGAGCGTGACGAGCAAATGGTGGGACTGGCGCGTCTTGCCAAACGGGATGCGTTTTTTTTGCGACTACTACAGCAAGGAATTCGGCAATCGCCCGGTGCTGATTGTTGAAAACGGCATGGCCGTGCGGCGTCGGTTTGATAACAAGAATACTTTGCGCAGAGATCGGATGACCCGCAGCCATTTTTTGCGAGTGCACATCGAAGAGATCATGAGCATCATTCGGTCCGATGTCCCGTTGATCGGATACCTGCACTGGTCTCTGTTCGACAACTATGAATGGGGAACTTTCACCCCCAGGTTCGGCCTCTATTCGATCAACTACGCCAAGGACAACAATCGGCTTGTCGAAGACCACCTTGGCGACCGCCCATCGGCGACTTATGCGCAGCTGATCCAACTCTCCCGCGAACAGACCTGAGAGCTGACGGTTGAGACCACGAAATCCAAAAAGCCGCGGACTTTGGCGCGAGGAAGATTTTTGGAAGGATGACTATGGGACGCTCAGAAAGTCTCCTTCGGCCCAAGTGGCTCAACCGCGAAGTTCCTCAACAGCTTGCCGATCACGAATCGGTCCTGGCAGGAATTTATTTGTCGGACTTCGATTCGACCCGATTCGATGATAGCCGCGCAGGCTCCGAAATAAGGCACGAAACTGCCCGTATTAATGATCACCCGCGGCGCAACCTTCCAAGCGCCCGGAAAATGGGTGTGCCCGACGATGACGAATCGCGCCTTCGGGCGGAAAATTTGGGCCAGATTGGCGGCTCGTCTCGGGACTTCGTACCACGCTTTGATGATCATGAGAGCGCGCCAGGGCGGCCAGCAGTTGCGAATAAGCAGGCGAAAGCCGGGCGAGCGCCCGCGAGTCAGCGGTTCCTCAATCAATTGCAGCTCAATCGAAGCCCGTTTGGAGGCCAAAAGTCGCTTTTCAAAGTCGGTGTATCCGTCCGGTCCGAGCCCGTCCAGAATCTGTCGATGTTTCTTGAGATAATGCCCCGCGTCCCGGCTCCAGGGCGCAACCTCCAGAAAAAGGATGTCTCCGTGGGTCACCAATATCGCGCCGTGGGCGAGATCGAGATGATTGGTGGACGAAACCGTCGGATCATGATTCCCGTTGACGAAAAATGCTTTGCGCCCCACCTGGTGACATATGCGCGCCAAATCAGCGGCGAGCTTGCGGCCCACCAGCCGGTCCTCCGGATTCCGCATCTCCGATGTGTCACCGTTGAAGATGACTGAGCCTGGTCCATGCAACATCGGGGCCAGCTGGTCCGGATGCTTTATTTGAGAGGCGCGATGTCCGAGGTGCAAGTCCGAGAGAATCAGGATCGGTTCCGTCGGCGTCAGGCTCATCGGATTTCTCCGGACCGTTCATAAAAATAGTCCACCAGCCGGAGCGATTTCGCATTCGGAAAGACGCCTGGCTCCATTTGATTCATCACGTAGGCGAAGGCTATCCCGTTTTTCGGGTCGCAGAAGCCCAGGCTGCCACCGGACCCGGGTTGGCCGAAGGCGTTTCGTTCGGGACCAAAGATTTTTCGTGTCTTCTCATTCCCGTCCAGCGGGTCTTTCATGAATCCAATTCCGAACGCGGTGTCAATCCGAAGAACTTGATCCATCCCCGTACATTGCGTTGCAGAAATTTGACCAATCGTTTCCGAAGAAAAGACCTCGTCCGAACAAAGAGTTTGATAGAATCGCGCCAATGCTCCGGCCGTGCCGATCGCGCCCAAAGAGGGAATAGAATGGCGGCGCACTTTCGGATCGTTCATTTGCGACGGAGAATGGAGTCCGCCGGGAGTCGAAAACGCTCTGCGGGTAAGGGATTCGTGGTCCGCGAGCGCCTTATAAAATGGTTCCTCGGATTCCGGTGTCCGAGGTTTTCGCGGCGCATAAATCGGGGCCACATCGTTCTCAATCCACTCGGGCGCTCCGATCCAGAGATTCAGCCCCAGTGGATCACCGAAGATGAGGCGGAAATAAGTGCCAACCGGCGTGCCGCCGGTAATCCGGCGCACCAGCTCGTCGACGAGAAATCCGTAGGTTCTTGGATGATAGCCGTGCGCTTCACCAGGCTTCCAAAACGGTTCCTGTCTGGCAAGCTGATCGACGACGGCGTCGTGATCCAAGATGGACACCGAGAGACTGCGGAGAGCCGGTTGACCGGCCTGGTGCGTGAGAACATGGAGAATAGTCGTGCCGGCCTTCCCGTTCTGCCCGTATTCGGGCCATAGATCGACCACCTCGCGATCCAGTGCAAATCCGTGCTCGGATGCAGCATGGATCAGGCAGGCGGAAGCGAGCCCTTTGGTGGCGGACCAGATTAAGACCGGCGTCTCTTTCGTCCATTCGAGAGTCTTCTCACGGTCGCGGTAGCCATCCGCAAGGTGTAGGACCTCTTCACCGTTGCGCCAGATACAGACGGAAGCGCCAAGCTCGCGTGATTGGGCGAAATTTTCTGCGAAAAGATCAATGAAGCCTTGAAGGTCCATAGCGTTTAGTGTTCCTCCCGCGAAATAGTGTCATTACAGCGCATCCCGTATTTGCTTCAAGTCGGGGTCGTTCTTCGCCAATTCCCGGAATGATTTGTCCAGGCTAAAGCTGGCGCGCAAGTACACTTTTGCCTGCTCCAGGTTACCTAGCACGGTGTCGTAACAAGCGAGATTGTAATAGTAAACCGGTTCATCCAGAAGTGCCGCGGGCCCGTCCAGGAGAGTTTGTTTTGCTTCTGACGTCTGCCCGAGCTCGTGAAGGCAGAACGCGGCATGAACGTAGCCGTACGGTTGGTCCGGATTCATGATGCATAACCGCAGACTTAGCTGGAGAGCATCTTTCCAATCTTGTTTTCGCAGGAGGATGTCGACTCTCATTCGCAGAATCTCGAGGCGATCCTGGTGTTCCGCATCGAGCTGGTCCAATTGCACGAGCGCGTCGTCGAGCATCCCGAGTTCAGAGTAACCTTCCGCGATGCGGACTGTTTGTTCGAAGGTCATCGTTCGTAAGAAATCACCATTCCGGACGGAATGATCAAACGAAATAACCAGAAGGCGCGGAGATACGAACAGTTGCCAGTTGTCAGTTGTCTGTTGCCAGTGGGGCAGAAGCGTGAGTTGGTGCGACCAATCCTCGACCCTTTCTGGGCTGTTGTCTTGACCCTTTTCGTTGGATGTTCCCGGCATTGAAACGCCGGCCTGAGTCCTGCTGCCCATGCGGGGCAAAGACCATCCTAATAAGCCCTTATCTTATTTAGCGCAAGATGTGGGGTCTCCTGCCCCGGTGTACCGTCTCCTAAATCCCTTGAGCTTAGCCGCAGGTCAGTTGGCTGTTTTCAGCGACGGTACACTAATGTCGAGGCAGTTCCTGAGGGATGACGCTCAGTTCCACCATCTCGACGCCGCGAATCACCGTGATGTTGGATTTGATTCCAATCTCTTTTCCAACAAGCACCCGGTGAAGATCGTCGATGCTCGAGAGGGGCGCTTCCTTAAAGGCGATGATGATATCACCCTCTGCCAGGCCGCTTTGTCGAGCCGGCCCGTCTGGCTCAATCCCGGCGACCAATATACCCTGGTTATTGGATAGTTTATGGTGGCGAACCAGTCTTGGATGAATCGTGGTGTTCTGGCCGGCTAATCCCAGATAACTTCTTCGGATTTTGCCGTCCCGGATGAGCCAGGCGGCGACTAGTTGTGCCGTGTTGGCGGCTATCGCAAAACAAAGTCCCTGCGCTGGCAGGATGACCGCCGTATTCACGCCGATCACCTTTCCGGAGGAGTTCACCAGCGGTCCTCCGGAATTTCCGGGATTCAAGGCAGCGTCCGTTTGAATAATATCGTCCATCAGCCGGCCGGATTGTGCCCTCATCGATCTGCCCAAGGCGCTGACCACGCCGGCCGTAACAGTTTGCTGGAAACCGTAAGGACTGCCGATCGCAATCGCAATCTGGCCGACCCGGAGTTGTTTGGAATCCGCAAACGGTAAGAAAGGAAGCTGCGCCGCATCGATGCGAATCACGGCCAGATCGGTGTCAGGGTCATCCCCAATCAACGTCGCGCTGAACGTCCGCGCGTCGTGTAGAGTCACCTCGATCGATTGAGCGCCGTGAACCACGTGACTATTCGTCAGGATGAAACCGTCCGGCGCGATAAAGAATCCGCTTCCGCCTCCTTCGCCGCGTCTTCCCACCGCGGGATTTTTACTTTGAATATTCACGACTGCCGGAGCGACGTTGGTGGCGGCTCCGCTGACGGTTTCCGAATAAGCGTCCAGCAATTGGCCGTCGGTGATCGGACTTCGGACCGACGGTAATACTCCGCCGGAATTTTCAAGGAGAACTGGAACCCAAGTTGGCTCAAAATCAGAAAACATAACAATGTCCTTTCGAACAAAAAACCACCACTGAATGTAACTCATTTTGTTACAAATCAAGCGGAGATTTTCATCCTCGGCGGAGCTCACGGAGCACGTCCGCCAGTGTCATTTTCTCAAGTTCACGTGCCAGGGCGCGGTTGGCCCGATCCTGAATGCGCTGCATGACTTTGGTGATTTTCCTGCCCACTGGGCACTCCGAAGAAGGTTCGTTTGGATGGGTGGCAAAGGTGTCGCCCTGATCAACCGCCTGGTGGATTTCGCGCAGGGTCACCTTTTCGGGCTTACGCTTTAGAAGTGCACCGCCGTGCGGACCGCGCAATGTGGAGATGAGTCCGGCCTCCTGGAGTTCGATCAGGAGCCGTCGAATAACGACGGGGTTTGTATTAACCGTCTGCGCCAGACGCGAAGAAGGGCAGCAATCGGCCCTTTCCAAGGCGAGGACAGCCATCACATGCACCGCAAACGCAAATCGGCAGTTTTGCATTCCATGAATGTAACAAATCTGATTACTTTATCCATCATTCATCTACCGCCCGCCGCTTCTCCTGGCTGCTTGAATCGCTGCCGGGACAAAACTGTTATCGTGTGGCAGACGGTGATGCCGGAGCGATGCTCGCTTGCGGAGAAGGTGACGGGGAAGAGGACCCAGAAGGTGACGGAGAAAGCGACGGAGAAGGTGTTGCCTTTGAGAGGATATCTTCCCATGTCCACAGTTCCCCGCTATATCCGCCAATCTCATTCAGGAGAGTCGAACAACGATCATGCAGTTTCACCAGATCCGGGGGCCCAGGCGGTTCTTCGGCAGAACCGGGGAAGACGATATAGGTAATATTCAAATCGCTGGCGGGCCGGTTATAGGCGTTCGATCGCGGATCCAGTTGGCTGCAGATCCGGAGTGAAGCCTCGCCTATTTTGTACGATGGACCAATATCGCCCAGGAGCGCCGGATATAGTTTCCCTTGATAGATCACCACGACACAATCTCCGAGCTTCGGCTGAAACGGGTGGTTCGGCTGTCGGAACATGAATCCTGGCAATACGACATAGGGATCAGCTTTCGCGACGAGAAAACTATATTTTTTCAAGTCGTTCACTTCCCTTTGAAGTTGTTCAATCTGATCCTTAAGAACTTTTCTTCGCTCGGGCGTCGTCGTTTTTGTTTCGAACTCAGACTGGAGCTGCTTCAGCTTTTCTTCTCTCTCCGGAACGAACTGGCTTGTTTTGCTGGTTTTCTTAGGCCAGCGGTAACTGGTAAACGGCTGGAAGTTTGCCGTCGAACCCTCGACATCTGAAGAGCGGTCGGCGTCGGAGCCATCTGCATTGACATCCATGTCGCTCTGGATCAAGAGCGCTTTTCGATTTGTCTTGTGATCCTGGAGCTCGAGGATGGTGTTGCAGTCGAAAAAATTGTGCCGTGAAACGATTTGATCCAGCCGGGCCAACGTCCGATTCACGGCGTCGACCTTCAGTTGATAGAGGCCATGATAAAAGTTCGAAACTTTCGAGGTTGGAATCTCGTCCTTCAACCCGGGTAAAAGAGAGCTGAGCAAGGGGTCCGCGGTGGCGAGTTGCTCCAGCGTCTGCGCGGCTTGCGGTACCCGCACTTGGACGTCGAGTTCCAGCGTATACGCATCGGGTGTTTTGCGCTCAACGACTGCGGGAAGGCCTTCGACCGTTGTCACTTTCGAACGGATCTCCATGCCATTGAATAATTTCGCGGTTTCCATTCGCGAGTAAGGGACAAACGTTTCGGGCAACGGAGAGGGAGTCGGCGTTGGCGTTGGGGCTGGCGTTGGCGTTGGTGTTGGTGTTGGTGTTGCACTGGGGGCAACCGTAGGGAAGGGCGATGCGGACGGCCCTGGCTCGGGTGGGTTTGGGCCGGGGCATGCCGTGAGGAGGATCGCCAAAATCGCGGCAAACTCAACTGGAATGCCAAATTGCCAAGCGGAGTCAGTTCGCATGACGGTCGCTATCTGGCATGCCAGGCGATCGCGGTCAATACGATACAGATACCGCTCAGGACGATCATCGGGATCGCGGGCATCGGCTTTTTCTTAGCCGCATAAGATCGGCCGAAGTGTGCCAACAAGAGAACGGAAACGATCAGAGCAAGAACGAAACCTGATATTCGCGGAGAGAGCAACCCGGCGATGATCAAAAGGGCGCCGCTCACGCTGCCGGCGATGAGAGACGGTTTGCTTTTGGCGCGGGCATAACCCATCGCCCCGCCGGTGATCGCCACCAAACCGAAAAGGAAATAATAGACCTGCACAAGCATGCGGCGACCCTAGATCATACCCGAGATCTCATAGTCCGGATGAGCCGGCGACGGGGATGCGGCCTTTTCTCGCGCCACCTGAGCGTTGAGGATCAACCGTTTGAGAAACATTGGAAGGAAGACGACGGTCGTCATGGCCAGGTTCACCAAAGTACCTGGAATGACCCGGGCCTTATCTCGAGAAACTGCATTCAGTGCACGACGCACCACTTCCTGGACCGGCACGCTAAACAGCTCCTGTGCTGGAGAGCCAGTATTTGCCTGCGGCCCGCGGCTTGCGACGTCCAAAAATTCCGTCGGAACAGGTCCTGGGCACAGAGTGGTGACGGAAATATTGGCATTTCGGAGTTCCGCGCGCAGAGCTTCACTGAAGCTTGTCACATAAGCCTTCGTCGCCGCGTAAACCGCGAGGTGGGGCACCGGCACCAGGCTGGCCACCGAACTCACGTTGAGAATCGCGCCACAACCTGATTTGCGCATACTGGGAAGGATCCGGTACGTCAGATAGGTCAACGTATCGATATTGACTTCGAGCATCGCATGAACGCGTTCCCATTCGCTATCGATGAACGCGCCGCGATCGCCGAGGCCGGCGTTGTTGACGAGCAGATCGACGGACAGACCGCTTTCGTCGAGCCAGTTGCAAAATCTCTCGAGCGCAGCGTGGTCACGAAGGTCCAGTTGCCGGCAAAACACTTCCAGGTGGGGGTTAATGATTTTTAGCTCCAGTTCAAGCGCTTCCAGGCGATCATTGCGGCGCGCTACCAGGATCATCGTATTCACCGCGGGAGCCAACTGCCGGGCAAACTCACGACCGATCCCGGCCGATGCGCCTGTAATCAGGACGGTGCATTCGGCGAAAAAGCTGATACTCATTCTGTTACTTCCTAAGCTTTATCCCCACTAGAGTCAATGAGCTGAGGGCAGGCAGTCACGTATCGGCGTTTCGCCGTGCAGCGTCTCGGCGAACGGGGAGACGAAAATGATTGTCTGCCAGGCGTCTCACGCCGAGAAAACCGCTCACTGCTTGTTTCCTTTCGCGATAATGGCTAGAATAAAAGCCATGCCGCTGGGCTTGGAAAACATGACGGTGATCGGGAACGAGCTCGCTGTCCGATGGACCGACGGAATCGAGAGTTACTTACCTCTCGAATTTTTGAGAAAGCGGTGCCCGTGCGCCCTGTGCGCCGGTGAAAAAGATATTCTAGGCAACGAGTTTAAGGGGAACGTGAAAGTCGGTCCGGCAAGTTTCCTCTTGAAGCGCTGCGCAGTCGTCGGCGGATACGGTATTCAGCCGGAATGGATGGATGGACATGGTTCCGGAATCTATTCTTTCAGCTACCTGAGATCACTTGATTCGAATGTCGAATGATGCCGCGGCTCAAATCGGTTCTCTTGATGAGTTTTTTTGTCGTCAGCGCAGCGGCGGCAGTTGCGACGCACGTCTGGCGCCAACGGGTCGAAGCCGAATTTGACCCAAAACCGCTTTACGGAGTGATCTTTGCCCAATTTGAGGCGTGCAGTTTGGATGACTTCGGCAAAGCGTACGGACAGGCATCCAAAGGTGTTCAGGAGCATTTCACTCTGATTCAGTATGTATCGAAGATCCGGACCGAGTACGGGCGAATTTCGGAGCCCCAAAAGCTACAGTTCGGGTCAACTTCCCTGGAGTATCATCGAGCGATGGTTGAGGTCTATTTCTTGAGTGCCCGTGGTCTGATCACCCCCGCTCTTTTCACGATGATCCAGGAAAACGGCGTCTGGCGAATCGAGAATTTCGAGGTTTTTGAAACTTGGCCGCTCGGCCGCCGGCTGGCGGGATGCAGCATTTAGCATGAAAACCGAGGAAAACCAGACTTTCTTCTCATATTAGCCGAAGGCATTCCTCGATGACTTCCGTTGTTCTGGCCAGATCGGCGACCGTGTGTTCGAGGCAAAGGAAACCCGTTTCGAATTGGGAGGGCGCGAAGTAGACTCCTCGTTCAAGGCAAAGATGGAAAAATTTGCGAAACGCCTTCAGGTCCGATTTCATTGCATCGGCAAAACTCCAGACCGGCTCTTCCGTGAAGAAGAGGCAAAACATCGACCCGAGGCGGTTGAATTGGTAGCTCTTGCCGAGCCGGCTTAGGACATCTCTGACGCCGTCCTCCATTTGCTGACCAAGCTTTTCGAGCTTGGTCCAGCCATCCAACCGTTCCAGTTCGCGCAATTGGCTTAGTCCGGCGGCCATGGCCAGGGGATTGCCGGAAAGAGTTCCAGCCTGGTAAACAGGACCCTCCGGCGATAGCAAATCCATGACGTCTGCTCGACCGCCAAATGCCCCGATCGGCAACCCGCCGCCAATAACCTTGCCCATCGCCGTGAGATCGGGTTTGATTCCGGCCAATCCTTGGTATCCGCCCTTGGCGACGCGAAACCCGGTCATCACCTCATCGAAGATAAGCAGGGTGCTGTACCGGTCGCAAAAATCGCGTAATCGTTTGTAGAACCCGGGTTTAGGGAGAAATAGTCCGGCGTTGGCCGGCACCGCCTCTACGATCACCGCCGCAATTTGCTCGCCGAACTTTTGAAATGTCTGGTCGAGCATCTCCGGGTTATTGAACGGAATCGTGATGGTCAACTCGGCGAGCTCTTCCGGTATGCCGGCGCTGTCCGGGCTGCCATGAGTGAGCGCTCCGCTCCCGGCCTTGACGAGGAGTGAATCGACGTGGCCGTGATAGCAGCCTTCAAATTTAACTATCAACTTGCGATTTGTGGCACCTCGGGCCAGACGGACACACGACATCGTAGCCTCCGTCCCGCTATTGACCATACGGACTTTTTCCACCGAGGGGACCCAGCTGCAGATCAATCGCGCCATGTCAACTTCTAGTGGGTTCGGGATCCCGAAGCTCAACCCGCTTTTTGCGGTTTCGCGGACTGCTTCAACCACCACGTCCGGAGCATGGCCAAGGATTGCGGGACCCCACGTCCCCACGTAGTCAATATATTCGCGTCCCTCGACATCCCAAACGTGCGATCCCTTGCCCTTTGAGACAAAAAATGGTTCACCTCCCACGTTTCGAAATGCTCGCACCGGAGAATTGACACCTCCCGGGATGAACCGCTTGGCCTCCGCAAACAGTGAGGAATTGGTCATGAGCCAAACCTAGTGTCCTGTCCCCGAAATACGAGGTATTTTGCCGGAGGTTCCGCCGCGGCGGATTTTTCAAGGCGCGAGCGAAGCGCCCATATCTGTGCTTTCTTTTTTAAGACCGTGGCTCAAAATTGAAAATCCTCGAGCAGTCCTTCTCGCTCAATGAACGCACTAATTTCGGCGAGGCCAATACCCTCCTTGAGATTGCACATCACGAACGGACGTTCGCCCCGCATCTTTTTCGCATCACTTTCCATGACCTTCAAAGAGGCGCCGACATAGGGAGCAAGGTCGATCTTGTTGATGACCAGAAGATCGGATTTGGTGATACCAGGACCCCCTTTCCGTGGGATTTTTTCGCCGCCGGCCACGTCAATGACATAGATCGTCAAATCGGAAAGTTCGGGGCTGAAAGTCGCGGCAAGGTTATCACCACCCGATTCAATAAACACGATGTCGGCCTCGGGGTACTTCTGCAGCATACGATCGACGGCTTCCAAATTGATTGACGCGTCCTCCCGTATCGCGGTGTGAGGACACCCGCCGGTTTCCACCCCCATAATTCGTTCGGCCGGCAGGGCGCCTGCGACGATCAGCAGCCGCTGATCCTCCTTGGTGTAAATATCATTCGTGATCACGACGAGGTCGTACCGGTCTCGCAACAATTTGCACAGCACCTCGACGAGAGTCGTTTTGCCGGATCCCACCGGTCCGCCGATGCCGACGCGCAAGGGCGGATTCCGTTTGGTACGTTGGGCGTTGCTCACAGTGATTGCGCTTCGAAAAGCCTCAAATTCGGAATTTAGATTAAGAGCGAAAGAGCCGCGAATATTGGTTTGCATGCCGCGCCGAAATAATTCCCAGGTGGGGAGCAAAGGTGGAGATCCGGTCGGGGCCGGTCTCGATCGCATGGAGCACCACATCGGGGATGAGTGTATGCATGGCAAAAAGGATTTTTTGTCCGGCAATTTGTCCCAGCGGAACCGCCTTCAAAGCGGCGGACACCTGGTTTTCTATCCAGTTGAAACTGTAGGCCGCGATGCAGGACTCCAGGTCGATTCCCAGGGCGCCGGCTGCATAGGCGAAAGCTGTTGGCAAACAGATCGGTTTCAACGAATGGAGGATGATCTGCCGCGCGTTGTCATGCCATTGCAAGGTCAGGGCAAGTTGAGCCAGCGACCACCCCATCTGTTCCGTCTCCTGACGTAACTCAAACGATTCTCTGCTCGCGAGATACCAGGCATTTGACCGGCTCACCTCGGTATAGTTCCCGTCTTCCCAGCCACGATACAGTATTGCCAGCATTGGAAGTTCGTTTGGGGCAAGGACATTCTCGAGGCCGCTCTGAATCCAAGCCTGAGCGGTCGCGCCGTCGTGGACCAGCCCGCCATCGACCGCTCCTTCGAGTCCTTGCGAATAGCTGAACGCGCCGATGGGCAGTGCTGGAGACGCCAAGTGAAGAAGCCCGATGAGCTTACGAATGCTCGCGACTGTGGGAGTCATCGTGCGAATGAGAGGGTCGCTGCCGCTGGTCGTCCGAATGAAGGTGATGTTCGCTAAAGACTTGATTAGCGCATAAATGATCTTCAGCGAAGGTCTCGTCGTGCCCATGCCGGTGTCCGCCGCCGTAGGCTCCGGCCTCGGGTTGAAATGGAGAGGTTTCCTGGTGCACCGTCATCCCAAGTTGCACCAACATCTCCTGCAGGACCGGGTCGGCCTCGAGCTTAAGGAAGTTTTCTCCGAGTTCGACCGGCGTATGCCGGTTTCCCAAATGGTACGCGGCGCGCATCAGGGAGTGCGCCGTTTCAGCGGTAACCAGCAGCACATTTTCCGGGGCCGATTCGACTCTGATCAAGGTGCCGTCCTCTGCCTGCAAAAGATCGCCGTCGCGCAGCACCGATCCGCGCGGCAGGAAAAGGGCGGCTTCAATTCCGTTCGCGAGCGTCGCTCGAAACCGGCTCTTGCGCCGAAGATCGTATGGCAACACAAGCTTAGGGAGACGATGTATTTCAGCTTCGGCTATTTCGCGATCGGCGTATCTTTCGATTCGCAGCATGGCGGGCATCTTTTGCAGGAATCCGGCGACATTCAAAATAGAAAATATCGTTGCGCCATCGGCAAGATCTTCGCCGGCTCGCAGGTCAGGAGTTCTCCGTCTGCGACCACCTGGTAGGTCTCCGGATCGACGGTTATCTTCGGCTGATAATTGTTGTGGATCATGTCTGTTTTGCGAAGAGATCGGATGCCGTGGACCGACACCAGTCGTTTCTGCAAGCCGTATCGCCCGGCGATGTCCGCAGCTTCAGCGGCCTGGGAAACAAAGGTCAGCGAAGTTTGACCGAGCGCACCTCCCCGAGTCGCGAACATCTCCCGGTAATGCACTGGTTGCGGGGTAGGAATCGAAGCATTCGGATCGCCCATGAGCGCCAGGTTGATCATCCCCCCTTTTAAGATCAGCGTCGGTTTTGTCCCAAAAAACGCAGGCTCCCAAAGAACCAGATCGGCCCATTTTCCAACTTCCACCGATCCGATTTCATGAGCGATTCCGTGCGCAATCGCTGGATTAATGGTGTATTTCGCGACGTAGCGTTTCACCCGTCGATTGTCATTTCGGGACGGGTCGCCCGCAAGAGGTCCGCGCTGGACTTTCATTTTGTGCGCGGTTTGCCAGGTACGCGTGATTACTTCGCCGATTCGGCCCATCGCCTGCGAGTCGCTCGACATCATCGAGAGCGCGCCCAGGTCGTGGAGGATGTCTTCCGCGGCAATCGTTTCCCTTCGAATCCTCGATTCGGCGAAGGCGAGATCTTCGGCGATCGCGGGATCCAGGTGGTGGCACACCATGAGCATATCCAGATGCTCATCCAGGGTGTTGACCGTATAGGGCCGGGTCGGATTCGTGGAGGAGGGGAGGACGTTCGGTTCGCCGCAGACTTTAATGATGTCCGGAGCGTGTCCGCCACCTGCGCCTTCGGTATGATAGGTGTGAATCGTCCGGCCCTTGAACGCCGCGATACTCGCCTCGACAAAGCCAGCCTCGTTCAAAGTATCGGTGTGGATCGCGACCTGCGTGTCGGTTTCTTCAGCGACTGCCAGACAATTGTCGATTGCCGCGGGGGTTGTTCCCCAATCTTCATGCAGCTTTAATCCGAGCGCACCTGCCGCGATCTGCTCCCGTAAAGGCTCTGGTTGACTTGCATTGCCTTTGCCAAGAAAACCGAGATTGATCGGATAACCATCGGCTGCCTGGAGCATTCGCTCAATGTGCCATGGGCCGGGCGTGCAAGTGGTGGCAAAAGTGCCGTGCGCAGGACCGGTGCCGCCTCCGATCAAGGTGGTGACTCCGGAAGCGAGCGCATCATCAATCTGCTGGGGGCAGATGAAATGGATGTGAGTGTCGATTCCTCCTGCGGTGACAATGTTTCCTTCACCCGCAATCACCTCGGTTCCCGGCCCGATCACGATCGTGACGCCTGGCTGGATATCCGGGTTTCCTGCCTTGCCGATGGCTGCGATGCGGCCATCTTTGATGCCGATGTCCGCTTTCAGAATCCCACTGTGATCGACGATTACGGCATTGGTGATCACCGTGTCGACGGCATCCTTGGACGGGCGTTGGGATTGACCCATTCCATCTCGGATCACTTTTCCGCCGCCAAACTTCACTTCTTCTCCGTAGATCGTAAAATCGCGCTCAATCTCGATAAACAACTCCGAGTCGGCAAGCCGCACCCGATCGCCTGTGGTCGGCCCAAACATTTCTGCGTACGCGTGGCGAGAGATTTTCATAGGCTGCCTGTCAGATCAACGCTCGCTTTCAGAGTTTGCCCATCACCAAGGCGTTAAAACCGTAAACGATCCTGTCGCCGGCGAGCTCCACGAGTTCGACGGTGCGTTTCTGTCCCGGTTCAAATCGAACGGCGGTGCCGGAGGTGATGTTGAGCCGGAAACCGCGTGATGGATCACGGTCGAAGTGCAGCGCCGTATTGACTTCATAAAAATGAAAGTGTGAACCGACTTGAATGGGCCGGTCACCTGTGTTGGCGACCGTTAGCGTGATGGTTTTTCGTCCGGCGTTCAGCTCGATGTCGACGGCGTCCGTTATGATTTCACCAGGGATCATGAATTATTTCTGGTTTTGAATTAAACGATTGGATGGTGGACCGTGACCAGTTTTGTTCCGTCAGGGAACGTGGCTTCGACCTGAATTTCGTGAATCATTTCAGGAATACCTTCCATGACCTGGTCGGATTTAAGCAGCGTCGTGCCGAAATGCATTAGCTCTGCAACGGTCTTCCCGTCGCGAGCCCCTTCCAAAAGCGCCGCGGTCAAGTACGCGACCGCTTCGGGATGATTCAACTTCAATCCGCGTGCAAGGCGCCTCTCTGCCAATAGCGCGGCCGTAAAGATCAACAGTTTATCTTTTTCTCTCGGAGTAAGATTCATGCGACATCGAAGTTTAGGTTTAGTCAGAGTTAAATGTCGATGATTTCACGTCGCCCAAAGTCGAAGAGGTTGTGCCGGCAAGCCATGCACTTGCGGTCTCAGGCGCAACCAGCAATCGACCATTATCTGGCGCAACTGTTCGACGTCATTCGCCAAGCCTCGGACAAGCAGTATCCCCTCGGGAAGAGAGGTAACTCCCGCTCGCAATTCCTTCTCGAACGGCAAGTTGTCAGCCAGTTCTTCTGCGACGGCAGCCGTGCAGCCGGAGCCTATCGCCCAAAGTGTTCCGAAGACGTTAAATCCGCAAAGCCCCTGAAGCGCATCCCTCAAAGGGGCGGACGCATCGAGGAGCAGCCGTTCGACCCAGAGAGGCCGCCCGTCGGTCCGTTCGATCGAGGTCGCAAAACGGAGAGACCCCTCCGACCATTGCTCCGCGGACGCCTGTCGGCCAAGCAAGCTGATCTCCCAACCAATCGCCGTCGCGCCTGGTTCGATTTGCAGCCTAAAGACCGACTCCGCGTGGGTCGCGTTATAAAAGATATTTTCTTGAGGAAGCCAGTCGAGAGTCGATCCTTGTTCCAGGCGGATGGTGGTTTGTTGGCGGCATCGCTGGCGTGGCGCTTTGTACCATTTTCCAGCGGCTGGAGTCGTCACCAGTACGTTGCTGTTTGCCTCAAGATCGATCTCGACAGTTAACTCGTCGCCGCCGGCTATTCCGCCGGGCGGATGAACGATGACCGCATGACAAACTTGTTTGCCCTCAGGATAGATCGCCTTTTGGACCAGCAATGGACCGAAATGGCGGTTTTCAATCAAAACGGTGCGCATTTTTTTAACCGCAAACCGAAGATGAAGTTCGGCCGGCCATCGGTCGTGGGGGGGATGAGTCACAGCAAAATATTCAACATTGCCGCGTGCGGTTCGGAACTAAAAACTTCAACCAAGGTCAATATTGAATGTTTAGATATTATCCTAGACAGCGATCATGTGGCGAACGCCGTCTTGATCCATCGTCGCTCCTGATCCGCTGGCCACCATTTCGCCTCGGCTCATGACCAGATACCGATCCGCGAGGTGGTGGGCAAAATCATAGTATTGCTCCACCAACAGGATGGTTAAACTCATCTCGGTTACAATGTGGCGAAGTGTTCTGCCTATCTCCTGGATGATCGATGGCTGAACACCTTCGGTCGGTTCGTCGAGAATCAACAGCTGCGGCCGGCCCATCAGAGCACGTCCGATCGCCAGTTGTTGCTGTTGCCCCCCGGATAAATCGCCTCCCCGCCGAGACTTCATCGACTTCAAGATAGGAAAAAGGCTATAGATGTCGTCTGAAACGGTGCGGACCGATCGATTTCCGGCCGCGCCCACCAGGAGGTTTTCTTCAACTGTTAGGCGGGGGAAGATATCCCTCCCTTGGGGGACGTAGGCGAGTCCGTTCGACACCCGGCTGTAAGGTGGAAGCTTTTCCAACGCCTTTTTGTTCCAATGAATCTTGCCTGTCCGGATCGGCACCACACCCATCAAACAGCGCAGCAGAGTTGTTTTCCCGACTCCGTTCCGGCCGAGCAAAACGGTCAGCTGACCAGTTGGCAGAGTGAAAGTCACGTTTCTCAGGATATGACTTCCGCCGTAGTATTGGTTCACCGAGTCAACTTCCAGCATAGGAGGGAGCGTTCACCGTTTACGGTTCAGAGTTGTTGCGCGTTCGTTGGTTGTCTCATTACCGGCCGAGGTAAGATTCTATCACGCGTTCGTCGCGCTTGACGTGGTCCAGCGTGCCTTCCGCAATCACGCTTCCTTCAGCCAGGACGGTGACTTTGCCTTCTTGACCGCTCAAAGCGGCCACGAATTCCATGTCGTGTTCAACCACCATCATTGAGCATTTGCCGCGGAGGTGGTTCAGAAGATCCGCCAACTGCTCCGTCTCGTGGTCGCTCATTCCCGCGGCCGGTTCATCCAGAAGTAACAGCCGCGGTTCCTGCATGAGCAGCATCCCGATTTCAAGGAGTTGCTTCTGGCCATGAGAAAGCTCACCGGCTTGCCGGTAGGCCTCGTTTTCAAGCCGGACCAGCGCAAGCGTTTCTTTGATCTTCGCCAGTGCGACGCCGGTGAGTTTGGACCGAAGCGTGTGGAACCATCTCTTATCTTCATTCATCGCCAGATCGAGATTTTCCCAGACCGTGTGTTGTTCGAATACGGTTGGTTTTTGAAACTTCCGCCCAATGCCGGCGCGCGCGATTCTCGGTTCGTCAAGACGTGTCAGATCGATCGTCTGCCCGAGAAAAACGCGTCCGCTATCCGGCTTTGTTTTGCCGGTTATAACATCCATCATGGTTGTTTTGCCGGCGCCGTTTGGACCAATGATGCAGCGCAGTTCGTCGCCCTCCACCGACAGGGACAAATTGTTCAATGCCCGGAAACCATCGAAGCTGACGCTGACATCTTCCAGGTAAAGGATAACCCCATGGGAAAGATCAACTTCGCCCGGAACATTGAGGTGCGCCAGACCAGTGACGTCACCAGTATCCGCATTTGACCCGTTTGATGGTGCGTCTCTCATCGCCGGTCGGTTATTGTTTATTGCGGAGACGCTGGAAAAGGCCCACCACGCCTTTCGGCAGCCAGAGCGGCACAATGACGAACATGGCGCCTAGAAAAAAAAGCCAGTAGTCCGACAACGACGCAGTGAGGAAACTTTTCGCTTCATTGACGATAAATGCACCGAGAATCGGTCCAATCAGAGTGCCGCGTCCGCCAACCGCAACCCAGATCGCCATCTCGATGGAGTTCCCAGGTGACATTTCGCTCGGGTTGATAATTCCAACTTGCGGCACGTAGAGCGCTCCGGCGATCCCGCACAAGATGGCTGAAAAGGTCCAGACAAACAGCTTGTAACCAAGCGGACTGTATCCGAGAAACATCAGACGAGACTCGGTGTCGCGCACGCCCTTCACGACACGGCCCAGTTTCGACGTGACGATATATCTGCAAGCCAGAAAGCCACCCACCAGAGTCGCGAACGTGATCATGAAGAGTCCGGCTCGCGTGCCGATCGCAGCGATCGGAAAGCCGAGAATACGTTTGAAATCGGTGAATCCATTGTTCCCGCCAAACCCGGTCTCGTTCCGGTAGAACAAAAGCATGGCCGCAAACGTCAAGGCCTGGGTAATGATGGACAGGTAGACGCCTTTGACTCGGGAGCGGAAAGCAAAAAATCCAAATACCCAGGCCAGCAAACCCGGAACCAGTATCACCAGCAGCATGGCATAAAGAAAATGATCGGTCCCGTGCCAGTACCAGGGCAGGGCTTTCCAGTCCAGAAACACCATGAAATCGGGAAGATGGCTATGGTAGACCCCCTCGAGGCCGATCGAGCGCATCAGGTACATGCCCATCATGTAACCGCCCAACGCGAAGAAAAGGCTGTGACCTAGACTCAGAATTCCGCAGTAACCCCAGACCAGATCGAGTGCCAGCGCTCCGATTGCGTAGCACATGATTTTGCCGACCAGCGTCAGTGCGTAGGCCGAAAGGTGGAACGGACTCCCTTCCGGCACGAGCATGGAACAAATTGGCACCAGCGCGAGAACCGCGATAACAATGAAGATCAGGACGCGCCAGGAAACTGGACTTAACATCGGCTGCCGGGCCGGCAGGATCAGCTGTTGGGTGGGTTCGATGGTAGCGGTAGTCATTTCAAACCTCCACGCTGCGACCTTTGAGAGCGAACAACCCTCTCGGGCGTTTCTGGATGAACAACACGATCAACACGAGGACCGCGATTTTTGCCAAGACCGCACCCCAGAACGGCTCAATCACTTTACTGATGACCCCGAGACCCATGGCGCCAATGATGGTTCCGGCGAGTTGGCCGACACCGCCCAGGACAACCACCATAAACGAGTCGATGATGTAGTTCTGGCCCAGATCCGGACCCACGTTCCCGATCTGGGAAAGCGCGCATCCGCCCAGACCCGCTATCCCTGCACCGAAGGCGAAGGCGTAACTGTCGACTTGCCAGGTACGTATCCCGGAGCAAGCAGCCATTCTGCGATTCTGAGTGGTGGCTCGAATATAGAGTCCCAACCGAGTCTTGTTCAGAACGAGAGAAGCGATTCCCACGACTGTCAGGGCGAATACCATGATGGTGATCCGGTTGAAGGGCAGGATCAGATTCGGCATGATAGCGACGCCTCCACTCATCCAGGAGGGGTTCGAGACCTCAACGTTCTGTGCACCAAATAACATTCGGACGGTCTGAATCAGCACCAGGCTGATTCCAAATGTAGAGAGCAAAGTTTCCAGCGGCCGGCCGTACAAAAATCTGAGAACACCCCGCTCCAGGATAAAACCGGCGATCGCCGCGGCCAGAAATGAAGCTGGGACCGCCGCTAAAGGATACCAATCGATTGCTCCCGCCCAATGACTTCTGAAAAACTCCTGAACGACATAAGTCGCGTAGGCGCCGATCATTAAAAACTCACCATGCGCCATGTTGATCACGCCGATCAACCCGTAGGTAATCGCCAATCCGAGCGCAGCCAACAGCAAAATGCTACCGAGACTGAGACCTGCAAATAGCGTCCCGATCATCTCGATTTTCCATTGTTCGAAGGCCATGGCCTTCAGCGCTTCGGTCGCCGCCGCTCTTACTTTTTCATCGGTTTCGGCATAGGTTCCGTCCTTCTGCTTTTCGACCAAGGGGAGCAACAGACTCCGCATTTGCGGGTCCTTACGTCCGCCGATCAACTGGACCGCTTGGAGCCTTTTGGATGCGTCAGGATCCTGAAGCGCGGTAAGAGCCCATAGCTGATCAAGTCGAGCTTTTAATACCGGATCGGTCTCCTTGCTGCGAGCTGCCTCGATCAGCGGCTTCGCCGCGGGATCCGGTGCCTGGAATAAAGCATTGATGGCTTTCTCACGAACGGCGTGATCCGGCGCCTGCAGTCTGAGCCCGTCCAAACCGCTTTCGACTCGTGCCCGGAGCAGATTGTTCAAGGTGATGGGTTGTACATCACTCGCCTTAATCGCCACTGGCGCATCAGTAATCGGGTCCTTGAGAACATCACCTTCCTGAATCAATACACGTCCGTCGGATGTTGCGACGACATTTTCCTGTCCCATGGCCTCGAGCACACGAAACGCAGCCGCATCGCCCGAAGCGATGATCCGATCGAGCGCCTGCGCTTTTGCGTCGAAGTCATCTTCGGCCAGCGGCTTGAGGTCGTCAGCGGTCAGCGCGAAGACGCGATGGCTCCCCCCGACTAAAACGAGGAGAGCCAAAAATATCGAACAGAAAGAGCGTGGCATTTTCTGCTAACAACGGACGGAAGTTGCCTCTTTAACGATCGGACCGGTCCGCGATCGCAGTCCCAGTTCCGATGTTGAGCGGCACCACGCTGGAAACCCGATCAGGTTTGTTTTCGTTGCCCGGTATAAATGGGCTCCAGGGTTGTGCACGCACCGTACCCTTGGTCTTCCAGACGACAGTGAACTGGCCGTCCCCGCGGATTTCCCCGATCATCACTGGTTTGTGCAGGTGATGGTTCGGATCCATTTCTTCTTCGAATCCGCAAGGCGCATTGAATTTCTGGCCGTAGGCCGCGGCGATCACCTTGTCGACGTCGGTCGTTCCTGCTTTTTCCACGGCCTGTTTCCAGATATGCATTCCGACGTAGGTGGCTTCCATCGGATCGTTTGTCACACGCTTGTCGCCACCCGGCAGATTGTGCTCCTGCACATAAGCAAACCACGCTTTCTTGAACGCTTCGTTCACTGGGTTCTTCAGTGACATGAAATAATTCCACGCGGCGAGGTTACCGACCAGCGGCTTAGTATCGATTCCGCGGAGTTCCTCTTCCCCTACCGAGAACGCGACTACCGGTACGTCAGTCGCTTTCAATCCCTGGTTGCCGAGTTCCTTGTAGAAGGGAACGTTCGAATCGCCGTTGATGGTCGAGATCACCGCCGTCTTTCCTCCCTGCGAGTATTTTTTGATATCCGCGACGATCGTCTGGTAATCAGCATGTCCGAACGGTGTGTAGATCTCGTTAATATCAGCGTCTACAACTCCTTTTGAATGAAGGAAAGCACGTAAAATCTTGTTGGTCGTTCGGGGATAGACATAGTCGGTTCCCAGCAGAAAGAAACGCTTCGCGCCGCCTCCTTCTTTGCTCATCAGATATTCGACGGCTGGAATTGCCTGCTGGTTGGGAGCTGCGCCGGTGTAGAAGACATTCTTCTGCATCTCTTCGCCCTCATACTGCACAGGGTAAAACAGTAGGCCATTGAGTTCTTGAAATACGGGCAGCACCGACTTCCGCGAAACGGACGTCCAGCAGCCGAAAACGACCGCCACCTTGTCCTGACTCAAAAGTTGACGCGCCTTTTCGGCGAATAGTGGCCAGTTCGACGCCGGATCAACGATGACCGGCTCGAGCTGGCGTCCCATCACCCCGCCGCTCTTGTTGATTTCTTCGATGGTCATCAGCGCAACATCTTTGAGTGATGTTTCCGAGATGGCCATGGTGCCCGATAAGGAATGGAGTATTCCGACCTTGATCGGTTCGCTCGACTCTGCACCCACGAGCGGGGGAACAGAGGCAAGCGTTAAACATGTCGCTAAGGTAAGGAGTTTCAAGAAATTGCTTCTCTTCATGGGATATTGGGGTTGGCGATGACTAGTGCCACCTGGACCTGAGCAAACGCCGTGCCACTCGCAATTTCGCAAGAAACCCGTCGCACAACGCTGCGCTCGCAATGCTAAACCTTGCACAACCACCTGAACTAAGGTCACGGACCACCTGAATTCCCGCCCGGATCGTCCCCACCACGGTTCACGACGCGTTTGGATCCGGTATTCGCTCGTGCGCCGTGTCTGCGTCTTTACGAACGTTGACTCCGAAGATGTTATTTTTTGATCAACTTAGGCGAAGTTGATCAGTCAACCTCGATCTTTACCGCTCAGCCGCTTCCCGCGAATCGGCGTATCTATGTGTTTACCGTGGTTTTCACGGCCCGAAGAGCCAAGAAAAAATTTAGCCCAAGGTCTAACCCCTAAGCGGTTGAGGTTAGGAAATCTTGGGATGATTTATCGGCCCGCAGGGGCGGCAAAAATTGAGAACAGGTAATCCTGCTATTGGCATGGTTTATGCCCCGCAGGGCTAGGGGGTTCAGCCCGGCGTTTTAACGCCGGGAATCTCCCAATTTAGGACGACGCGCCCTGCAGGGCGCCAGAAGAACGAGATGATGGTTTTACCACGTGACCTCGAGCTATCGCTCGACGCTCCGGAGAGCAATGTAGGATAGGCTGTATTCATTCACATCATCGAGCGATGCTTCGACATCGTCCTTCATCTCGATTGGGGATCGAGGCGGTTTGCTAGGATGGAAGAAGGATGAATGGAGAAAGCAAGCGGTGGGAGTTGTTGGAGGAGAAATATAATGGGGTGGTGGTGTCGGCTTTTTGCGGCGCCTCAACTCGACTCCCTGCCTCTGACTTCCTGTCTCCCATCTCCTGGCTGTTGGTTCCTTGGCTCCTTGGCTCCTTGGCTCCTCTTCCTGCCGGCGGTTGACATCAGTCTCACTTTTCTTAAGATTGATAACTGAATTGCGGTGTTTCCAGGTGACGCCGAATTGCTTTCTTCGAAGTTCCCCCGTGGCGAAGTGTTCGACAACTGAATAGAGACAAAATGAAAGCTCATCAACTGCTCAGTTCTCCTGATACATGGTGCCAGGAATCGCCGGCAGAAGATGAGTACGGCAACAAGGTTCCTGCCCTTCATCCGGGCGCGGTCAAGTGGTGCGCGCTCGCCGCAATTCAAAAGGTGTACTCCCCGTTACAATGGGAGGAGGCGATGGATCGACTCCTTCGTGCGCTCAGCGTTTCCGAAAAAGGAATTTGCCAATTGAGCAAATCCGACAAAGCCTGTTGCCTCATGGAGTGGAACGATGATCAGAACTCCTCGTTCCGGGAAATTCGCGAGATTCTTCTGGAAGCGGACGTCTGATTGCCCGGAGGGCGGCTACCTCAGCGGGGCTTTCTCGCTGGGGCTCGAACGCTTCGAACTGCTGGATTACCTTTAAAAAAGGGACTTGCTGGCAGACTTAGATCGATCTAAGTTGTGTTTCCCAAAAAACTCCTTTCAATGTTTCCCCCCTCCGCTCGACACTCCACTGGTTTCGTGGTTTCCCCCCCAGGGATTCTCTCCCAGGACGTGATCGCTCGTGCTCCAGCGATCGAAGCAAAGCCTCGCGTCACTCTCCGGGATATCGCCCTCGACGCTTCCGTTTCTCGCGCCACCGTCTCTTTGGTCCTCCGCGATGTTCCCGTCGTCGCAAAGAAAACGCGGGAAAAGGTCCTTCGCTCCATGAGCAGGCTCGGGTACGTCTATCATCGCGGCGCGGCAAGTCTTCGCACCCAACGGACGCACGCCATCGGTCTGATTGTCACAGATATCACCAATCCGTTTTTCGCCGAGATCATCGTCGCTATCGAAGACAAACTTGGAAGCGCAGGTTATGTAATTTTGCTTGGAAACACGTCGGAAACGGTCAGCAAACAGCAACGGCTCTTTGCGACGATGCAGGAGTATCCTACGGACGGAGTGCTCCTTTGCCCAGCCACGGATCGGTCGGCGGAATTTAGCGTGCAGATTCGGAACAGCCGCCTTCCGATCGTACTTTTCGCTCGCAGCCTGGCCGGATTCGAATCTGATTACGTCGGGGTAGACAACATCTATGGCGCCCAAACTGCCGTCGACCATCTCGTGCAACTCGGTCATCGTCAAATCGCCTTTATTGGCGGGGCGGAGGAGGCTTCCTCCCGCAAAGAACGCATCATCGGCTACGAAAACGCCCTGCGAAAGCACCACTGCCGCGTCGACCTGTCATGGATGCTCACGAGCGCTCCCAATCGTGAAGGGGGATATCAGTCGATGCAGCATTTACTGCGTCTGCCAGCGCCGCCGACCGCAGCTCTCTGTTTCAATGACATGGTGGCCATCGGCGCAATTCAGGCATTGTCCGCTGCAGGTCAAAATGCAGGACTAGACTTCGCTCTGGTCGGTTTCAACGATGTGGCCGAGGCGAGGCTTTGTCGTCCCTCGCTGACAACCGTCGCAACGACACCTGGAAAAATCGGGGAGATGGCCGCGGAACTTCTCGTCGACCGAATCGCTCGCGCCGACCAACCCTGTCGAAAACTGATTTTACGCCCGAGCTTGATTGTCCGTGAGTCGTGCGGGCGCCCTTTTTCTCCGTGTCTTCCAATAGCGAGCTTGAACAAATGACAGATCGAAAAAAACTAGGTTGGGGATTGATCGGCGCGAGTGATATCGCAAAAACCAGGATGATTGAGGCGATTAATGGGCAGCCCGACAGCGCCGTGGTGGCGGTCATGAGCACAAACGAGGAACGGGCAAAGCATTATGCAGCCGAAAACGGCATTCAGCATTACTACAGCTCGGTCGAGGGGTTGCTCACAGATCCAGACGTGGAGGTGATCTATATCAGTACGACAAACGAACGGCACAAAGCAGAAGTGACGCTTGCTGCCAAATCGGGAAAGCATGTTCTCTGCGAAAAACCTTTGGCGCTGACTGTCCCGGATGCCCGTGAGATGCTCGAAACCTGCCGGCAGGCGCATGTGGTCCTGGGCACGAACCATCATCTCCGGAATGCGGTGACTCATCGTGCCCTGCGCAGGCTGATTAGGGAGGGGGCGATCGGCCAGCCTCTGGCGGCACGTGTCTTTCACGCAGTTTATCTTCCTCCCAGGTTGCAAGGATGGCGACTCGACAAACCGGAAGCGGGAGGAGGTGTCATTCTGGATATTACGGTGCACGACGCGGATGCACTACATTTTGCTTTGGACGATGATGCGGAGGAAGTGGTGGCTCTCTCAGCACGGCAGGGGCTTGGTCAAAGCGGTCTCGAAGACGCTGTGATGGGTGCTATCCGTTTTCGCAGCGGTCTCCTGGCGCAGTTCCATGATGCGTTCACCATCAAAAACGCGCGTACGGGCTTTGAGGTCCATGGAAGCGAGGGATCTCTCATCGGCGAAGATGTCATGACGCAGGAGCCGAAAGGACAGCTTTTTCTCCAAAGAGCGGAGAAACGGGAAGAAGTCGATTTGGGCGAGCATGAGAATCTTTACGCACACCAGGTGCGCCATTTTAACGCTGCCGTGAAGGGACAGGGGACGCCTTTTGCCACGGGTGAAGATGGTGTTCGCTCTCTCGCTGTCGCGACGGCAGTCCTGGAATCTACGAAAACCGGGCAACGGGTCCCAGTCCGATACTAAGGTCGGTCACACGCGATTTTAAGACAGAGAATAGCCGCAAACTAGAAAGGAAGTGATCCGGACCCTAATAAATGCCAATACACTCATAATAGATATAACTGCCGGCGATTAATAGCCTTTCAACTAGATTAAAATGTCTGGAAGGTTCAAGGCGCCCACGGTACAGCGCTCAACGGATTGATCTCCAAGCTGTAAATTCTGCTAAACAACCAAACAACAAATCGGATTAAGAAAAGATAGTTAAAAAAGTCATGCATCTCAAAATGCGTTTGTGTTCCCCCGTCGTTGCGTTCGCATCCTTCTTCGCCTTGGTGCCAGCGCCTCTCTCCTCTCAGGCAGCAGGCGAAAAGAAACTAGAAGTGTTTTCCTGGTGGACTTCCGGTGGTGAAGCGGCAGCGCTAGATTCGCTGTTCGCAACCTACAAGAAACAAAATCCAGGCATTGAAATCATCAACGCGACGGTTGCCGGCGGTGGCGGTTCCGCGGCCCGGCCAGTGCTTCAAACCCGTCTTGCGGGTGGCAATCCGCCGGACACCTGGCAGAGTCATCCCGGTTGGGAAATGCTCGGCCAGTACGTGGAACCGGGTTACTGCGAAGCGATCACAGAGCTTTATCAGAGTGACGGATGGGATAAAGCCTTTCCGAAGGGTCTCGTCGATCTGATGACCAAGGATGGGAAAATCTATGGTGTACTTGCGGGCGTGCATCGCGGCAACAACCTCTGGTTCAATAAAAAACTTCTCGAAAAGAACGGGATTACGGTGGGCGATAAGATGACCTTTGACGAGTTTTTCGCGGCTTGCGATAAGCTCAAGGCGGCCGGTGTCCCGGCGCTCGGAGTCGGAGATTCGGGGATCTGGACGTCGGCTGAGCTTTTTGAAAACACGCTCCTGGGCGTGGTCGGAGGCCA
>DATHPZ010000134.1:0-4821 GCA_035483355.1 Chthoniobacterales bacterium | reverse complement strand
AACTCACGTATCCGAGGCGCCAACCCGCTCGTTGAAACTGTGATATGCCGCGCTCCAATTCCGATGCCCCACGGCGCTCTGATGATTTCGATCGCTGACAAGAGATTTTGATAGTTCGCAAGGGGTTCTCCCATTCCCATGAACACGATGTTGTTGACCTTCTCGCCGCTCAAAGCCTCGACTCGCAGGACTTGTTCAATTATTTCTCCAGCGTCCAGATTTCTCGTCCATCCTTCCAATCCGCTGGCGCAGAACTTGCACCCGTAGGCGCAGCCGACCTGCGTTGAAACACAGAGCGTTTTGCGGTCCGATGGGGATCCATACAGTGCGGGACTCGCCGGCAGCAAAACTGATTCAATGAAACTGGTGTCCCTCAGAGCAAAAAGAAATTTCTGCGTCGTATCGCGGGATCCCGTTTTTCGGACGCAAGCCAAGGGCGCCAAAAGAAAATCGCGGTTGAGTTCGTCGCGGAGTCGTTCGGATAAATCCGACATCTCTTGAAATCGGGAAATCCGCTTCTGGTAAAGCCATTGAAGAACCTGTTTTGCTCTGTAAGGCGGTTCGTTACGTGTGGCAGCCCATGCTTCCAGTCCCGATAAAGTGAGGTTGAAAACCGACGGTTTCTTATCCATTTCCTCAAGCATGAAGCATCACACATATCAAAGCGGGATCAACTTGGAGGAAAGGGGTCAGGGGACAGGATTCAGGAGTCAGGATTCAGGAGACGGGAGACAGGAGGGACGGGGCTGGTTCAGGTGAATAGCGGGTTCTGACTCCTGACTCCTGACTCCTGAATTCTGAATCCTGCCTCCTCCCGTCCCGCTTGCATGGCAATGGAGTGAAGTCCAGATTAAAAAAAACCGCTGGACTTGGGGCGGACGGGCAATCAATCGTTCGCGCCTATCAACATGAAGTGCTACGAGATCTTCGGCAAACTTTCCCCTGAACTGACGAACGAGATTTTTGCTTACCTGCTTGAGTTCGAAAAGCCGGTCTACAAAGCGATGATCCAAAATATCGCTTCGCGCCGGAAACTGCGACCGGTCTTTATCGAGCGAAAACCGAAAGACGAACGGCATCTCTGGCTGCAGCAGGCGTTCTCCCTGAGAAGCGCTGACGACATCGCGATGCAGATACTGCAAATCTGGCTGCTGGGCGCTCAACGGGAAATGATCTGCGAATTCCTTGATTCCCTCGGGATCGAGCATGACGGGAAAGGTGTCGTAGAGAACCTGCCCGAGGAGCCACCTCGAGAAAAGCTAACCGACGCCATCACAAGTCTGCTCGAAAAACGTTCTCCCGAAGTTGTGGCCGTCTATCTTCACGCGTTTCAAGGCATGGACGACAGAGGGTGGCCGGTATTGGATGAGGCCCTAGCCACAGATTCGCGCATCTCGTTAGACTCCACAGCTAGGAACCCGATTTCCGGTGACCGGACCGGAGTCGAAGATTGAGCATCTCGACAATGGCGGAAAACGCCATCGCAAAATAGATGTAGCCCCGTTCGATGTGCTGGCCGAGACCGTCGGCCACCAAAACCACGCCGATCAAAATGAGGAACGCGAGTGCGAGCATGTTGATGGTCGGATGCCGATGCACGAATCTGCTGATCCCACCTGCGGCCACCAGCATGACGAACACCGCAATGGTCACGGCAGCAATCATTACCGCAAGATCTTTCGCCATCGCCACGGCGGTGATCACGGAGTCCAGTGAGAAAACGATATCCAGGAGCGCAATCTGAACCACTGTCCCGAGAAGGCCGGCACGTGCCTGGCCGACGCGCTTAGAGTCTGCCTCCTCCAATTTTAGGTGGATTTCATGGGTACTCTTGGCAATGAGAAAAAGACCGCCGGCAAAAAGGATCAAGTCCCTCCCGCTAAAGCTGTGCGAGAAAATGGTTCCAAGAGGCGCAGTCAGTCCCATGAGCCATTTAATGCACAGCAGCAGCAGGATCCGGGTAACTAGCGCCAGGGCGAGGCCGATGGTACGTGCATAGGCTTGCTGGGCGTGAGGTAGTTTCCCGGCGAGAATCGAAATGAAGATGACATTGTCGATCCCGAGAACGATTTCCAGAAAGCTCAATGTGACCAAGCTCACCCATGCATTCGGGTCACCTACCCAGTTCATCCACTCCATAGAAAATGACCGTACATGAAATCCTTCCGAAAAGAACTTTGGTTTGAAACTGATCGAAGGCGGCAATTTTTGCGGATCACCCCGCTGATTGAAAAATGCCTCGAGGAAAGCGGCGTCCTTGAAGGTATCGTCCTGGTGAACGCGATGCACATCACGGCCAGCGTCTTCATCAATGACAATGAAACCGGCCTCCATCACGATTTCGAACGCTGGCTTGAAAAAATTGCGCCTGAAAAGCCCTACCAGCAATACCAGCATAACGGGGCGGAAGATAACGCCGATGCTCACCTCAAACGCACTGTTATGGGGCGCGAGGTGGTGGCCGCCATCACCAAAGGAAAACTCGATTTTGGCCCCTGGGAAGAAATCTTTTACGGCGAATTCGACGGTAAACGACGAAAGCGAGTTCTGGTGAAAATCATTGGAGAATGACTACGCCGCTCGAGACCGAAGTCCTGCACTTTCTGAGTGAGCCTGAGGAGGGGGGATTCGACGCCTTAGCACTGGCAATTTTCAATTACCAGCGTCGCGAAAACCCGATCTACGCCAGGTATTGCGAATTCCTCGATACGCCGAAACAAATCGACTCCTGGGAGAGGATCCCGGCGGTCCCCCAGGGCGCGTTTAAGCGGTCCGCCCTGCGGTCGTTTCCTGCACACCAGACCAAGACGGAGTTCCGAACAAGCGGCACCACCGGGGAAGGCCATGGAACGCATTTCTTGCCATCCACCCGGTTGTACGAGGCTGCCGTCCAGCGAGCCTGGGACTATTTTTGTTTACCGCGTCATCGATTGATCCTCTTGATGCCGCATCCCGATGACGCACCCTTTTCCTCTCTTAGTCACATGGGTGGGATCCTGGCGAAATTCGACCGCAATCGATTTGTCATCGCGAAAAACGGCGAATTCGAACTTGATCGGCTGCGCGAAGAGCTCATGGATCATGAAGAGGCACTGACCCTGTTCGGTACGGCCCTGGCTTTCTTGAATTTGTTCGAGAAAGTCCCGGAGCTCCGCCTCAAATTGCCGCCGGGAAGCGTTGCGATGGAAACGGGCGGATTCAAAGGGAGCGGACGCGATATCGGCAAACACGATCTGTACGATCGGATGTCGCTCCATCTTGGTGTCGCAATCGACTCGATTTGGAATGAGTACGGAATGACCGAATTGAGTTCGCAATTTTATTCACGCGGCTTGGGTCGCACACACCTGGCCCCGCCATGGATGCGATTTCAGATCGTTGACCCGGACACCAACGAGCCGGCTCCTCCGGGAAGAATTGGACTGTTGCGTATTATCGACCTGGCGAATTTGTGGTCGGTGCTGGCTGTCTTGACGCAGGATCTGGCGATCGCCCAGCCTGACGGAGGCTTTCTGCTTCTGGGTCGCGATCCAGACGCCCTGCCGCGCGGTTGCTCGCGGGCAGTCGATGAACTGATGCGGTACGCGCGGAGGACCGGATGAACCTGGACGACCGAATCGCGGCCGTCGTCGCCGCGGCCGCAAAAGTCTCCGGGCTGGGTGATCTGACCTCGCAAAGCGTCTCGCATTGGATCGCGCTGGAATTGGGCAAATTTCTGGACGGTCGCGGACCTCAAAGGTATGGAAACCAACATTGTCTGGCCTTTCCGCTTAGTCCCATCCTGCATATTGTCAGCGGGAACACTCCGCACGCGGCTTTGCAAAGCCTGATCCGGGGCGTGCTCGTCGGCGCGGCAAACTGGATAAAGCTGCCCAAGAGAGGGCTTCCGGAATTGGACACTTATACCCGCGCGCTGCCGAAAGAAATACGACCGGAACTGGCAGCCGACCTGCGTCCAGGTTGGATGGAGGAAGCTGAGGCGATTGTTGTTTTCGGCTCGAACGAAACGGTCCAGAAATTCTCACGAAAGGCTCTCCCCGGCCAACGATTCCTCGCCCACGGGCCCAAGATCAGCCTCGGCTTGGTGTGGGGTCGCTGCGAGCCCGAGGTGGCAAAAGGAATCGCCCGCGATGTTTTTCCGTTCGATCAGCTGGGTTGCTTGTCACCCCAATTTTACTACGTGGCCGGCGACTCCGCAGAATTTGCTTGTCAGCTCTCGAAGCGACTAAACGAGCACCATTCAAGATCGCTTAAACCCGTAAGGGAAGGCGGAATTTCTGCCGCTCTGCGCGCGTTCCGCGAAGAATGGAAGTTTCGCGCGGCCACCGAACAGGGCGTCTTCCTCTGGGAAAGCCTCGGAAATCTGGACTGGGTGGTGATTCATGACCCGGATCCCGGTCTGGTCAATAATCCATTGCATGGAACAATTTTAATTAAACCGATGCCCTCGGATCCCGAATTGGTGCTGTCGCCCATCCGACGGTTCATCAGCACCGTCGGGCTCTACCCGGTTAATCTTGAGCTGGTAAATCTTGCGGTCCGGTTAGGTGCGCAGCGCATCTGTAATATTGGTCAGATGCAGAATCCACCACTCACCTGGCACCATGACGGTTGGCCGGCATTGGGAAGCTTTGTTCGCTACGTCGATGTCGAGGGGCTCGGCGGTTGAAACCCTCTGCGCGGAGCCTCCGCTCTTTGAATTTTCGTAGAATCGCAGCATACTAAGCAGGCTGTCGTTGGCCTTTTGACTCGGCCCTGAAACTTTTTTCCATGACCCAACAGCTCCAAAGTTACCTCGGGTATTCCTACCCTGCGCAATTG
>DATHPZ010000133.1:0-9129 GCA_035483355.1 Chthoniobacterales bacterium | reverse complement strand
ACACTAGCACTAGCTGACAACCAGCAACTGACAACCTACTCTCCATGTCCGGGATCGTCGTCAAGCCGCGTGCACGGATCTTTCACGGACACGACTGGGTCTATAGCTCGGAGGTTCTCAAGACGTTCGGTAACCCGGCGGGCGGCGACGTCATCTCACTCAAAGACGGTCAAGATCGGTCCTTGGGATCTGCGATTTACAACCCAAATTCACAAATCATCGCAAGGCGATTCTCGCGACGCAGACAGGAATTGGACCACGATTTCTTTGTTCGGAGAATCAGCCAGGCGATTGCTTCACGCGAAAAACTCGGGATCCTGCGCAATCCCGGGCGCGTTGTCTGCAGTGAAAGCGACGGATTGCCTGGCCTGATCATCGATCGGTACGGATTACATCTGGTCCTGCAGACTCTGACCCTGGCAATGGATCGGAAAAAGGAGCTGATCGTTGAAGTTGTCAAACAGCTCCTGTCTCCTAGCTCGATCATCGAAAGGAATGACGCGCCGATCCGCAAAGCAGAAGGACTCGACATGGTTACAGGTCTCCTTTTCGGAGAGCAACCGGGCACCATCGCGCTCGAGGCGAAAGGAATACGGTTTCACGTCGATCTGATGACGGGACACAAGACGGGCCTTTACCTCGATCAGCTGGATAACTACGAGGCGGTGGCGGCGCTGGCCGACGGAATGAGGGTGCTCGACTGCTTTTCAAATCAAGGGGCGTTCGCGATCGCGTGCGCAAAAGCCGGAGCATCCACGGTGACGGCCGTCGAAATCAGCGGTCACCTGGTGAAGTTGATTAACGAGAACGCTCAATTGAATGGAGTCACTATCACCACGGAGGAAGCGAATGTGTTCGACTATCTTTCGCGCCAGATTCGAGAGAACATCCAGTTCGATTTGATCGTACTTGATCCTCCCTCGTTCACCAAATCCAAGGAAACGCTCAACAGCGCGCGCCGAGGTTACAAGGAGATTCATCTGCGCGCGCTTCAATTGCTACCGCCGGACGGATATCTGGCGACGTTCTCCTGCTCTCATCACGTTTCCCGTGAAATGTTTTTGGAGATGATTGTTGACGCAAGCGTGGACGCAAAACGTCATGTTCGGATCCTCAAGTATCTCTCGCAGCCACTCGATCATCCAATTCTGCCGCATATTCCGGAGACCGAGTATCTGAAGGGTTATTTGCTGCAGGTGCTGCCGGGAAGGTAGGGAAAGTATTGGCGTGACGGCGTACGGGCGTATGGGGTTCGCCGAAACGGCGATAGGTTCCCGCAAGCCGGGGCGACGGCCTGGAAATCGCGCGAGCGTTATGCACGCGAGATTTCCGCGCTAATCACAGATTTTCGTTGCGGCGGCGTTTGTTTTCCTGACAATGGAGTTACATGTCGGAGAGTATGAAAGAACCGTTACTCGATCTTCCGGACGAGCAATCTGCATCCCCTGAAATGCTCGATTCGCAAGTCCAACGGGCTCAGGAACAGCTTCTGCAACTAAAACGCCAGCAGGAGCAGATCGAAAAACAAAAACGCGAGCTCGAGGAACTCAGCCGGAAACAGGAGGATCTCGAGAAAGGTCGTGCCGACATGATCGAAAAGCTCACCCGGTCACTCGTCGTGATCGAGCGGGAAACGTACGAAGCCGAAAAGCGGGTGGAACAACTCCGGCTCACGAGCACGACCTTCGCGCAACACCTGGATTCACTCGAAAGGATCAATCCGAAAGGTTGGAACAATTCTGATCTTCACAAGGAATTGAGCAAAGCATTGAGTGCCGTGGACGACGCCCGGGCCGAATACACCAAGTCGCTGACGAAAATTAATGCGAAATCCGACGGAGAAGTGATCAATCCGAGTCCAACGGTGGAAGAAACCTTTTATACGCCCCAGGAGGATGCAAGTTTCGTTGTGTGGCTCAAACGCGGTTTCGCCTTTACGCTCCCCGTTTTAATTCTTGGGCTAAGTGCACTGCTGGTTTTCTACTTCATGCATGGCTGATATTGTTGAGTGATGGGACGTAGACGATTTAACGATTCTCCGATATCGGCGAAACAGGACGAGCTTGCGAAAAAGGAAGAAGAGCTGCGTCGCCAAATGGAAGAATTGCAGCGCAAGATCGAGGAAGCCCCAAAGTTGGCTCAGGCCGAGCAGGAACGTCAGCGGCAGGAAAGGATCGACCGTGCATCCACGAGGCGAAGCCCATTCGATTCTCCGGACATCCTCCAGGATTCGAGGCACGGTGAGGATTTGTTTGCGGAGCGCCCACGCCGCCCAAGACGGGCGCAGCGGCGTCAAGCTCGCCTGCGCCTGTTGATTTCCTGTTTGGCCATCCTGGCTCTTGTCGCAATCGTTATCTTCCTTGCGATTCAGATGTTCAATCACCTGTGATCAGAGGAAGTGTCAGTGCCAGTTCCAGTGTCAGTACGGAAACGCACGAAATGAAGTCTGGACTTGCCGAAATAACCACTCCCTCCCATTTGGCAACTACTGGCACTGACACATTCTTTTCATGAGCTCAAAGAATTTTGACGTCGAATACGTGGCCGAACTGGCTCGCATTAAACTGACACCGGACGAGATCAAGACATTCGAATCTCAATTGGGGTTGGTGCTTAAGCACGTTGCAAAACTAAATGAGATCGACGTCTCGCAGGTCGAACCGATGGCGCACAGCTTCCCGACTTACAACGTCTTCCGCGAAGACGAGACACGAGAATGCTTGGATCGCGAGGCCGCTCTCTCAAACGCTCCGCATCAAGCCCAGGGATTATTCATCGTAACGAAAGTCGTGGAGTAACGCCTTGGAAATAACCTCGCTTACCGTTCACGAACTCCAGGCGTTGCTCCGCTCCGCGCAAATTTCACCAAAAGAGGTGATTGAAGCATTGGGTCGCCGCATCGATGAAGTAGATCCGTTGATTCACGGCTATCTGTCGCACGATCTGGAGCGCGCAATTTCGGAGGCCGGCCGGGTGGATGTGTCTCTCCCCTTGGGCGGCGTGCCGATTTCGATCAAAGATGTCATCAGCGTCAAAGGGCATCCGTGCGGTTGTGCTTCCAAGATTCTTCAAGGGTATGTCGCACCGTACGACGCAACGGTTATAGCGAAGCTCCGCGCCGCCGGCGCGATACCATTCGGACGGGTCAATATGGACGAATTCGCCATGGGATCTTCGACGGAAAATTCCGCGTTCGGTCCGACCGGAAATCCGTGGGATATTACTCGAACTCCCGGCGGTTCGAGCGGCGGCTCTGCCGCTGTGGTGGCCGCCGATGAGGGATTCGCAGCCCTCGGATCGGACACGGGCGGTTCGATCCGCCAACCGGCTGCACTTTGTGGTCGGGTCGGTCTGAAACCAACGTACGGCCGAGTTTCGCGGTACGGCCTGGTCGCCTTTGCCTCTTCGCTGGATCAAATCGGGCCGATCACCAAAGATGTGCGGGATGCAGCGATTCTGATGAACATTATCGCCGGGCCCGACAACTTCGATTCGACTTCCCTGGACGATCAGATACCGGATTTTACGATTGCACTCGAGAAAGGGGTCAAGGGACTGAAGCTCGGTCTCCCGAAGGAATACTTCATCGAAGGCCTCGATCCTGAGGTGGAAAACGCCGTACGCACGGCTGTCGCGAACCTTGAGAGTTTGGGCGCCGAGGTGGTCGAGATCTCGTTGCCACACACCGAATTCGCGCTCAGCACCTACTATATTATCGCTCCGGCGGAAGCCTCAGCAAACCTCGCCAGATTCGACGGCGTCCGGTACGGCTTCCGCGCCAAAAATACGAACGGTCTGTTGGACCATTATGGCAAAACAAGAGAAGAGGGATTCGGTCCGGAGGTCAAACGCCGCATCATTCTTGGCACCTACGTGCTAAGTTCGGGCTACTACGACGCCTATTATCTGCGGGCGCAAAAGGTTCGAAGCCTGATCCGGCAGGATTTCGCGACCGCCTTCGAAAGGGTCGATGCAATCGTCTGTCCGACATCTCCGACCCCGGCATTCAAACTCGGTGAACGCACGAGCGATCCTCTTAGCATGTATCTGGCCGACATTTTTACCTTGGCGGCGAATATCGCCGGGATCTGCGGGATCAGCGTGCCATGCGGTTTTGTCGAAAGAGAAGGGAAGCAGCTCCCGGTCGGTCTCCAGATCCTTGGCAAAGAGTTGAATGAATCGACCGTGCTCCGGGTTGCTCACGCTTACGAGCAAAACACAGATTGGCATAAAGAGAGGCCGAGCATTTGATAGGCATTGGGCTCAATCCAGAATCCAGAACTCAGGAGTCATGAGTCAGGAGCTCACCTTTGCAGAACGGACGACCGAATTGTGCGTTCACTATTCATTACCACGAGCGGTCTTTTCCTCCTGAATTCTGAATTCTGACTCCTGAATCCTGCCCCTCACTCCTCGACGCCCTTCAATTTTGCCAGCACATTGAAATCTTCGAGCGTCGTCGTGTCTCCTGTGACATTGCCTCCCCCGGCAATTTCCTTGAGCAAACGGCGCATGATTTTGCCACTTCGAGTTTTTGGCAGGGCGTCCGCAAAACGGATATCGTCCGGCTTGGCGATTGCCCCAATGGCGATCCCGACGTGCTCTCGCAGTTTCTCTCGAAGTTCGGGCGTGGGGTGCTCCTTTTCTTTCAGCGTGACAAAGGCAACGACCGCCTGGCCTTTGAGCTCATCCGGACGCCCCACCACAGCGGCCTCGGCAACGCTGGGATGGCTGACCAGTGCACTTTCGATTTCCGAAGTACCTAACCGGTGCCCGGCGACGTTCAGGACGTCATCGATTCGTCCAACGATCCAAAAGTAACCATCCTCGTCCCTCCGAGCGCCATCGCCGGTAAAGTAACATCCTTTGACCTCGCTCCAATACTGTTTCTTGTACCGCTGCTTATCACCCCAGATTGAACGCAACATCGACGGCCAAGGCTTGCGGACAACGAGTTTGCCTCCAACGTTCGGGGGTACTTCGTCGCCCTGGTCATCCACCACCGCGGCATCAATCCCGAAAAACGGCAGGGTCGCTGTTCCCGGTTTGAGTGGCGTCGCTCCAGGCAGCGGAGTAATCATGATCGCTCCCGTCTCGGTCTGCCACCACGTATCCACGATCGGGCACCGCCCACCCCCGATCACGGTGTGATACCACATCCATGCCTCGGGATTAATCGGTTCCCCGACTGTGCCAAGCAACCGGAGCGAAGTAAGATCATGCCGGTTTGGGTATTCGTCGCCCCAGCGAATGAAGGCTCGAATCGCAGTAGGCGCCGTATAGAGCAATGTCACCCCGTACTCCTCGATCAGCTCCCAGAAACGATCCGGTTCCGGCCAGTTCGGAGCGCCTTCGTACATCAAAACCGTCGCAGCGTTGCATAGCGGCCCGTACACGGTGTAGCTGTGGCCGGTGACCCAGCCAATATCTGCGGTGCACCAATAGATGTCCTCCGGCTTTAGATCGAAAACGTATTTCGTGGTCAGAGCAGTTCCTAACAAATATCCGGCGCTAGTATGCAAGATTCCCTTTGGCTTGCCGGTCGAGCCGCTGGTGTAAAGAATGTAGAGTGGATCTTCAGAATCCATCGGCTCGGGCGGACAGTTTCCGTCCACGTATTCCAGTTCCCTGTGCCACCAGGCATCCCGGCCTTCCTTGATGTGAATCTCATTGTTCGCTCGACGAAAAACGATCACCCGCTCAATCTGTTCATTGTCCTTTAAGGCGTCATCGACATTCTTCTTCAACGGCACAATCGCCCCGCGTCGATATCCGCCATCCGCGGTAATTACCATCCTGGCCCCGCAATCCTTGATCCGATCTTTGATGGATTCAGAACTGAATCCGCCAAAAACCACTGAATGAATCGCCCCAATTCTCGCGCAAGCCAGCATCGCGATCGCGGCCTGGGGGCACATTGGCATGTAGATGATAATGCGATCCCCTTTTTTGATATGATTCCGCTTGAGAACGTTCGCGAACTTGCAGACCTCGCGATGAAGCTGCTGGTAGGTCAACGTCAATTTATCACCGGGCTCACCTTCCCAGATCAATGCAGCTTTATTGCGGGTAGCCCCCGTCAGATGACGGTCGAGGCAGTTCTCGGAGACATTCAATTTACCCCCGACGAACCACTTCGCGTAGGGCTCTTTCCATTCGAGCACTGTCTTCCACTTTTTCTGCCACAAGAGAAACTCCGCAGCTTGTTGCGCCCAGAATTTCTCCGGGTTCTTGATCGATTTGCGATACAACTCCTGATAGTCGGCCAAACTTGAGATGTGCGCCTTTTTTGAGAATTCCTTCTTTGGCTTGAAGACCCGATTCTCGACCAGGTGCGATTCAATGTTCATGCTCATAGGGGGGATTCGAATGATTCGTTGTTAGAGTCTTTAATGCAAAAAGGAGAGTGGGAAAAGTGTACCTGCCAGGCGCGGTTCATACTCTCACGACCGGAAGAGGATACCGAAGGATCAGGTCGTTATCCAAAAGTATCTCCACGTGGTGCAATCCGTACTGCTGGAATTGTACGCCGGCGAACACGTTCACGTTGGTCACGTGCCCGTCCAGTTCCTTTAGCTCAAATTCGATGTGCGATTCGGCCATCAGCTGCACCTCCTCGACACCAAGGATCCGGGAGGTCTGGCGAAATTTTCCGAAACCCCCGCACCAACGGGTCCAGAGACAGAGCTTTAACAGACCGACCGGCAGCGTCGGCGTCGGAAGAACGTTAATCACTCCCACGAGGGTCTGAAGGCCGTTCACTTCCTGCCGCACGTCTTCGCATACGATTGACGCCTGGAGATCTGGAAGGAGATTATCCGCTCCCATGAAATCTCTTTCGCCGTCTTGCGGGTCCCGGGTTAGAACCGTGCGATCTCCGGGATCGGGGCCCCGACGGGCTCAGATGGCAGATTCACCCCGTTCTTCAGTTCGAATTCGAATGGCTTGTTCGATCGCCACCACAAAAACCTTCCCATCACCGATCTTCCCGGTCCGCGCCGCCTCGACGATTGTTTCGACGGCTTTCTGGACTCGGTCGTCCCCGACCACGATTTCAAATTTTACTTTCGGAAGAAAATCGACTGTGTACTCGCTGCCGCGATAAATTTCCGTATGACCCTTTTGGCGTCCGAAGCCTTTAACTTCGCTGACGGTCATCCCCGCGATTCCGATCTCGGTCAGGGCCTCTTTCACGTCCTCCATCTTAAAAGGTTTAATGATCGCCTCGATTTTCTTCATAACCGCCCAAGATTGGGATACTCGGAATCAAAACGCAAGGAAACAGACCAGATTTCGCGGACCGGTCCTGGGCCGCTGGCGCTTACGCTAGTTCGTGAAAGCTTTTGGCGATCGCGGCAATCACCGCCGGCAAAAGCAGGTGTTCCGACTCCTGGATCCGCGCATGCAGGCTTGCAGGGGTATCACCCGGAAGTATCGGCACGGTCGCATTGCCGAGAATCTCACCTGCGTCGATTGCTGCGTCGACGTAGTGTACGGTGCACCCGGTTACTTTCTCCCCTGCCGTGAGAGCCTGTTTCCATGCTTCCAATCCGGGAAACTTCGGCAGTAGCGAGGGGTGAATGTTGATGATTTTTCGTGGAAACGCGCTCAGCAGCGGTTGTTTAACAATTCGCATGAAGCCGGCAAGAACCACCAGTTCGACATCCGCTTCGACCAACAACCGAACGATATCCTCCTCGACTTCCGGCTCGAGCCTGGTTCGAAACCGGCCCGGGCGAACATACAGAGCGGGGATCTGAAAATCGCGGGCAAAACTTAGAATACCGGCATTTTCCACGTCGGAAATGACGATGCGCACTTCGGCATCCAATCGGCCGTCTACGATCTGTTCCATGATCGCCCGGAAATTCGATCCTTTTCCGGATCCCAGCACTCCCAGCCGCAACGGATGTTTCATCTTCGCTGCATGGCCTCGACGAGCTTCGAAGTCGATCTGCCGGGCACCCACGGCAGAATCTCGATTTTTGCGCCGATCTCCTGCAGCGCGACCACTTCGTCCGGGTCAAGGCTGTTGACGGTGTAATCGCCGCCCTTGGCGTACACCCCCGGACGCACCTGCCGCAAAAGATGGTCGGCCCGCTTCTCACTAAATATGATCACATAATCGACTGCCTCGAGCGCGGCCATCACTTCCGCCCGATCTTCCTGCGGATTCAATGGGCGGCCTTCCCCCTTCAATTCCCGAACTGACTCGTCACCATTCAGACCGACCACCAGGATGTCGCCGAGTTGTTTGGCTGCCGCCAGATACCGCACATGTCCGGCATGCAGGATATCAAAGCAACCGTTCGTGAAGACGATTGTTTTCTCTGGGTGCCGGTTCCGCACCTCGGCAGCCTTGGATCGATCCAGAATCTTCGTCACCCCGATCATCACTTTTTTGTGTTGCAGTAGCAGTTTATCCCACTAAGTCTACTCATTTCCCATGATAGATCCGCGTTTTGAAGTTCTCGCAGAGGTTTTAATCGGTTTCTCAACGAAGCTCAAAAAAGGCGAGCGGGTCCTGATCGATGCCTTCGACGCGCCCCCCGAGATGGTTATCGCTTTGATCCGCTCCGCGCGCTCCAAAGGCGCTTTTCCGTTCGTAAATCTTCAATCGAATGTGATCGCGAGGGAATTGCTCAGAGGTGCCGAAGAGGACCAATATCGGACCCTGCGCGAATTCGAAATGGGCAGAATGAAAGTGATGGACGCCTACGTCGCGCTTCGTGGCAGCCATAATACGACCGAGTTTTCCGATGTCGCTCCCGAGCGGATGCAGCTCGCAATGAAATTGCTCCAACCGGTGGTTGAGCAGAGGGTTAACAAAACAAAGTGGGTCGTCTTGCGCTGGCCAACTCCGGCCATGGCGCAAATGGCCGGGATGAGCACAGAGGCATTTGAAGATTTGTATTTCAAGGTTTGCACGCTCGATTACTCCAAAATGAAGCCGGGCATGGAGGCCTTAAAATCACTGATGGAAAACACGGATCAGGTCCAAATCACCGGGCCCGGAACTGATCTGCGTTTCAGCATCAAAGGCATCCCTGCGATCATCTGCGGGGGTCAGCACAATATTCCTGACGGCGAAGTCTTTTCCTGTCCGGTTCGAGATTCCGTTGAGGGCCA
>DATHPZ010000132.1:0-7734 GCA_035483355.1 Chthoniobacterales bacterium | reverse complement strand
CGAAATAATACCGGCGGGCATGAAGTGGGTGCAAACCGTGATGTGTGGATTGAATTGCCGGATGAATTTTACCAGGGGCCCTGTGTTCAATCGGTCGAGCATGAGACGCATACCATCCGTTTTCCAGGGTTCGTCGCTCTGCTTGTACCACCACCCGAGGAAGTCCGGTGCGTCTTTCACGAGGCGAGTGTAAAGCTTGGAATAGAAGTCTCGGAACAGCTTATTCGTGAAACGAAGCGCATCACTATGGAGAACCTCGCCTACCCCGGGGTGCTCCTCGAAAACCTTGGTTAAGGCCTCCCCAGCTCGAACGTGACCGGTTCCCGCACTGGTCGACATAATTAATACTCGCTTCTTCATCGTTCTATCCGGCAGCCGAATGTAGCAAAAACGGAGAAAAGCGAAATTGCGCGTTTACAAACTGAGACGCCGCGGCAGTTCGTGTTCGACAAAAAACCGATACGCGTTAGGGGTTACCAACAGTATGAACAAAGTGCGGGTATGGACAGGAGCACCCTATCCCCTGGGCGCGACGTGGGCCGCGGAAGGCGTGAACTTCTCCATCTATTCGGAAAATTGCACAGGCGTAGACCTCTGCTTGTTTGATCGGCCTGACTCGGACCATGAAACAATCAGAGTCCGAATGACTGAATGCACCGATCACGTGTGGCATGTGTTCCTGCCTGACGTCCGTCCCGGTCAGCTCTACGGCTACAGGGTTTATGGACCGTACGAGCCGCAGAACGGCAACCGGTTTAACGCTTCCAAAGTTCTCCTCGATCCCTACGCCAAAGCGATTGCGGGGAAGATTCAATGGGGTCCTGAGATGTTCGCCTACCCGGTGGGTGATCCGGGCGAAGATCTGAAGCGAGATTACAGAGATAATGCCCGGAATATTCCGAAATCCGTGGTGATCGACCCTTCTTTTGCCTGGGGAAAAGACCAGCGCCCGAATACTCCTCTGCATGAGTCGGTGATCTATGAAGTTCACGTCGTCGGTTTCAGCAAATTATGGGAAAAAGTACCGGACGAGATCCGTGGGACGTACGCCGGTTTGGCCTGGCCTGCGGCGATTAAATACTTCAAAGAACTGGGCGTGACTGCGGTCGAGCTTCTCCCGGTGCACGAGCATGTCGATGAGGGATTCCTGCAGGACCGAGGGCTGAGCAACTACTGGGGGTACAGCTCGATCGGTTTTTTTGCCCCTGAGAGCGGCTATTCCAGTAAAGGAACCCAAGGCGGTCAGGTGACCGACTTCAAAGAAATGGTGCGGGAGCTGCACCGGGCCGGGCTCGAAGTCATCATCGACGTCGTCTACAATCACACGGCGGAGGGAAATCATTTGGGTCCAACGATCTCGTTCAAAGGCGTCGACAATCCCGCGTTTTACCGATTGGTGGCGAACGATCGCCGCTTTTACATGGACTACACGGGATGCGGCAACACGCCGAACACGCTTAACCCACGGGTGCTGCAGCTCATCCTGGATAGCCTTCGCTATTGGGTAACGGAAATGCGCGTGGACGGGTTTCGTTTCGATCTCGCATCGACGCTGGGACGTGAGGAGCACTTTGTCGACCGAAGCGCCACGTTTTTCGACATCCTACTGCAGGACCCAATCCTGTCTCAAGTGAAGCTGATCGCTGAACCATGGGATGTGGGCGAAGGAGGCTATATGGTCGGCAACTTCCCGGCGCCCTGGTCCGAGTGGAACGGCAAATATCGGGATTGCATCCGCCGCTATTGGAAAGGGGATGACGCCACGATTGGCGAGTTCGCCTATCGCTTGACGGGCAGCCCCGACCTCTATGAGCACCAAGGCAAGAAGCCATACGCCAGCATCAACTTTGTCACTGCGCACGATGGGTTCACTCTGAACGACCTCGTTTCCTACAACGACAAACACAATGAAGCGAACGGGGAAGAGAATCGAGACGGTGACAATAATAATAACTCTTGGAATTGTGGTGCGGAGGGTCCCACGGATGACCCGGAAGTGAATCGACTTCGAAGGCGGCAGCGTCGCAATTTCCTGGCAACTTTGGTGCTGTCGCAAGGCGTACCGATGCTCAACGCAGGAGACGAATTCGCCCGGACACAGCACGGAAACAACAATACCTATTGTCAGGATAATGAGCTCAACTGGTTCAATTGGAATTGGGACGAGGAGGCAAAGAGTTTATTTGAATTCACAAAAAAGCTGATCCGATTCCGGAAAGAGCATCCGGTCCTTCGCCGTCCAAAATATTTCAAGGTCAGAAGGATCCGCGGCTTGGAAGTGAAGGATATTATGTGGTTCAGCCCGACTGGCGCTGAGATGAACGAGCAGGATTGGAAAAACGGATTCGCGAAATGTCTCGGCATGTTGATCAGCGGATCAACCAACGATGTGCGCGATTCCAAGGGGGAATCCATCCGAGACGATACTTTCATTCTCTTGTTCAACGCACACTATGAACCACTTACATTTATCCTCCCGGGCCGAGAAGAGATCCGGTGGGAATTGGTGGTGGATACAAACAACGAACGCGGCTTTGTTAGACATCAGAAGATTATTCCCGCCGGCGACGAAGTGGAATTAGTCGACCGGAGTTTTGGTCTCTTGAAGCTTTGCGAAGGAGAAGAGCGTTTCGCGCGGGAAGCTGCCTGGACGACAAAAACAGGAAAATCGCCTTCAAAGGTTCCAACTCAGACCACAGAAACGACACTCGATGGAAAATAGAATTGTTTCCCAGGGCGCGGAACTGCAGGAGGAAGGCGTGGCATTTCGGACTTGGACAACAGGAAAGAAAAATGTTTCCGTTGTCGTCCTCGACGATCATGAGAGCGTGGTACGAGAAATCCCAATGGAACGGGAAGCAAGCGGATATTATAGCGCGATTGACCCTGCAGCTTCGGCCGGCACGCTCTACAAGTACCGGCTCGACAGCAATCCGGTCCCTGATCTTGCCTCCCGATTTCAACCGCAGGGCGTCCACGGACCATCGCAAGTCGTGGACGGACGTTCCTTTCGTTGGACGGATCCCGGATGGAAGCCGACGGCCTTGCACGAGTTGGTGATATACGAGTTGCACGTTGGCACTTTCACCCGGGAAGGCACATTCGAAGCGATTGCCGCGCGATTCGATTACTTGAAGGGAGTCGGAGTCAACGCCATTGAACTGATGCCGATCGCAGACTTCGCCGGCGACAGGAACTGGGGTTACGACGGCGTATCGATTTATGCTCCGTCTCGAGCGTACGGAAGGCCGGACGACCTGAGAACTCTCGTGAACGTCGCGCACCAAGTGGGCTTAACCGTCCTCCTCGACGTCGTCTACAACCATCTCGGACCCGATGGGAATTACATGGGTGTCTATTCCGATCACTACTTCAACGCTTCGCATCACACTCCGTGGGGAGCCGCTTTCAACTTGGACGGACCTGACGCGGCGCCCGTCCGACGACATTTCGCGGAAAACCCGTTCTATTGGGTAAAAGAATTCCACATTGACGGTTTCCGGCTCGACGCCACACACGCCATCCCGGACGATTCTCCCAAGCACCTGATTCAGGAAATTGCGGAACGCATACAGGCCTGTGGCGCGCTGGTGATCTGCGAGGATCCAAGAAACGAGCGGAAATTGCTCCTTCCGCGTGACCAGGGCGGATACGGGTGCGATGCGGTTTGGGCCGATGACTTCCATCATGTGGTCCGCGTGCAAATGACGAACGAGAATGAGGGCTACATGGCCTACTTTAAAGGCACCATGGAGGAGCTGGTGAAGACGGTGCGGGAAGGATGGTTGTTTACCGGGGAATTACAGAAAGACGGTATTCCGCGCGGCACGGCGGGCGCAGATCTTGCACCCGAACATTTTGTCCATTGTATTTCGAATCACGACCAGGTTGGGAATCGCGCCTATGGCGAGCGGCTGAATCAGTTGATTTCGCCCGCGGCCTACCGGGCTGCATCCGCGCTTCTACTCATGGAGCCCTATACGCCGATGTTCTTCATGGGCCAGGAATGGGCAGCCTCGACCGCTTTCCTTTACTTCACCGATCATCATGATGAATTGGGTAAAGGCGTAACCGAAGGGCGCCGCAAGGAGTTTGCTGAATTTTCGGAGTTTCGAGATCCGGCCAAACGCGCACGAATCCCTGATCCCCAGGCGGTGACCACCTTCACGAATTCAAAGTTGGACTGGACACAACTAGAGGGGCAGCCGCATCTCGAAACGCTCCGGCTATACCGCGATTTCCTGCGGTTTCGCCGAGACAACCTGACGGATCGTCGCCGTGGTCGTTGGCAAGTCGAGCGGGTTTCGCGCACCGCGATCGCCATTCGCTATCGACGAAAAGATACGGGAGACATCCTGGTGGTGGCTCAGCTTTTGGCAAATGAGACGGTTCTGGAACTTGGAGAAAATGAGCTGCTGCGACCTGGGAAGGGTCGGAGCTGGAAATTCGTGAAGTCAACGAATGAAAAGATTTACGGAGGAACCGAGGCGAGGCGCTTTGATCGCGACGGTGACAAAGTCGCGCTGATCGATCCCGAGTTGATCGTATTCTGCGAACAGGACGAGCAGAATACATGAAGCGGCACGCTCAAAAATGCGATCAGTGAGAGGAGAAATGAGGATATGGCATCTGCACCCCGCGTACCGAAATCGACCTATCGATTGCAATTCAACCGACATTTCGGTTTCAAAGATGCGACTGAAATCATCCCGTACCTGCAAAAACTTGGGATCAGCGATATTTACAGTTCACCGTTCTTTCGCTCGCGCCCCGACAGCGATCATGGGTACGACGTCAGCAATCATAACGAACTAAACCCGCCGATCGGCAACCGGGAAGATTTTGATGCCATGGTGGCGGCTCTGAAAGAGGGCGGCATGGGTCAAATTGCGGATTTCGTTCCCAACCACATGGGCATCATTGATCCACAGAACGAGTGGTGGATGGATGTCTTGGAGAACGGTCCCAGTTCGAGATTCGCGCAGTTCTTTGACATCGACTGGGATCCGCTCAAAGAGGCGCTTCGCAACAAGGTACTGCTTCCGATTCTGGGCGACCAGTACGGCAGAGTTCTTGAGCGCGGCGAATTTCATCTCCGGTTCGAGGAAGGAGCCTTTTACCTGACCTATTTCGATTGGGTCTTTCCGCTCAACCCGCGCACTTACCATTTTTTGCTTCGAATCGCATTGGAGAAATTGAGCCAATATTCGGACGAAGATATGTATCTCGACCTCGAGAGCATCCTAACCGCACTCGAATATCTTCCTCCACGCACTCACACCGACGAGGAGAAGATTCGCGAAAGGGCCAGAGAAAAGGAAGTCATCAAGCGCCGTATTTTCCGGCTCTGCCGAGAATGCCCGCAAGTCGAGGAAGCAATAGAACTGGCGATCAGGCAGATCGAGGGTCATGTCGGTGCAGCACACTCCTTCGACAAGCTCGACCAACTGCTCGACGCACAAGCCTATCGCTTAAGCTACTGGAAAGTTGCGGCCGAGGAGATCAACTACCGGCGCTTCTTTGACGTCAACGAACTCGCGGCAATTCGAGTCGAGAACCCGGTTGTCTTCGATACGATTCATAAATTCCTTTTTGAACTCCTGGAAACGCACAGTGTAACAGGGTTGCGCATCGATCATGTCGATGGTCTCCGGGATCCGAAACAGTATCTGACCTCACTGCAACGCCGATACTCAGAGCTTGTCGATGGTGATTCGGGCGAGCCCGGTATCGGCCTCTATCTGATTGTGGAAAAAATCTTGTCCGAAGACGAAAAGCTTCGGAGCGATTGGCCGGTTTACGGAACCACCGGTTACGATTTCACCACGGAAATCACCCAACTCCTGGTCGATTCCAACCACGCAGAAAAATTCTCCAGGATCTACCGAGAATTTATTGAGCGGCACGTTCACTTTGAATCGCTGATCTACGAGAAAAAGAAACTGGTCATGGACGTCTCTCTGGCCAGCGATATCGAATCGCTCGGTCACATGTTGAGTGATGTCTCTGAACGGGACCGGTTACACCGAGACTTTACGCTCGATTCCTTGAGGACTGTCGTCCGCGAATTGATCGCTTGTTTTCCAGTCTATCGGACCTATATCAGCGCTGAAGCCGGAGTTTCCGAGGCAGATCGGCAGGTCATTCTGCGCGCCGTGCGCGCGGCCAAACGACGAAATGCGTCCATCGACACCTCGATTTTCGATTTCCTGCGAGACATCCTTCTCCTTGAAAAATTGGACGACTCCGATAGCGAGACTCGGCGATTGCGGCTGGAGTTTGTTCTGAAATTTCAACAATGCACCAGCCCGATGATGGCGAAAGGTTTGGAAGATACCGCATTCTATATTTTTAACCGCCTTGCCGCGCTCAACGAAGTGGGAGGAAACCCACAACAATTCGGTATCAGCTTGGAGCGATTTCACGAAAGAAACCGTGCGCGACTCGCGGATAGACCGCGGACTCTGCTTGCTTCGACGACACACGACACAAAACGGAGCGAAGACGCGCGAGCCAGAATGACAGTGCTGAGTGAAATGCCGGACGAGTGGCAAAAGTGGATCCACGAGTGGCGTTCATTGAACTCTGCCTGGAAAAGAAATATCGAAGGCGACTCAGCCCCGAGCATGAACGAAGAATATCTGATCTATCAAACACTATTGGGTACCTGGCCATTTTCGATCGAAGCGGTCAACGAAGAGTATGTGGAGCGAATTCAGCGGTACATGCTTAAGGCCATCAAAGAAGCCAAAGTGAACAGCAGCTGGATTCAGCCAAACGAAGATTGGGAAAACGCGGTAAAGGAATTCATCGCCGGTACGCTCGGACCCGACCACGGCTTCCGGTCCAAATTCGAACCGGCCGCGGCAAAGATCGCTTGGCATGGCGTATTGAATTCGCTCACGCAAACGATTCTGAAATTCACTGTTCCCGGGGTACCGGATATCTATCAAGGCACTGAATTGTGGGACTTCAGCCTGGTCGACCCCGACAATCGCCGTCCGGTGGATTTCACTTTGCGCAAACAGATCCTCGAAGAAGTTCAGACGGAGAACGCGGACACCCTCTTCAAGACTTGGCAGGATGGCCGTATCAAAATGTTGATCACCTCACGGCTGCTGCATCTTCGGCAGATTGCGCCGGCCCTATTCGAAACCGGCAGTTATTACTCATTCTACGCTAATGGCGAACTCGCCGACTGCTGCGTCGCGTTTTCCCGGGAACTGGACTCGCAAATGATTTTGGTGATTGTTCCGCGCTTCACGACACGCCTCGGGACAGCCGAATCCGGTTTTGATTGGAAAGAGACGGAGCTCCTCATTGATAAAACGCTTCCGGCCATGAAGGATCAGTTAACCGGCCGAACCATTAAAGCCGGATTGGATACGCTGCCGCTGAAAAGTTTCGATGCCTTTCCCTATGCGGTGTTTCACAACCTGCCCTCCAAGTAACGTTCACCGTTCGCCGTTCACCGTTCGCCGTTCAAAATCGGTCAAACCAGGATGGTTCGTTCGCCTACCCTGAAGAATGGTGAACGCTGAACCTGGAGTCGAACAGTGAACGGCGAACGATGAACAGTGAACGGCGAACGGTGAACGCCGAACGCTTTCCCTGGGTGGATCGAGTGAAGGCAGCGACTTTAAGCTATCCCAGGGAGGAACGGCATCTGGTTGGGGTCTCGGGCGGTGTCGATTCGCGCGTGTTGCTTCATATTTTGCCAATGATCGGTTTTCG
>DATHPZ010000131.1:0-3058 GCA_035483355.1 Chthoniobacterales bacterium | reverse complement strand
AGCCTATTCATTGGTGCGCTTACTGCCGACCGCCTTCTGACGTACCTCCATCTGCAAACCGCACCGGAAGGCGCAACAACAAAGATCGCGTCTTATAGCGTTGATCTCGCGGGAACCACGGAGATTCAAAAGGAATTCGATTTGAAAAATGATCCGGCGGAAAATCAGCTCGAGCTGAATCTCCCGATCGAACCCGGAGGGAAGCTCGACTCCGAACGACTCATGCTCGAAGCTGGACCCGACTATCACAACCAGTTGTTGGTCTACGGCGATGCGGTTCGCAAGTTACACCACGCTCGCGTCTCCGGACAGACTCCCATCGGTTGGTGGAGCTGGACGGCCTACTACGCCGCGATCAACGAAGGCGGAACCCTCGCTAATGCCGATTGGCAATCCGCACATCTAAAAGCGCTCGGCTACAAATTTTTCCAGGTGGATGAAGGCTACCAGTATGCCCGCGGAGAATATGTAACAGCGAATTCCACGCAATTTCCAAATGGTATGCGCGCCGTGGGATACCACGTCACTGGCGACGGCCTGACCTTTGGCGTCTGGACTGCCCCGTTTCAAGTGACCTCTCGTGCCTGGGTGTACGAGCAACACAAGGATTGGCTCGTTCACAACGCCAAGGGCGAACCCATCTACACACAGCAACTCTGGCATCAGAAATCCGACTTGATCTACGTGCTCGATACCACCAATCCCGGCGCACAAGAATACTTGCGCCAGACGTACCGGACGTTGGTTCGTGAATGGGGAGTCCGCTTCATCAAACTCGACTTTATGGATAGCAGCGCCATCGAAGGTTTCATGTATCGCCCCGACACCACGGCGCTGGAAGCACTCCGCATCGGCTTGCAAATCATTCGCGATGCCGTGGGCGAGGACGTGATCCTCGACAAGGACGGCAGCCCCATGCTCACCCCGGTCGGTCTGGTCGATACGGGACGCACTTCCGCCGACACCGCCCATTCGTTCGAAGGGACGAGAACTGCCGCCGCTGGTATTGCCGCCCGCTTCTACATGCATCGCAATTTCTTCCTGGATGATCCGGATGCCTTCAACACCACGGAGGAATTCTTCAGCGAACACACACGCGCTTCTGCCTCGTATCCTCTGTCCGCGGCGCAAGCGTCGATCGCTCTCTCCGCGGTCTCCGGAGGCATGTACGAAATCGGCGATGACATGCTGCTTATGGGTTCGCAGAAGGATCGATTGGCACTCATCGAGAATCAGGACCTACTGAACATGCCCAAACTTGGACGAGCATCGACACCTATCGACCTGATGACGTATGAACCTGGAGATGAGCAGCCGAGCATCTTCTTTCTGCGCGAAAGTCCGCGCCAGGCAATCCTGACGGTCTTCAATTGGACAAAGTCTCCGCGGTCGCACACGTTGAGACTCGCGGACCTCGGCCTGCCTTCGGAACATTCCTTTGCGGCTTTCGATGTTCTAAACCAGAACGCACCGGTCACCCTCGCCGGTGACACTGCGCAGATTGAGAATCAACCGGAATCTGTCAGAGTGATTAAGATCGTCGACAACAACGTTTCGCCGGCCGCCCCGACGGTGATTGCAAATGTGCCGTCGGCGGTCAATGCCAGCGAGACTTTTTCGTTGTCGGCCGAAGCAGAATCCAGCCGAGTGCCTGCAGTCAATTATGTTTGGGATTTCGGTGACGGGACCACCGCAGACGGCCCCAAGGTGTCTCACGCCTACACGAGAGCAGCGACTTTCACGGTCCATCTCGCTGTCCAAGGCATAGACGGGCTGTCGGCCGAGCAAAACTTCTCCGTTAAGGTCACCGGCAACTTACACGCGTATCCAAATCTTCTCGATAATCGGCGCTTCCGGGATCCTGCGGATCACTGAAGCGGTTACTGAGCGAGGAATGATTCCCGGTGCTGGGCTTCTCTAAATGCCTCGGTGCCGCCGCCACGAGTCGTAGAGAGCGCGCCAGTCAGGTTGCCATATCTCAAACACTCTTCGATTTTCGTGCCTCGAATGAACTGATGAAGAAAGCCAGCATCGAAACTGTCACCGGCGCCGATGGTGTCCACAGCCGCGACTTTTGGTGGCGGAGCTTCAAAACTTTCTGATCCACGGCGAGCGAACACTCCTTTTTCTCCGCGTTTCATAACCACCAATGGAACTCTTGCCGCCAGAAAATCCAACGCCAGCATCGGATCATCGGTTCGGGCCAGACGGCAGCCCTCGTATTCATTGGGCAGAAGCACATCCAACCAAGGAAGCACCTCCAGGACCTCGGGGTCCCAGCGATCGTCGGGATCGTCATTGGTATCCATGGAGGTAGAAAGTCCGGCCTCCTTTGCCAAGCGAAAAAGGTCCGGCACGCGCGGGCGAAGAGCCTTTTGAAGAAAATACGAAGAGAGATGTAAATGGCGAGCGCCGAATATCTGTGTGAGGTCGAGATCCTCGAAACGCATTTCTGCCATTACGCCAGGATAGGTAAGAATAAACCGTTTTTCGGGCTGGGGGAGAATGACCGTGAGGCCCGTTTTCTTGGCGAGAAATTCCTTAACGGTCGATACGTCTACGCCGCTTTCCCTAAGGCGTTCGAGACACAGTTTGCCAAGCGGATCGTCGCCGACCGCTGAATGAAACCCGACAGAATTCCCGAGCAGCGCGAAATTATGAGCAAATATTGCCGAAGAGCTGCCGAGCGTAAGGCTCAAGTCCGAGGCCAGATACTCCCGATCCAAATCAAAATGTCCGGGAAGCCCATAGAGAACCAGGTCCAGGTTCAACTCGCCGACGACACTGACGCGGAGATTGTTTTGGGTGGTCATCACTCTCGATTCGCTTCCAGCACAGAACCAAGCGTTTGAACCGAGGTCTTCTTTTGAAGGTCCTGGATATCCTCGAGCCGCGCGGCACCCGGAGAATCGGCCAGGCAATTTGCCTGACCGCAGGCTGCTGCAAGCCTTAACGTGTCTTCGGGCGAATATCCGGACGCGATGGCGAAAGCAAATCCCGCCAAAGCTGAGTCTCCGCAACCAACCGTCGAACGTGGTTGGATTGGAACGACTGGCGC
>DATHPZ010000130.1:0-8225 GCA_035483355.1 Chthoniobacterales bacterium | reverse complement strand
GAGACGGAGGAACTGGTCGCGGTATCGAACGCGCTTAACATTAACATCGGCACACCGAATTCCCACTCGATCGCGACGATGCTAAAAGCGATCAAGACAGCTCAGGGGCTCGGGAAACCGGTGGCGCTGGACCCGGTTGCGATTGGCGCCACGAATCTGCGTAGAAAACTGATCGAAGATCTCTTGCGATCCGGCACACCGACGATCATTCGGGGAAATCTGGCCGAGATTTCGGTTTTTGCCGGCATGGAGTGGGGAGGCAAAGGTGTCGACGCGGGCGTCGATCTGAAGGACCCGGGAGAAATCGTGCGCAAGGCGGCCCGGAAGATAGGCTGCGGCGTGGTCGGCACAGGAAAGACCGACTACGCCTCAGACGGAGAGCGGATTTTCTCCATTGCAAACGGCCACTCGCTGATGACACGCGTCACGGGAATGGGTTGTGTCGCCACGTCGATCGTGGCGGCATTTCTTGCTGTGCAGCCGATTCCGCTGGCTGCCGCGGTTCACGCGATGGCGTTTATCGGTCTTGCCGGGGAATGGGCGGCGGAACAGGCGCGAACGGAAGGCGCCGGAACTTTCCGGGTAAAGTTCCTGGACAGCTTTGACAGGTTAGAACCTGGAAATTTCGAGAGCGTTTCTGCTCGCGAGATTTCCTAGCGTCCTCGAGACGATGTACTAGCTGCTAGTGCATCGTCACATAAGTGGGAGGCATCACAGGCCCGTGCGCGCCTCTGATTCTTTCTGTCGTCGGAACGACTCGATTGCTTCGTACTCTGCCAAACCGAGGCGATCGTAGCGTTGAGCGGTGGCCCGATTATTGTTTTCCGCTTGTTGCCAGCTTTCGCCGGATTGAGTCCCAAGGAATGGAGTTTGGCTTCTCTGGGACCGATGGTGAAAGAGACAATCCAACTTCACCGCCAACTCCGCCGGGCTGAGAGGTACGGCCATGTTGATTTCATGAGGAGACCAGGGACGTTCGCTGGATGCATACAGCCAGACCTGGCAAGCTTTCATCCAGGGTTCGGCGCCGCACTCCTCCAGAGCTGAGGTCACCAGGCGGTATGAAATCCCGGAGACACTGCCTGGCTCTGCCCCGGATCCTGTGATGTAGATCTGATCGGGCCGGATTCGTCGGCACAATTCCCGGATCGCGGTCACATCCTCATCTGTGGACTTGAACTGCCGATAGCGACCTTTTTCGTAAAACGGAAGATCTTGGAAGAGCACCTTTTCGAGGTCGAGACCGAGTACCTGGCAGGAAGCGCGCGCTTCCGCCTTTCGAATCAGTCCCTTGAACTGGCGGAGCATGGGACTGTCCTCGTCAAACGGCGCCTTTTTTTCAAGTTCGTCCGAAAGTTGGTCCAGTCGATCTTTTCCCTGGGTATCCGCTGGACGATCAACACTCAACTCGTTCAGAAGACTGATCGCCATCCGGGCTTCGTTGTCGGGCACGCCGAGATTCCCGGAAGTCAGGTAAGCGAAGGTCACCTCGTGCTGGTGACGGCGCAGCCGATGGAGTGTCCCGGCCATACCCAACTCGGCATCCAGCGGTTCCGGCCCGAAAACCAGGACGCGTTTTTGGGCGGGGTTCGCCGGAACCGGCCGGTTGGAGTCGTCGGCATTCGGCTTTCCACCTGGCCAACCGGTAATGGTGTGTTGCAGCTCGTTGAAGATGCGAATATTGAGGCTGTACGCCGAACCTGTTTCGACAAGTAAGGCGGCCAAACCATTTTCAGCGTAGTCTTCGTCCCGCAACCGCAGCACAGGTTTTTTCAAATCGCTGGCTAGAGAAACGACCGCTTTGCGAATGAGCTCGGGAGTCCACTCGACGGGACCGACCTTCCAGGGGAACCGAAATCGCGTCAGTTCACTTGCGGCAGCTTCGTCGACGTAACATCGGCAACTTGCATGGCGCTGCAGGAAACTGGCCGGGACAGTGTCAGTCTGAGGACCTTCGATCGCCTCACGAAGAATCGCGGCCTTGGATTCACCCCAGGCAAGCAACACGAGTTCCTTGGCTCGTAGAATCGTTCCCACGCCCATGGTGATCGCGTAGGCAGGAACATTCGCTTCACCGCGAAAATCCCGAGCTGCATCACGCCGAGTCAAACGGTCGAGCGCTACCATTCTGGTTCGGGAATCAATCCCGGAGCCGGGTTCGTTGAATCCGATGTGTCCGGTTCGGCCGATGCCGAGAATCTGGACATCAATCCCTCCGGCAGCCAGCATCTTGCGCTCGTACTCCTGACAGTAGGCAAACACCTCCGAGCGCGGGATAAGACCGTCCGGCACGTGAACATTGTCCAACGGAACATCAATGTGACTGAAAAGCTGCACTTCCATGAAATGCCGGTAACTCTCCGGATGATGCGGCGGCAGCCCATAGTATTCATCGAGATTGAACGTCACAACGTTCCGGAATGAAAGCCGCTCGTCTCGGTGCAATCTGATCAATTCTCTATAAAGCTTGACTGGGGTCGAACCGGTGGCGAGGCCGAGAACGGCTGTTCGACTCTCGTCCTGGCGCCGACGAATCAGCCGAGCAAGAGAAGCCGCCACCAGGCGAACAGCCTCATCGGGGCTTTGAAATACGGTCGTTCGGATGCGTTCATGCTGCTCGGCTTCAGAAGGGAGGCTATCCATGGCGAGAAAGTTAATCTAGACAACTTTTCGCCGCGCGCCAGGGGACGTGTCGTCATTCGCGGTTTCAGCGGCCTGAATCCGCAGGGGCGGAGAGGTGCCTTTCCCAGCGCTCTCTATCACGCCGACCCGCCGATACGTTTTCACCGTACTCAATGGAATCCAAGGCTAAGGAGATTCACCACTTTCTGAGCGTTTTCGGGAGTCACGAAACTCGGGCCGGTCAGGATCAAATTGTTCTGCAGCATGGAGCCATATCTAATGTAGTTCGCCAAAAAGACGACTGGCAGATAACCCTGAAGCCACTCTTGCTGATCGATTGCGAACTCAATTTGTTTTTTCACCAGCGCTTCGACGACCACGGGCGAAATGTCGAAGGTGCAAAGTTTGATTTGACCTATCTTCCCGGCCTGCTCGACTGCTTGCAGGGTTGGTTCGGCGACAATCGGACCCAGGGCGACTATTCCATCCAAGCTGGGATATTTGTTTATATAATCGGCGACAACCTCCTGGCACTCTTTGAAGTCCATGGAGATCGGAAGGATCTGGACATGATGAAACGGACCCTCGAAACCTTCCCTAAAGCCTTTGATTCGCTGTTCCAGGCCCAGATTTCCAACTTCCTGGTTCAGGATGAGGGCGTTCTTCACTCCGGACGCCTTCATGCGTTCCCCGGCTTTTTTCCCGGCCGATTCATCCTGTTGGCCGATGTGCATCAGGCATCCGAGCTGACTTGACACTTCCAATCCCGAATTGATTGAAATCACGGGGATTTTCGCCGCTACCGCTGCCCGAATCGATGGGCCCAACACCACGGCGTCCGGGATCGATACGATCAGAGCGTCCGGTTTGGAGGCAACTGCCTCGTCGATCATCCGCGACATGACCGCCAAGTCGAATTTTTCGGGGGAACGATATTCCAGGTCACTGTCAGTTTCCCCAGCAGCCGCTTCGGCGCCGTTTCGCACGATCAGCCAAAATGAATCGGCTGCCTGACCGTGAGTCACCATTATTATCTTCGGTTTCCTCTGCGCGAGGGTTGGCAGAGGAGCTAACAAGCTGGCTGCACAAGCAAGCAAGGGCAGGAACTTCCAGTTAATCATATACAGGAGTACAGGAGGCAAAGCCCACCAAGGGCAAACTAAAGATTCACGGTTTGAATTGAGTGCAAATGGTAAGAATACGCACCTCTTAAGTTATCAATGATGCGCGCGCCTGTCGTTTTGCACGATTAAACGTTTCTGGCAGATAAATCGGCCGTCGACAGTGCCCTGCAACAAGTGCAGAGAATCCAAACTGACCGTCCGATCGAAGTCCGCAAAACTCCGTTGGTCGACCTACCGAAAGATTAAACGAGCGCCAGGCGCCGGGGTTCAATCTCCGGCGCCCACCATTTGCTCGTTAGATGGTCCTTGTCCAACGAAGGATCGATCTTGGAGTCCCTGCTGACCCCAATCGGACGGACTTTGGCGCTCGGTAAAAACCCAGACGAAATGTAGCTCTCGATTTCTTATATCGTTTCTGTTATAAAAAATTTCTTTGCCCGGATAGACCGACTTGTTCGCTGAAAGACGTATGGAGAACACCGGAGAATCGCCACCGCAACGACACCCTTCCGACTTGCTCCGTCAGTTCCTGAAATTGAAGCTCTGGGTGGTCGACCGTTTCCGGATCGGCGAACGCCAGTTCATGCTCGTGTGGGCCGCGCTGATCGGTTTTCTCGGCGCGCTTGCCGCGGAGGTCTTTCGCAGAGCGACGGATATCCTCCATCACCTGGCGACCGGCAGCGACTCGGAAATCATTTCCTCTTTTGCTCGCTTGCCATTTTGGCAAAGAGTTGCCGTGCCGACGGCGGGCGGCCTGCTGGCCGGCTTGACCCTGTGGATCGGCAATCGCCTAACCAGCCGCCTTCGCCAGAAAACAACGACCGATTACATGGAAGCGATCGTGGTGGGCAGCGGCTCCATATCGGTCCCGGCAAGTATAGTCAAATCATTGTCCGCCCTCTTTTCGATCAGCACCGGCGCTTCAATCGGAAGGGAAGGACCACTCGTCCAGCTCTCTTCCCTGGTGGCTTCACAGGTCGCACAGTTGCGGAAACTACCGGTCGCCCAACGCCGTCAATTGGTGGCGTGCGGGGCCGCCGCTGGAATTGCCAGCGCCTACAACGCTCCGATCGCCGGTTCTTTTTTCGTTGCAGAAATCATTCTTGGGACAGTTGTGGTCGAGGCACTCGGGCCCTTGATCCTCGCCGCGGTCGTGGCGACTTTTACCGCGCAGCTGCTGCACGGAGGCGGTCCGATTTACAAGTCGCCTGGATTCATGCTGCAAACGCCATTAGAGCTCATTCCGCTGAGCTGCCTGGGGGTCTTGTCCGGGTTCCTCGCCCCGATCTATCTCTGGTTCCTGCGCACGGTGCAGCGCTTGTTTTCGAAGGTCACCCTGCCGGTTCCGGCGAAAATTGCGCTCGGTGGCGCGATCGTCGGGGTGCTGGCAATCATCAGTCCCGACGTGTGCGGGAATGGCCAAGGACTGCTATCGATCCTGTTCCATGGGAATTGGTACTCGGATGAGGTTCTGGCCATCTTGCTGCTCAAACTAGTGGCGACGGCGGCAACGTTCGGATCGGGAGCTGTGGGCGGCGTGTTCACACCGACGCTTTTCGTCGGCGCGGCAATAGGAATGTTGTATGGCCGGGGAATTCTCTATGCCTTTCCAATACTTCATCCAAACCCCGCCATGTACGCCGTCGTCGGCATGGGCTCTTTTATCGCGGCGACGACCGGAGCGCCGTTAATGTCGATTCTGTTGGGATTCGAGCTGACTCTTGATTACACGATTGCGCCGCTTCTCATGGTCAATTGCGTGGTCGCCTACTATTGCAGCAGCATCTTCGAAAAGCAGTTCATTTACGGAGAATCGCTGGAACGCAAAGGCGCCGCTTTCTTCAATCGCCAATTGGCCGCCGCGAAGATTGTGGATCTGATTCGTCGAGATCCGATCACGCTCCCTCCAAACGCGATCTTCGCCGAGATCGAAAAGTCATTCCTGCAGAACCGGTACCAGCACATCTACATCGTCGGGAAAGAAATGGCGTTTCTTGGCGCCGTCTCCTTGCACGACATCAAAGAATTCCTCGATCAGCCGGAACTCGGTAACATGGTGATTGCCGCGGATATCATGAAAGAGGACTTCCCAAGGATCTCTCCGCAGCAACCCATGGCTGACGCATTGGAAAAATTTTCGGAAGTGGACGCCGAGCGCCTGCCGGTCGTCGACAGCCTGGATTCACAACGCTTGATCGGCAGCATTTCAAAGACAGACATTATGCTCCATCTCGCCGGAAAGGTCAGGACAACCAAGGCCCGCTAAGCGGATCTGACGCTTTCCGGCGCACGGATTAGTCTATGACTTTGCCTTTTTTGCTAGTTCAGCGGCCGCGGAAACAACCGCCTCAACCGTGAACCCAAACTTCATGACGAGTTTTTGAAGCGGTGCCGACTCTCCAAAGGTCCTCATGCCGATCCGCGCACCGTCAAGTCCGACGTACCGTTCCCAGCCGAATCTTGCGGATTGTTCCACGGAGACTCGGGCTCTGACGTTGGAAGGAAGCACCGAATCGCGATAGGCCTCGTCCTGGTCCTCAAACAACTTCCACGAGGGCATGCTGATCACGCGCGCTTCGATCCCTTGTTTTTTGAGCGTTTCCTGCGCACCCAAACAAAGGGAGACTTCGCTTCCGGTTCCGATGAGCAGAACGTCCGGTTTCCCATTGGCCGCCTCTGAAAGAATGTAACCGCCTCGCCGAAGCCCTGAGGCCGGGGCAAACTTTGACCGGTCCAACGTCGGAAGTGCCTGGCGACTGAGAATCAGCACGACCGGCTCATGCTTCATCTCCATGATTGCACGCCAGGCTTCGGCGACTTCATTCGCGTCGCACGGACGAAGGTCGGTCAGACCGGGGATAGCTCGCAAGGAGGGCAGCTGCTCCACCGGTTGGTGCGTGGGACCGTCTTCTCCGACGCCGATCGAATCATGCGTGAAAATGTAAATGACCGGGATTTCCATGATGGCTCCGAGACGCAGTGAACCTCTCCCGTAGTCGCTGAAGATCAAAAAACCGGAGCCGAAAACTCTCAGCTTGGCCAGTGCCAATCCGTTCAGAATCGCTCCCATCGCGTGTTCGCGAATCCCAAAATGAATATTTCTGCCGCCCAGCGAGTCGCGTTCGATCTCGCCGGCACCTGCAAAGGTCAGCCGTGTCTTCGTGGACGGCGAGAGATCCGCAGAACCGCCGATCAACCACGGATGATGCTTGGCGATTGCGTTCAAGACTTTGCCCGAAGAATCTCGACTGGCGATTCCTTTCGCGTCCGCCGGGAAGGTCGGAATTTCGGCGTCCCAGCCTTTCGGCGGTTCGCGCCGTTGAATGGCGAGAGTTTCGGCCGCCAATTCCGGAAACTCTTTCTCATACCCGGCAAACAAATTCATCCAGTCGCTCCGCAGTTTTGCCCCTCGTTGTCCAAGTTGGCTCTTGAAATGTTCGAGCACTTCCGGAGGAACCAGAAATTTAGCGTCTTCCGGCCAGCCGTAGCGTCTTTTTGTCGCCCGGATCTCGTCCGCGCCGAGCGGTTCGCCGTGTGCCGCGCTGGTATCCTGTTTGGTCGGCGCACCGTACCCGATATGGCTGTCGACAATGATCAAGGTCGGCCGGTCTGTCGTCTTCTTGAAATGATCGAAAGCCTCCCGCAGCAGATCCAGATCGTTGGCGTTCGACACTCGTTGAACGTTCCATCGATAGGCAAGAAACCGTCCCGCCACATCCTCGGAAAAAGCCAGGCTGGTGTGGCCTTCGATCGTGATATGGTTGTTGTCGTAGATCCAGCACAGATTTGACAGTCCGAGGTGGCCGGCGAGCGAGGCGGCTTCGCTGCTGATGCCTTCCATCATGCACCCGTCACCGGCCAAGGCGTACACATCGAAATCGAACAGGCGAAAGTTTGGCCGGTTGTATCGCTCGGCGAGCCATTTGCTCGCGATTGCCATCCCCACGCTGGTCGCAACACCTTGACCAAGAGGGCCGGTGGTCGTCTCAATCCCGGAAGTCCAGCGATATTCCGGATGTCCGGGACATTTACTCTCCAGCTGCCGGAAATTTTTCAAATCCTCCAGCGAAACGGAAACCTCACCCAGGCGTTCATATTTTCGATTCACCGCCTTGACACCTGCCAGATGAAGCACGGAATACAATAACGTGGAAGCATGGCCGGCCGAGAGGATAAATCTGTCACGATCCGGCCAAATCGGATCTTCGGGATCAAACCGCAAATACTCCTGCCACAGCAGATATACGACGGGCGCCATGGCCATCGGAGTTCCGGGGTGACCGGAGTTGGCCTGTTGAACAGCGTCCATACAAAGCGTTCGGATTGTATTGATCGAGAGGGAATCGATGCTTTCCATAAGAACGATATCAAAACAGAAGATGGCGCCGTCCAAAACAATAATCGGCACCCGCCATCGCGGGACACAGGCTGGAAACCTGTCACTCTGGAACTGGATTCGATCGATCGACTCTACCTAAA
>DATHPZ010000129.1:0-3498 GCA_035483355.1 Chthoniobacterales bacterium | reverse complement strand
GCCCAGGAAAGCTAATCTTTCCTGCCAGGAATCGAGCCATTTTTCGCTGCTTATTTTTCTCCAGACGAGCATTCAATCGATATTCCTTGCTTCCTGCAGAACGACTTTCTAGAAGAAGACGCGCAAATGATTCACATCGTTCTGTATAAACTCAAACCGGAGATCACCCCAGAGCGCGTTGAGGTACTCCTGATTCAGACGCGGATCCAACTTTTGAAGATTCCGGTTGCCATGAACGTGCGATGCGGTCGGCGGATTGACCAGCAAAATGAGTGGCCTTTCTTTTTTGCTGTCGAGTTCGATTCCAAAGAGCGCATGGCCATGTTTGTCGAGGATCCGGTCTACATCAAATTCATTGAAGAAACCATTAAGCCGAATACTCTGGGCTCGATGGTCCTGGACTACGAAACCGATCCCAAACGCAAATACTCCTGAGTTTTAGCGCAGGTGTAATCGATTTCTTCGGCCTCGATACAGAAGGGTGGCGTAAACGACAGGATATTTCCCTCTGGGCCACCTCCCAGAAAAAGCAGACCATCCTGGAGCGCTGAGAGAACCGTCCGCAAGGCAAGATTCGGATCGGGTGCACCATCGTTCCCGACAATTTCTGCACCGATCATCAGGCCCAGGCCTCGCACATGTCCGATCGCCGGCAGAGCCATTGCTTTGAGCTGGTCGCGAAAACGTTTTCCGAGGGTTTGCACGCGTTTTGCGACGCTGTTTTCCAGGTGAAGTTCGATGGAAGCGAGTGCCGTCGCACAGCCTACCGGATTGCCAAGAAAAGTGGTGGTATGCAGCGCTTCACCGCTCGATCGCGGCCAAGCATCCATCACCTCTGCTCGACCAACGCAGGCGGACATGGGAAATCCCGTCGTTAATCCTTTTCCAAGACAGATAAGGTCCGGATACACGCCAAATAGATCACTGGCAAAAAGCGCGCCGGTTCGGTTGAATCCTGTATAGATTTCGTCAAAAATTAGCAGAATCTTATACGCGTCACAAAGCTGCCGCAGCATTCGCAGGAAATCGAGGGGGGGCACCACTTCGCCGCCACGCCCCTGACAAGGTTCAACCACAATGCATCCGATCGGACGCTGTCGAATGGCCTGAACGATTTGATCCTCGATCGCCGTCAGGCAGGAGCTCGCGCAATTCGGGAAACGGGATCCGTCCAACCGATATCCTTCCAATCTTCCGAACGGACACCGATAGCAGTTAGGATAGGGAATTGAAGTGGCGAAGTCGCGGAGCTGTTGCTGGAACGGTTCGCGAAACCAACGAATACCGATCACCTCCAAGGCTCCGTATCCCAATCCGTGATATCCACCGGTGAACCCGATAACCCCCGGCTTGCCACTATGCAGCAGGGAAGTCTTGATCGCGACTTCGACCGCCTCAAAGCCGGAATTGCAGAGAGTTGTCTTCCCAATGCCGAGTCCCCACCTCTCGAAGGTGATCTGGCTCAGCTTCTGGCAGAGGATGAGCTTGTTCTCGGCCGGGTGGACATCTCCCATGGCGTGGAGCAATTTGGCCGATTGATCGACCATTGCCGCACGAATGGACGGGTGGGTGTGGCCGTGCGCCGCCACCGCAAAACCTGCGGTGAGATCCAGAAAACGGTTTCCGTCCACATCCCAGACATTCGCTCCGGAAGCTTTCTCCCAAAATACCGGAAAATCCGGAGCAAGATAGGTCACGTTGCGATTTTCGTACTTCGAGAGCGAGGATGCGAGGCTGCACGAGCGTGGCCCAGGGATCGGAGTAACGATTTCCGGGAGCATTGGAAGGCGTTAGCCCGAAAATCTCACCAGCAAAGCGCTCGTGAGATTCTCGCGCAGGCTTAAGCCGCAGCGGCCTCTTGGTGCCGCAAAAGGTTGGCGTACAATTTCGCAAACGCCTTGGCGGACTCCCTCCATGAGAAATCGAGGGCTTTCGCTCGCTCCGTCAGTTTTTTCCATTCTTCCGGTCGTTGGTAAAGCTGGTTGGCCCGCCGTATGGAATCCCACAGCGCCATGGGAGAATGATTGTTGTAGATGAATCCGCAGCCACCCTCCGAGGCGGGATCATAGTCAGAGACAAGTTGATGCACGCCACCATGAGTTTTTACGATCGGCAGCGTCCCGTATCGCATTGCCGCGACCGCGTTTGTACCACGGTATCCCAGCGACGAAGGAAGTAAAACGACATCTGCGCCAGCCAGCGCAAGTTGGCGAAGCGTCGCGTCCGCCTCCGGCCGGTACGCGAAACGCGTGGGATATTTTCTTTCCGCGATGATGATGTCAGCGAGATCCTGGTCCGACCCTTTGCCGGTCACTACCAGGCAGGTATCGGCTGTCAAAACAAGATCCACAATCGGTTTCACCGGGCCGAAGGCCGCCTCGTCATTTGACTCGATCGGCAAATGGAGAACAATTCCGTTCGGATTTTTTTCCAGCTCGAGCTGCTCTAGTATTGCTTGCCGGCCACTTGATTTGCCGTCGGCGGCTTCGGACTTTTGGCGTTTGCCGATCAGTTTGTCGAGCGGTGGGTTGGTTTGGGAATAGTCGACGCCATGAGGAATGCCATAAAGGTGAAAGCGGTTTTCCTGCAGGACGGAGTCGAGGCCGAAGCCGTGCTGAGGGGTGAAAGCCTCGAAAAGAGCTGCTTCGCCTGGCAATGTCACGGCGTCCGCGTGCAGAATCCCGCCCTTGAGGAAGTTCAACCGTCCGTAAAACTCGAGGCCGCGCGGACCGAAATAGCTGCCTGGCAAACCGGTCAAGGCAAAATCGAAGCTCCAGAATGACCCTTGATGCTCCAGGTTATGGACCGTTAGGACAGTGCGAAACGGCATTTGGCGATCCCGGACGAAGACCGGAATTAACGCGGTCGTCCAGTCATGGCAATGGATCAACTCCGGAGAAGGCGCGATTCTGAGTGCGAGCTCCAGGACTGCCTTTGAGAAAAAAATAAATCGCTCGGCGTTATCTTCGTAGATTCTGCCGTCCGCACCGTAAATGCCGCTTCGATCGAAGTACTCATCGCGGCGGATCAGGTAAACCTGAATACCCTCCGGGCTGATCGTCTCGACGATGTCGGATGACGCTCGCTTGCTTCCCAGGTTGACCTGGAACTCCCCGTCGGTCGGGCGGACTTCATATTTGCCTTCGCGAACGGAGCGATAGTAAGGCATGACAACACTGACGTCATGGCCAAGTTTTTTCAGTTCGATGGCCAGAATGCTGACCTGATCTCCCAGATCACCGGTCGAACCGAGAGGGGAGAACTCGCTGGTTGCCATTAAAATCTTCATGCAATAGACTCAGAGTTTAGTTGGTTTTTGGTAACATGGTCGACTCTCATCATTGAATCGAAACGGCAAATTTGGTGTTCCGCCTTATAAATAGCGTTTGCATCTTTCAAGTGAAAGACTCTTGTCAAAGGACGGCGACTTGCTAAGGTGCGGCATTCTCGTTCGAGAGCTATGACACTGGGCTCCCTTTTATCAGTAGATCAAATCAT
>DATHPZ010000128.1:0-14095 GCA_035483355.1 Chthoniobacterales bacterium | reverse complement strand
GGCCTACCGTTCGAAGCGCCCTTGCGCGTGCTCGATCTGGTCGAACGCTATCACGCAACTGCAGATGCTTTGGTTGAGTGCAGCCGATTGCTGGGCACCCTACAGATCCAGCGCTATTGGGGTGATTACGGCCTGTAGCCATTCGCGAATATCGCACTTCTGGTCGAGCGCTCGAGCGTGGGTTATCTCCAAAGAGCTATTCTGGATTACTCAGTTCAGTGGGACAAAAAACGTCTCTCGTTGAGCATAGAAGCCTTCTGCCACGCGAGCGAGAGTTTAGTTTCCGACAAAAAACTTCACTAAAAAATGAGCGACAAAAATGAGCGGACAAATCTACAAGTTAACTGCACGTTGTCGGCCGGTCTCTGGGCGAATATGTCTTTGGCATTCCGGGTGCGAAGATTGACAAAGTGTTCGATACGCTGTCGGACTCGAAGATCAAGACAGTCGTCTGCCGGCACGAACAGAACGCTGCATTTATCGCCGGCGGTATCGGTCGCTTGACCGGGAAAGCAGGGGTCACCCTGGTGCCCTTGAACAGATGTGCCCACCTAGCGTACGATTTCGAGATGAACCACCGCATTGTCGAATCGAACAGAATCAAGATGCACATCGCAGAGGATGGCGAGGGGCCGCTTGTTATCCTTTGCCACGGCTATCCAGAGTTGTGGTACTCTTGGCGGCACCAATTGAAGGCGTTGGCTGGGGCGGGATACCACGTCGTCGCACCGGACCAGCGTGGCTACGGCCAGACAAACGGCCAGAGGCTGTCGAGGACTACAACATTTTTCAGTTGAGCGGAGATATTATTGGCCTCGTCGATGCCCTCGGCGAGTCGGAAGCAGTCGTCGTAGGACACGACTGGGGGTCGCCGGTCGCCTGGATTTGTGCACTTGTGCGGCCCGATATTTTCCGTGCCGTTGTTCTTCTGAGCACGCCTTATCTTCAGCGATCGTGGACGGAAATTCGCCCGACTCAAGCGATGAAACAAATGGCAGGCGAGAAGCAGTTTTACCAGCTCTATGTCCAGGAACCAGGCAAGACCGAGCATGAGCTCGAAGCCGACGTGCGCAAGACGATGCTCATGTCGCTGTACTCGGGGTCGGGCGATGCACCGCCGTACAAGCGCTGGCGTTTTCTGTTCGGCAAGTCAGAGACTCTTCTTGACACCGGCACGCTACTGGAAACGCTCCCTGCGTGGTTGACTGAAGCGGATCTGGACTTCTACACAGAAGAGTTCAAGCGAACCGGCTTCCGAGGTGGACTGAACTGGTATAGGAACATAGACAGGGTTTGGGAACTGACGCCGTTTCTCACCGGAGCGAAGATTCGCCAGCCCTCCCTCTTCATAGCAGGCGAGTTCGACGGGGTAATCACGATATATCGGCAAGCTTTCGACAACTTGGAAGAGACTATGCCGGGCTTGAGAAAGAAGGTTCTGGTGACGGGGGCTGGACATTGGATCCAGCAGGAGCGCCCAAATGAGGTAAACGACCTGCTTATCGAGTTTTTAGCAAGTCTGTAGAGACTAACCGGAGACACTGGTAGAGTCGAAATCTAGCGCGACGCCCGATGGGCGATGTCGGGATCGTTGGATGGATTGGTCTTCCCGGTCCGCCAATGCTTATTGGGTTTTATCGCAGCTACCCTTGTGTTGCCCCTTTACGAATGCTTTTGAGCACGTCCTTGGACGCCACGCCAAACAGGAAGCCGACAATCATATCCTCACGGCTTGCCTAATCGCCTGGGCGACCAACGTGGGGCTTGGCAGGATGGGCGAAATCTCTGATATCAGCTTCCATACGCTCGTTTCGGCCTCAGACAATTTCATCCGCCCGGAGACTTCGCGCGAAGCCAACGACCGGATCAGTAACGCGATCGCGAAGCTACCCATCTTCCGGCATTACGATCTCGACGACGCCCTCCACTCCAGCAGTGACGGCCAGAAATTCGAAACCAGCATTCACACGCTCAACGCCCGCCATTCTTACTTCGGTCTTAAGAAAGGAGTCGTTTCCTACACTCTGGTCGCCAACAACATCCCGATCAATGCCTACATCATCGGAGCAAACTAGCATGAAAGCCATTACGGTTCGCCGCGAACGATCCTGGGTCGTGATTCTTCATGGCTACATGTATACTCCGGCGCGTCTCGATTCCGTCCGGCGAATGGTTAGTAACGAGATGCCGGAGGCCGATATTCTTGTGCCTGACCTGCCTTTGGGTGTTTTTTCCGTCGTTAATCTGAATGAACTCGTGCAGTCCCTGGTAGAAAAGATCGATTCATGCCGTATGTTGGACCGTTGGAGTCTGGAGTGAAAATCTGCTTAGGGTTATCTTTCGTGGTCAGCCGGTGATTTTGGATGTACGCCGCGGTGCGCCGTTTATCACACAACTCCGAATTCAGTGGCTTTCGATGCTTCAGAGGCACCCAAAAGGAAACTGAAGTCCCGGGCACCGATGGCGTTCGCGAATTGCCGTGAGCGAACAATAATCCTGAGTTAATCCGCGCAAGGTATATCGATGACCGTGCCGGGCGCAGGGCCGCGCGCAACGGCGCTACACCTACGGCGTTGTAACGCCGGGAATCTCCCCACATGGCGGCGCGCCCCGTGGGTGTGCCAGAAGAAGCGGAGATACCACCAATTTTCGACCCTGGTAACGACCGTCGATCTTACGCCCTTACAGGGCGGACCCTTTTCATTGGATGTTCCCGGCGTTGAAACGCCGGGCTGAGTCCTGCAGGCCCTGCGGGGCAAAAACCATCCTAATAAGGCCTTATCTTAGAAGCGTAGAAGGGCAAATTTGCCGTTCGCTTTGGAGAACGATTCTTCAACTCACGCGCCAATATTCATCCGTACAGCAGACATATTCCCCCAACACCCCAACACCCCAACACCCCAACACCCCAACACTCCAATACTCCAATACTCGAATACTCCAGTACCCCAGTACCGCAGTACTGTTGGTCGGTTTGAGGTCGAAGACTTCGCTAAACACCTACGAAGGCGAAAGAAGAGGGCGCATGGAGATCCCAATTCGGCGTTGAATCGGAAACCCAAAAGACTAGCGTTAAGCTATGCCGCCCATTTGGCCCGCGGACTTCGATTACAAGTTTCAACGAATATCAAACATTCATCCTTGGGTGTTCGAACCCTTTTTCGCCGATCTCCCCTTCGATCCCTATATTCAGGGAAAGTTTCGGCGGCGCCGCTTCTCTCGTTTTCGGGGACCGCCAGAGAATCTGACTCGTCTCGCACACAAGTACTTTGAACAGAGTACCGCGATCAATAAGCTCGCAGGCGGGATCAAACGTGATTTTCCGGAATTGGACGATCAGCTTGTTCGCCTTCCGGAGTTCCAGATGCTGGCGTCGCGATTTGTCGATTTTTCCAAAATTGAACCGGAGACAACGGAGATCGGCGTCCATCAAATCCGCATTGTTGCCTCACCCGGCGAAGCCGGAGAACCAGCACCAGAAGGGATCCACCGGGACGGATTCGATTTTGTCGGCATCTTCTGTATCAGCCGCCAAAACCTGCGTGGCGCGGAAACCCACCTTCACGAGGATCCGGACCAACCACCGATTTTCGCAAAAGAATTGCACCCGGGCGAGTTCGTCCTGGTGAACGACCGGCGGTTGTACCATTTCACGACCGGAATGGAACCTGTCGGTGCCGCAGAAGGTACACGGGACGTTTTTGTGATGACGGCGTGAGTACCGCAACCGATCATTTCTGTAGACAACCTTTCCCGATCCCCTGGGTTCGGGAACAATTCCCAGCCTTGCGTTTGGCCGTCGGCCAAGTGCCGGCGATCTTCGTTGACGGACCCGGCGGAACACAGGTTCCCGAATCCGTCATTCAGGCCGTCGGCGACTACTACCGCACTTCCAACAGCAATCTCGGCGGCCAATTTTCGACGAGCCAGAAAACCGCGGAGATGGTGCAGCGGGCGAGGAGCGCGCTGGCAGAATTTCTCAATGCCGCGGACGCCGGCGAGATCGTCTTTGGCCAGAACATGACGAGCCTTACGTTCGCTCTGAGCCGTGTCCTGGCTAAGAAGTGGGCGCCGAGGTCCGAAGTGATCGTTACTTCTCTTGATCACGATGCAAATGTTTCTCCCTGGCGCCTGGCAGCAGCGGAAAGGAACGTCAGGGTAAAGACGTGGGAATTCCGTAAGGACACATGTTCGCTCGATCTGCAGGATCTAAAAGCGTTGATCAGCGAGCGCACCGCGTTGATTGCGGTGACGCTTGCGTCCAACGCGGTCGGTTCGCTCGTCGATGTCCGATCCGTGGTAGAACTCGCCAGGCAAGTGGGAGCGATGGTTTTTGTCGACGCGGTCCACTTTGCGCCGCACGGCAAGATGGATGTCCGGACATTGGGCTGCGATTTCCTGACCTGCTCAGCGTACAAATTCTTCGGACCCCACATCGGCGTTCTCTGGGCCCGCCGAGAGTGGTTGGCATCGACAGCGAATTACAAAGTTCGGCCCGCATCGGATCAACCGCCCGGGAAATGGGAAACCGGCACCCAGAGTTTTGAGGGTATCGCCGGAACTTTGGCGGCTCTGGAATATCTGCGGAATCTTGCCAACAAAGCCTGTGGCGCGGCCTCACTGGGCGGCGCCATGGACGCAATTCGCCAGTATGAACTGGCCATCATCGAACGATTTCTCGTCGGGATAGTGCGCAACCCGCGGGCGACCATCTACGGGATTTCTGATCCTCAACAGGCAGCGAGGCGTACTCCGACCTTTGCTATCCGACTGGATGGTATCCACCCGGCAGCGGCCGCCAAAAAGCTCGGCGAACAGGGAATCTTCGTCTGGAGCGGCCACTTCTACGCTGTGGATCTTATCGAACGGCTCCAACTTTCCGATCAGGGAGGAGTGATTCGCATCGGTTTTGTCCATTACAACTCCGAGGACGAAGTAGACCGCACCCTGGCCGCGCTCGAAAACCTTCGCTAGCGGGCCGGCTATTCGATCACCTCGAAATGACTCATCACTCTGAACAACTGATATCTCTCGTCGATTTCCTCCCTGGAGAGTGTCTTTAGACGATCCAAGCTGAAGGATTCGACGGAAAAACTGGCCAGCAAACTGCCGTAAACGGCTGCTTTCTTCAGGTCGGCGAATTCAAACTCCTCCTTTTCCAAGCCCGCCAGATATCCAGTGAAGCCGCCGGCAAAAGTGTCGCCCGCACCGGTCGGATCATGGATATCTTCCAAGGGGAACGCTCCACAACTGAAGAAATGTTCGTGACTTAACAGCAAGCATCCGTGTTCACCCTTTTTGATGGCAACAAATTTTGGGCCGAGTTGGATCAGGTTTCGACCAGCCTTAATCAAGCTGGTCTCTGACGTTAATTGTCGGGCTTCGCTGTCGTTCAATACGAGAAGATCTACGCGTTTGAGCAGATCAAGAAGCGCAGGCTTGGTCGTAGTTATCCAAAGATCCATCGTATCCGCGACAACGAACCGAGGATGTTGCACCTGATCGAGAACGTGGTTTTGCAAAACGGGACTGATATTCCCTAACAGAACGATCGGCGTCTGCTTGTAGACCTCAGGGATCTTCGGCTTGAAGGTCTCAAACACATTGAGTTCGAGATCAAGCGTCCTGCGCTGGTTCATGTCCCACTCGTATTCGCCCGACCAGCGGAACGTTCTGCCGTCGGCCACCTCCAGGCCGTCGAGGTTGATTCCTCGTGACTTGAACAGTTCGAGATATTCCTGCGGAAAATCAGTACCGACAATCCCCACAAGATTGACTGGTGAGAAAAAACTAGCAGCGATCGATGCATAAGAAGCCGCTCCGCCCAGGACTTCCCGGCGCTCTTCGAGCTGCGTTTTAACACTATCAATGGCAATGGAACCAACGACTAGAACTGGCATAGGCTGTTTCTAAAGGCGGCAAAATCGGCTTAATCACCTGATTTCCGTGTGAACGGAACGAATCGAACCGGGCAGATCGCTTGACGCCGCAATCCCCCTGCATGTCTTTCAATAAGCAGCAGTTGCTGATCGTGGCTATTCCCGATCGGAATCACCATGCGGCCGCCCTCGCCCAACTGGTTGATCAACGGCTGGGGGATATGGTCCAACGCGGCGGCTACGGTGATGGCGTCAAATGGCGCGAACTCCGGCCAACCCTCGTATCCATCACCGTTTTTCACGAGAATATTCTGGTAGCCGAGACGTTGCAAATCGTTAGTCGCACGATGAATCAATTCATCGACGATCTCAATCGAGAAGACCTGCGTCACCAATCTTGACAGGATCGCCGCCTGGTATCCCGAACCGGTACCTATCTCAAGCACCCGGTCCGCGGGTTCCAGCAGAAGATGCTCCGCCATGAATGCGACGATATAGGGCTGCGATATGGTCTGGCCATATCCGATCGGCAGCGGCCGATCCTCGTACGCCTTGGACCTCGCTTCACTCGGCACGAACTCATGCCGCGGCACCTCGCCCATCACCCGTAGCACATCTTTGTCGCCAATACCCCGGCGCTCGATCTGCCGAACCACCATCCTGCGACGCTCTTTCTCGTAGTTCTGCCCCCGAACTACCGCACCATCCATCCCGATCGCAAGCAGCGAGATCACGGAATCAGATTAGCTCAACTACAGCTTCGTACTTCAAGTATTTAAGCGTTTTATACGAAACTCGCTGAATACAGCTTCAAAGCCGTCGCCATCCGGAGCTGCCACCATTCGTCCGACGTCAAGTTCGTGGGCGGTCGAGAGATAGGCTGTTCGGAACATCACCCACCCACCGTCGGGGACCCAATAATCAATCGTGAGGGCGCCGCCCTCCCTTTTCAATCGAAGCCGAAGAAACCCAGGATAGCTCGGGAACGGCACGACCGACCAATCCGAATACTCCCGGGTGACAACGGCGCTTACATGATAGAGCCCGTTTACGAATTCGATACCGGTTTTAACCCAGGTCGTTTCATCCAGACGCACCATCACTCCAGCCTGATCGTACAAGCTCTCGTACTGGCCGCGAAACTCCGTCTCGACTGCAAAATTCCCGGCAACCCTTTCATAATAGAAATGTCCATTGTCCCTGACAAAGCCGTAGTGCGTTTTACGCCAAAAATCCGTGCGGGCATCGGCAACCACGGAAAGTTGGTCGTTCTCTTGTTTCCAGTTTCGGGGTTCGTTCAACCAGGTCATGATCAGTTTCTATCGGCCTTCCCGCAAAAATGCGATCGTACCGTTCCAGAAGAATTTCGGAATGCCGATTGCGGAATCCTAAGAAGGAATTGAGGATTTCGAATTTCGTAAGTTCCCCTAGTTCTAGCAGCGCGAAAATCCCGCAATCGACAATCCTCGATTCTCCTTAGATCTAACAGGGCGAATAATCCCGGAACCCGCCCTCCGAAAATTCGCAATCCGCATTTCGCATTCCGAAATTCCCCCTCTTATCTCAACGCCGACTTGATTTCCGTTGTCCGGTTGGCGACATCCGAAGCCAGCAGCAGGTCCGAAACAACGCAGACCCGCTGGGCGCCGGCGCACAAAATTTCTGGGAGGTTTCCCAAATTCACGCCACCAATACAAAAGATTGGCAGCTTCACCTGTTCATGCAGTGTTCGGATCTCGACGAGTCCGATCGCTTTGGCTGTGGGTTTGGTCCCCGTCGGAAACAACGGCCCAAACCCGATGTAATCGGCTCCTTCAATTTCTGCTCTTTTGGCCTGTGCCAATGTATGCGTCGACTTGCCGACAAGACAATCGCGACCTGCCAGATCGCGAGCTTCAGCAACGCCGGCATCTTCCTGACCAACGTGGCATCCCTCGGCATCGACCTCTCTCAGCAGATCCGGGTAATCGTTCACGATAAGCGGCACGCCAGCGTTTTTGGTGAGCGGCAACATTGCCTCCGCATATTTGACGATCTCCGTTTTTGAATGCTCTTTCGCGCGGAGCTGCAATAGGTCGACACCTCCCTGAAGGAGCCAGGCGGTCACTGTCGCCACCTTCTCAGGCGGCACATAGCCCAAGTCCACGATACCGTACAAGAAACAACGGCTGAGCGGGTTCACAATTTCAAATCGAGCCGTTTCGGGCCAGTCATTTTTTCCACGAAGCTCGTATCGAAATCCCCGCGGATAAAATCCGGGTTCTGCATGATTTCCACATGAAATGGGATAGTCGTTTTGATGCCTGTAATCAGGTACTCGCCCAGCGCGCGCGTCATCCGCCGGATGGCCGATTCACGGGACGAACCGACGCAGATCAATTTTGCAATCATGGAATCGTAGTCCGGCGGAACCGTATATTTCGAATAAACATGCGAATCCACCCGGACACCACGACCGCCAGGCGCATAGTAGAGATCAATCGTCCCGGGACTCGGTTGAAAATTGTTCGCCGGATCTTCTGCGTTGATTCGGCACTCGATCGCATGACTGCGCGGCAGCGCGGTCGCTATGTGTTCAGAGAGATGCGCGCCGCTCGCAATCAAAATTTGTTCCTTCACCAGATCACAACCATACACCTCCTCCGTGACTGGATGTTCGACCTGGATGCGGGTATTCATTTCCATAAAATAAAAACTCCCCTGCCGATCGACGAGGTACTCCATGGTGCCGGCATTCTCGTACCCAACAGCCTGCGCGAGCCTCACTGAACAATCACCCATCAATTTCCGCAACTTTCTATCCATTAACGGAGAGGGACATTCTTCGACGATTTTCTGGTTTCTCCTCTGGATCGAGCAGTCGCGCTCGCCTAGATGCACCAGCCGACCATGGCTGTCGCCGATAATCTGGAACTCGATATGATGGGGTCGATCGATCAATTTCTCGATGTAGACGCCGCCGTTTCCGAACGCTTTCTCCGCCTCGCCGCGGGCAGCGTAAAATCCTTGCACCAGGGTCACATCGCTGTGCGCTCCGCGCATCCCTCGGCCGCCGCCCCCCGCGATCGCTTTGATCATCACAGGATACCCGATCCGTTTCGCGACCTTTAAGGCCTCCGCTTCCGTCTCGACGACCCCGTCGCTCCCGGGCGAAATCGGCACCCCGGCTTTGATGGCCTGTTCCCGGGCCGCGTTCTTGTCGCCCATCATCCGAATGGCTGCAGGCAGAGGCCCAATAAATTTAATATTGCAACTCCCGCAAACCTCCGCGAAATGGGCGTTCTCCGCGAGGAAACCGTATCCGGGGTGAATCGCATCGGCATCGCTGATTTCTGCCGCGCTGATGATTCGATCGATTTTCAAATAGCTTTCCGAACTCGGCGCCCGACCGATGCACACCGACTCGTCGGCCAACTGAACGTGAAGCGAGTCGACGTCTGCCTCGGAATAGACGGCCACCGTTGGAATCCCCAATTCTTTGCAAGCTCGGATGATTCGCAGCGCGATCTCACCGCGGTTGGCAATCAGGATTTTGTTAAACACGATTACTTCACCCGGAAGAGTGGCTGACCGTATTGGACAGCGGCCCCGTTCTCGACCAAGGCCTCGGTGATCACCCCTTTTACCTCGGCTTTAATCTCGTTCATGACCTTCATGGCCTCGATGATGCAAACGACTGTCTCCTCAGCGACGTCCTGACCTTCGTTGACGTAAGGCGCAGAATCGGGTGAGGGAGCTCGATAAAAGGTCCCAACCATCGGGGAGACGATCTCTTTGTAATCCGCCTTCGGTTCAACCGCAGCCGGGGCAGACTGGGCCGCCGCCGGATAGCCTGCCGTCGGAGCGGCAGTGACCGCTTGATGCCCGGGAAGAACAGAAACGAAAGACGGCGCGGGACGATGCGCTTCAAGCTCGATTTTGAACCCTTCCTTCTCAAGCTTGAAAACCGCCAGATCGTTCTTTTTCATCAAATCGATGATGGCCCTGATGTCTTTTAATTCCAAAGTGTTATCTCCTGATAGGGGTAGAGACTCATGTTAGGCAACCGGAGGAAGGTCAGGCAAGCAGTTCTTCGCCCAACGCACGCAGCTTTATGGATGATAAATCGACGATTTCAAATCGGCAAAGACAGTTGGGACGCCACGTCGATTCGCTCCGCTCGTGCCGGAAATGCCCGAGAATGCAGTCGACTCCTGTTTCCGGTGGTCCGGTTTTGAGCCGGGTGATCCTGGTCGGACAGGCGCCCGGCGTGAAAGAACCGGTCTTAGGACGTCCGTTCGCCTGGACCGCGGGCAAAGCAATGTTTAAATGGTTCGAGCAGGAAATCGGCGTGACCGAGATGGAGTTTCGTCAAACAGTCTATATGGCCGCCGTGTGCCGTTGTTTCCCAGGCAAAAATTCTCAAGGGGGCGATCGTGTTCCCTCCAGGGAGGAGGTCGCACTATGCCGTGAGTGGCTTCGAGCCGAGATTGCGATCTTGAAACCTGGACTCGTGATTGCGGTCGGCAAACTGGCCATCGGCCAGTTCCTGGAAGAGTTGCCGCCTCTGACGGATTTGGTCGGCCAAATTGTGCGCGTACAAAAATTTGGCCGCCAATTTGACCTGGTGCCTTTGCCGCATCCGTCAGGGGCCTCGCCCTGGCCTCGAATCGAACCCGGGAAGACGCTGACAAAGAAAGCCTTAGCTTTGATCAGGAACCATCCGGATTGGATCGCGCGTGTCGGTAAAAATCCCACCTAAACTCTCGGGCGGGGAAAGGTACTTTGGAACACCTGTTCCTTTATTTATGGGCGCCTTCACAATCAGATCCATTTTTTTCGTTTGAAAAAAACGATCATTCCAATTGCCACGGCAAGCATCAAACAGATCGCGAACGGATATCCAAAAGTCCATTCGAGCTCTGGCATATTGAACGGGCTCAGCTTTGGATCGAAGTTCATCCCGTAGACGCCGGCGATAAACGTGAGTGGAATGAAGATCGAAGAGATCAGGGTCAGCACTCGCATGATCTCATTGGTCCGGATATTGATGCTCGAGAGGTAGACGTCCATGATGTTGCGCGCGGCCTCTCGGAACGTCTCGAGAATGTCCACCATGATCACGGTGTGGTCGTAGCAGTCGCGAAAAAACGGTTTAGTTCGTGCCGCCACAAGGCCGGTTTCATCCCTCATCAGCCGACCGAGCACCTCCCGTTGCGGCCAAACGGCCCGCCGAATCCTCGCGATTAATCGCTTGAACTCGTGCAGGTCCCGCAAACGCTCCCGAGTCGGCTGATCGAGCAACGTCTCTTGCAGGTCATCCATAGATTCGCCCAAGGATTCGACGATTGGGAAATATTGGTCGATGACAGAGTCAATCAGCGCGTACGCGAGGTAGTCTGCCTTCATAAACCGCGCGTTCCCACCCCCATCTCGCAATCGCTGCCGCACCGGGTCGAATACATCGCCCGGGTCTTCTTGAATCGTGATGACAAAATTCTCTGCGAGCACGATGCAGACCTGCTCGAAAACGACCTCTTCCTTTTTGTTTTCGTAGGCCATGTCGAGCACGATGAAGAGTTGCCGATCGTACTCGTCTATCTTCGGACGCTGCCCAATATTGAAGAGGTCCTCAAGGGCCAGTGGATGAATTCGAAATTGTCGCCCCAATCGCTGAAAGAATTCCGGGTCACCGAGACCATCCACATTGATCCAACTTACCTTGTCATTGTCGAGGCAGGGCAAAAGTTCATCCATTGTCTCGATTTTGCGTTCCTCAATGGAGTGGGCGTCATACTCGATCAGAGTTACCACCGGTTGCTGGCCTTGATACTCCGGCGGCACTACCAGCGTGGCCGGTGCAGTTCCCGGCGGGGGAAATCGGAGTTTATCCATCGATCAGTGCCCTGTTATTTCCTCGCGCCCTGGCGGCGGCTGTCCGGCGACCGCCGGATCGGTCATACCTCGATTCAGATCTGCTCCCTTACCGCCAGTCCGGCTCGGACCGCCAGTCCGGCTCGGACCGCCTTGTCGACGGCCCATTTGAACCGCCACAAAATACATGCTATTTCGGGGACAGAACACTAGCGCGGCCCCCTCCAGAGGGCTGCGTCGAGCGCCGCCAGAATGTGACCTACCCACCCGAGCAGGCCGAAAGACAGGACCCACAATATTCCTGAAAATACCAACTGCAGCAGCGCCGAAAAGATTCGACCCTGCGCCAGTTGCCCGAGTCCGGGAACGACCAGACTGGCCAGCGCTGCAATGACATTACCTTCCGAACCGGGCCCTGTTGCTGATTCGCGCATATATATTCTCCTACTCCCGGCCTCTACCGCGCTTTCCACCGCGCCGCTTCTACACAGGAGAGAATGTGTCCTAGCCACCCGAGCAAGAACAACCAGAGGAGCGCCGTCAGGACGAAGTGCGCCAGCGCAGCGAGGATCCGGCCCTGAATCAATTGGCCGAGGCCGGGAATGAAAAAACTTGCTAGCGCCGCGATGACGTTACCGGAAGAACCTTGGCTCATAACATTAATTTGAATCGTTGATAAAATTCAGGAGGAAGACTTCAGTTCGGTTGGATGATCACAAAAGATCGCTGCCGATTACGCGCCATTCCGACCATCACGGGCCGGTCAGGATCGAGCCGGCCAACGATGCTCTGAAATTCGTCCACATTGGAAACGGGTTGTCGATTTATCTGTTCGATGACGTCTCCGGACCTGAGCGCTTGTGCAGCAGCCGAAGAGGGATCGACACGGGTGACAATCACCCCATTCACGTTCGCCGGAACGTTGGCCTCGGCCCGAAGCCGCGGCGTCAGGTTCTGCACTTCGATCCCCGCAAACGAAGCATTCTGCGAACTACCGAGTGGATCAGGGGCGCTCTGATTCCGATTCAGACGCGCAACAAGATCCGCCGGTTGTTCAACCACTTGCGCGGTGACGGTTTTCGTCACGCCATCGCGCACCAGATCGATCGATAGATTTGCGCCGATGTCCGCCTCGGCAATCCGGTTGACAAGGGCGACGGTGTCCTTGACCTCGTAGCCGTTCACCTTACGAATAACGTCCCCGCGGATAATACCGGCTTTCTCGGCTGGCGAACCGGGAGTGACGTCAGTCACCAGAGCGCCTCGCGCACTGGTGAGCTTGAATTGTTCCGCGATATCCGAGGTCACCGGTTGAATTCCGACCCCGAGGTAGCCGCGGATCACTCTGCCTTTAGAGATGATACTGTTCATCGCAGCACGAACCACATTTGACGGAATCGCAAATCCAATCCCCTGGTTCCCGCCGGACTCAGAATAGATCGCGGTGTTAATTCCGATGACCTCTCCCCGGATATTGACCAGCGGGCCACCCGAATTTCCCGGGTTAATTGCCGTATCCGTTTGGAAAAACTCCACTTGACTATCGTTCATCGCCCGCCTGTCCTTAGCGCTAATGATCCCTTGACTCACACTTTCGTCGAGTCCAAACGGGTTGCCGATTGCCATCACGATCTGGCCGACTCGCACTTTGTCAGAGTCGCCGATCGGCAAGGGAGTCAAGTCCTGCAGATCGATCTTCAACACGGCCAAGTCGATCTGTCCGTCTGTTCCGACAATTTTGGCCTTTGATTGGCGGCCGTCGCTCAGCTGCACTGTCACGTCGTCCGTTCCATTGAGCACATGGTTGTTCGTCACAATGTGCCCCTCTTTGGAAACGATGACGCCCGATCCGAGCGAGGTCACTTTCTGCTGAGCAGGACTTTCGTCCGAGAAACGTCGGCCGAAAAAAAGTTCCAGAGGATCGACCGGCATCCGGCGAGACACGGTCTTGGTCGTCGTAATGCTCACCACGCTGGGCACCACGGCATCGGCCACTTTGGTGTACTCCTCATCCAGGCGCTGCAATACATCGACTGAATTCAGGTCGAGGCTGGGTTTGTCCGCCGGGGTAAACTTCTCAACCTTGACTTGAGCTGGCCCCGGTTGCTTGCCTTGCCATACGTAAATGAGCGAAATCGCAAGAGCGAGGAGTAAAACGAAAACTAGAAACTTCAGGAAACTCTTCATTGTGGCCGCGATTAATTAGCTAAACTTGTTCCATTTTCCTCACTTTGGACAGCGAAACGAGTAAAACGTTGGTGTTGAGGCTGTTGCAATAGAGGGTCCTGGTCCAAAATGGTTCGAGCGATATCTTTGGCCCGAAACAGCAACCCTTCGTCTTCAATCAAGCTGGCAAGACGCAA
>DATHPZ010000127.1:0-13102 GCA_035483355.1 Chthoniobacterales bacterium | reverse complement strand
AATTCAGGTGAAGGCGGTACGTTTTAGAACGCGCACTAGACCTATACGCGAAAGTGATTTTTGGAAAGAAAACAGCGCAGCAGCGAACGCGACAAGCGTCCGGACGGTCTGAAATTGGCTCAGGGTAAATCGATCCTCCTTAACTCAGAAGCGCCATTTCGGTTTGCCCCTTTTTTTAGAAACAAGCGGGACGCTTCCCGAACGCCTAACGCCAAACGCCGGCGAACGGCGAACGCCGAACGGTGAACGCGGCAGGCCTTCAGGAGTTCCGCAGCTCACAGAAAGCGTGCCCGAGATAAGAGAAAAGATCCGAAGGCAGCATCGACTCCTCGGACGAATGACTTACCGCAATCTCAGCGGCTCTGCCGCAAAGCCAGGCGCCGAGTCGTCCCGCATCATAGGGAGGAATCTTCCGTGCGAGGAGAGCGGCGCAAACGCCGGTCAGGACGTCGCCTGATCCTCCGGTCGCAAGGCCCGGGGAACCGGTCGAGTTGTATGCCACCGGCCTACCTGATTGACCGACGAGGGTCCGCGATCCTTTCAGGAGCAGCGCAGTTGGAAATTCGGTCGTGAATTCTCTGACGATCTCGATGCGGCTTTTGCCGGACGTGGCCCATAGTCGCGACATTTCGCCCGGATGCGGCGTCAGAAGACGCGGTCCGGCGCAGGTGTGAAGTGTGCCGATAGCAGTTGACAGGGCGTTCAGCGCGTCTGCGTCTACCACCGTCGGTCCGGCGAATCGCGTAACAACCTCCAGGATTTCCTGTTGGGCAATCGAGCCGAGGCCCGGACCGATGCCAAGAGCATCCAGTCGCTCACCGAGAATCGACCGAAAATCCCGGGTCGGTTTTACCATAATCTCCGGGGTAACCTTGGTCACCACGAGGCCGTAGATCTCCTCCGGCACATATAAAGAAATCAGCCCTCCGCCGGCGCGGGCGGCAGCTTCGGAGCACAAAATCGACGCCCCGACGAGACCGCGAGAACCTGCCACGATCCCAATCCGGCCAAAATCGCCCTTATGCGAGTCGAACAAGCGGCGCGGGACGAATTCCCGAAGATTTTCTCCCAAAGAGAGGATCGTCCGGCCAGGTTCCTTGAGGCCGCGAGATGTCAATTCCGGCAGGTCAATTACGAGGATGCGGCCGACGAAGTTTGTCGCGTCGTCACGGAAGAGCGCGGATTTGGCAAAACCGATCGTTAGCGTGAAGTCCGCTACCACGGCCTCGGGATCGATACTTTCCTCTCCAAGGCCGGTCGGAAGATCGACCGCATAAACAGTCGCATTGGATTTCAGGCGCAGCGCATTGAGCTCGCGTGTGAGGGCTTTCAGCGGGGCGTTGAGGCCCGACCTGGAGCCCAGCCCGAGCACGCCGTCAAGGATCACTCTGGGCCTGTTTTTGGGCAAATCGGTGATTTGGCCGGATACTCGGTGCGCTTCCAGTTTTTGGATTTTTTTCTTGGGAAGCGGTTGCAGATCGTTTTCGGGAACCAGCGAGCGGGTCCGGATCTCCCATCCGGCCTTTGCCAGCAGAGATCCGGCGACAATCGCGTCACCGGCGTTGTTCCCTTTTCCGAGATAGGCAACACAAATGCCGGGGTGAGGTTCATGCTCCAGGATGGCGTTTGCGATTCCCTCCCCCGCGCAATCCATCAGGCTTTCGGCCTCAATCCCGTCGTCAAAGGCGGCCCTCTCGACCGCCTGCATTTCGTGGGCATTGAGGATTGCGTCAGCCACTTCGGGTTCTATCTCGGGTTCATGCGGAAATCAGGAACCGATCACGGAATACCCCTGATCGGTTCACTGGGGGCCCTCCGCTGCGGGAAAGCCGTGTTCGCAACCACTACTTTTTGTCTGCCTCGACGTGCAACTCGATCTTAACGTCATCTCCAACGACTTGCGTTCCTTCGATGACTTTGTTCCAGGCCAAGCCGAAGTCGCTGCGTTTGAGAGCGGTTGTCGCATCCCAACCGGTGAGAACGGATCCCTTCATCCCTGCCCCTTTGCCGATCAGCTCAACTTTCAAAACGACTTCCTTAGTGACGCCGTGCATGGTCAGGTCGCCGGTCACATCAAAGGTATTGTCCCCGGTTTTCTTGACCGACTTGCTTTTGAAAGTAGTCTCGGGGAATTTGGTGGCATCGAAAAAATTGGGCGAGCGCAGGTCGTCGTCGCGCATTTTGACGCCGGTGTCAATGCTCGCTGTTTTGATGTTCACCTCCACAGACGACTGATCTGGGTTCGCTTCGTCGAACTGAATGGTGCCGGTAAAATCGTCGAATTTACCGGGGACATTCGAAAACAGGTGCCGGATTTGAAATCCGATCGATGAATGAGCCGTGTCGAAAACGTAGGTGTCAGCCGCGAATGCGGATGGAACGATCAAAAGTGCCGATAGACAGGTCAGGGTGATTAATTTCTTCATACCAATAGCTGAACCGAGGTTAAACATCATCCAATTTAAGAGTCAACCCCACCCCTGTTTATTCCCTTTTGCAGTGAGAAAACCCGTTAGGCTGACTAGCCAAACGGGTTTTCTCGGTCGCGGGGGGGAAACATCTTACCCTGATGCCCTCTAAAGCCTAGACTTTGCTCTTGAAGTCCTTGCCTGGGACAAACTTTACGGTCTTTGATTTTGGAATGCGGATCGGCTGTTTAGTTTTCGGATTGACCCCTTTGCGGGCTTTTCTTTCCACCACTTTAAAAGTTCCAAATCCGACCAACTGTACGATCTTATCCTTTTTCACCCCGACCTTAACGGCGTTGATGACCGCGGTGACCGCCCTTTCCACTTCCGCCTTACTCGTCTCGCCTCCGAGCTGTTTCTGAACTGCTTCCACCAACTCTACTTTGTTCATGGTAAACGATGCGTTTGCCGTGGGATCGTGAGCTTGGAAATCTAATATCCAAACCGGGTCACGCGCGGCCGCCGCTAATTTTGTCGTTTTCACAACATTCGCTACTTTTTGTCAATGCATTAATCTTGTTTTATGGACTTGGACCAGGTTCTACGACGGCTCGACCAGTTTCTGGGCGCGAATCCCGTGATTGCCAGCGATGCTTACGTCGCCCCAAATGCCACGGTCCTGGGTAAAGTCTCGATCGGTTCGGGCTCCAGCATCTGGTTCCAGAGTGTCGTTCGCGCCGATATCAATGAAATACGGATCGGCTCAGAAACGAATATTCAGGATGGCTCGGTTCTGCATGTTGCGGATCGGTACGGTCTGTCGATTGGAAATCAAGTCAGCTGCGGGCACCGGGCAATTCTGCACGCTTGTGCGATCCAAGATCGCATTCTGATCGGGATGAATGCGATTGTCATGGACGGGACGGAGGTGGGTGCCGGCTCAATTATTGGGGCAGGCGCGCTGGTTACGAAAGAATCCCGGATTCCGCCCGGATCACTCGTCCTCGGCTCTCCGGCCAAAGTCGTGCGATTGTTGACACCCGGCGAGCAGAAAGGCATCGAGGAGCTTGCCGCCAAGTATGTCTCTGTGGCGAAATACTACTTAAGGAAGGAGCCAAGGAGCCAAGAAGCCAGAAGCCTGGAGCACCCCACGGGGAATCGCGCGTGAAGATTTGAAAACAAGCTTTGTTCCTCGGCCGAACCTCGCTTGTTTCAGGGAAGCCAGGAGATTTGGAAGAATCCCATCCTGGCTCCCTGGCAAATGCGAAGGAGCCAAGATGCCAAGAAGCCAGAAGCCTGGAGCATCCCACGGGGACTCGCGCGTGAAGATTTGAAAACAAGCTTTCTTCCTCGGCCGAACCTCGCTTGTTTCAGGGAAGCCAGGAGATTTGGAAGAATGCCATCCTGGCTCCCTGGCAAATACGAAGGTGCCAAGGAGCCTGGAGCCTGGAGCCTGGAGCCTGGAGCACCCCGCGGGTAATCGCGCGTGAAGATTTGAAAACAAGCTTTCTTCCTCGGCCGAACCTCGCTTGTTTGAGGGAAGCCAGGAGATTTGGAAGAATCCCATCCTGGCTCCTGGCTCCTTGGCTTCTTGGCTTCTTGGCTTCTTAGTTAGAATGTCGAATAGTCAATCGCTTTCAGGCGATTCAGCTTGACGCCTAGCCTTGGTATGCATTCGATCAGCGCACGCGTATAAGGATGTTGCGGGTGTCGCAGAACCGTTTCGGTGCTTCCGAATTCCACCACTCGGCCTCGAAACATCACGGCAACTTTGTCCGCCAATCCGCGAATGATGCCGAAATTGTGGGTGATCAGAATAATCGACATCCGGTATTTGACCTTGAGCGCCTGGAAAAGATCGAGAATTTGTCGCTGGATGGTCACGTCAAGGGCTGTCGTTGGCTCATCGGCAACCAGGATGGCGGGCTGACAACAGAGGGCCATGGCGATCATCACCCGCTGCTGCATGCCGCCGCTCAACTGAAATGGATAGTCTTTCAGCCTGCGAGTTACCTCCACGATCCCAACCTGATCAAGCCAGTAGATCACTTCTTTGCGTACGTCGCGGACGTCCGGTCGATGCAAGCGGATCGTTTCCGCGATCTGGTCATAGATGGTAAACACCGGATTCAAGCTCGTCGCCGGTTCCTGGAAAATATAAGCGATCTGATTTCCTCGCACCCGGCGCAGCATTTTTTCGTTCATGCCCAAAATCGATTGGCCGTCGAGAAGGATCTCCCCAGCTTGATAAAGCGCGGGAGGTTCCGGAAGGAGCCTGGTCAGGGCCATGGCGGTCACACTCTTGCCGCTTCCACTTTCTCCGACGATTGCCAGGGTCTCCCCTTTTTCCACGCGGAAAAAAACCGAACGCACCGCAGGGATGTCACCGTCGTCCGACTGGAAACTGATGGTGAGATCCCTAACTTCAAGCATCTGTTTTGATTAGGGTCAGTGACGGCAGTTGTAAAGATGACACGCCTGAACGCCGCAAATAAACGAACCTATTCACGCCTCCGTGATTGAAAACCGTGTCGCTGGAGAATAGAAGTCCGTTTTGTGAAACTGCGTATCTTGCTGCTCACTGTATTCGGGTTGCTGACCCCGTTTCTCGAAGCCGAACAGAAGGAATTGATAGTGGGAATGGAAATGTCGTTTCCGCCCTTCGAAATGCTGGACTCCAGCGGCCAGCCTGCGGGTGTGAGCGTGGAGATGGCCAAGGCAATGGGTCAATCGTTGAACCGGCCCATCCGATTTGAAAACATTCCGTTCGACGGGCTGATTCCATCTTTGAAGACGGGCAAAATCGACGTGATCATTTCGTCTTTGACGATGACAGAGGATCGCCAGAAATCGATCGATTTCAGCGATCCTTACCTGAAGATGGGGCTAGCGATCCTCGCCAACAAGAACAGCGATATTCAGTCGATCCAGGATGTGGACAAGCCCGGTCGCAAGGTGGCCGTGAAAAAGGGGACCACCGCCAATATCTATGCGATGCAGCACTTTAAAAATGCAAAAATTCTAGTCTTCAACGACGAGAGCGCGTGTGCAATCGAAGTGGGTCAGGGAAAATCAGATTGTTTCATTTACGATCAGATTTCCGTGTTCCAAAACTGGAAAAGACACGAGGACAGAACACGAGCAATCTTACAGCCTTTTGAACAGGAGGAATGGGCCATGGGCATTCGAAAAGGGAACGATGACCTTCGCAAGCAAATAAACGATTTTATCAAGCAGTTTAAGGCAAGTGGCGGGTTCGAGCAGCTCGGAGTCAAGTACCTCGGAGACAACAAAAAGGCTTTCGAAGATCTCGGAATACCGTTTTATTTTTGAGTTTGCCCAACGCCATGCCTGAAAAAGCGAAGCGATCCAAGTGGCTGAAATACCTGTTGCGCGGCCTGCTGGCCCTGCTCGTGCTCATCGTCGTGTTCTATCAACAAATTTTCTTTGGAATCGCACAGTTAGTAGCGCAGGAGGTTGCGAAATCCCAGGCCTTCTCGCTCCAGTTCAAAATTCATGGTTCAATCTTTTCGAGTCTCTACCTTGAAGATCTGCACCTGCAGCCGCTTCCCGAAAACAGAATCCTGCCGTTGGAGCGAGTGGACGCCAAGTGGATCGCCGTCCGATACAATCTGTTCAACCTGCTGAAAAAAGATTTCCTGAATGTCGTGGAGCTGGTCGAATTGAAAAATGTGGACATCGTCGTCCGGCCCACCACCTCCGCGCCTCCCCAAAATAATCCACAAAAAAACCCTAATGGTTTGCGGATCCCGGTAATCCTGCCGCAAAAGATCGATATTCAAGATTTTAACCTTGTCGTTCGCAACCCGGCCGGAGATCTCGAGGTCAATAAAGCGGCCCTGGAATTTCAGCAAGGATCGAAGGGGACGCTCAGCTGTGAAACTCTCCGTCTACCAGCGGTTGGGACGTGGAATCACCTCCGTGCCGGCCTGCGTTACCAGCAAAACCAACTGGCCCTGACGGGTCTTGCCCTCGAGCCTATCCTTGACGTCCATCAACTCCAGATTGATCTATCAGGCTCGGAACAGGGTAAATACCTGATGACTCTGGAAGCCAAGGCTTTCGGCTCAGCTGTCGCGGCGAATGTATCGTACCTTCAACCCGCGGAGGAACCCTCCATCGATTTGACGTTGAATCTCATCGGCCTGGAACTAGGGCAGATTCAGAAGCTGTGGCCGATCCCGATTTCCGGGTCGATCCCCAAAATCGAAGTTCAACTGAGCGGAGAAGTTGATCGTCCAAGCAGTTTCTCCGGGTCGATCTCCGCAGCCGTGAACGGCCTGCAGTACCAAGACTACGCCGTAGACAGTATCATTGTTTCGTTAGTCGCTAACAATGGAAAAGGAGAGCTCCGAGAGTTGTCTGTTAACTCCGGCCCAAACAAGGTGCGAGTCACGGGGAACTTCATCCTTCCGGATACCCTGGACGAGCTACCAACCAAGTCTTCGGCGAACATTGGCATCGCCGCTACGGTTTCTGAACCCGAACGTTATGTTCCCGGACTGAACGCTGCAAGCCTGGCTACCGGGAGCATCGCGCTCCTGAACGGAAGGGCGCAAGCGGTTTTTCAAGAGTCCGTAGCCGGTATCAGCATGCCTAAAACGGTGCCCGGATTCTCCATTTCCAGCGTCAACACGAACGTGTTTGCGGTAGCGAAGTTCCCTTTCTCTCCCGATGTCTGGCCATCGCTGGCTGCCGTACTCCTCACCGATTGTTCAAACATTTCGTACCAGGATGCCCGGATTCAACAGATTCGGCTGTTAGCCAGGACGAGGGACGGAAAAACGGCAACGACCAGCGCGACCATGACATCCGGCGCAAGCCGGGCTGAAACGTCCGCGAATCTCGCCTTGCCCCCACCCGGTGGATCGTTCGACCCGAAGCAGATCTCCGGGCACATGAAGTTCAACCTCGCCGCCATTTCCGACTTCATCAGGCAAAATCAAGTAGAGGGCGTCCTAAGCGCCAACGGAGATCTTCGGTTTGATCATCTAAAGGTCGACGGAACAGTGCGAGCCGCCGGCAGCCAATTGAAGTATCGGGGGATGATCCTGCAATCACTCGCCCTCGACGCCGCTTCGAAAGATGGGGCAGCCCAAATCCAAAATTTTCGCGTTGGTTTTGATTCCGACAACTACGTAGACCTCTCCGGGTCAGCCAAGTTAACCGATCCGTTCCCGTTTCAAGCCAATGGCAGAGTGAATTTCAAGGATCTGGCGGTGCTGAACGAATTCCTCAAAAACCTGGGTCTGGAGCCGGGCGTGAGCGGTGCGATGAATGTCACCTTTACCGGATCCGGTAATGTTCACGAACCCGCAGCCAAGGTACAGGTGTCCGGCAATCAACTCCAGTACCGTGGAGTTGTGGTTCAGGACCTTGATATCCGGGCGGCCGCCGAGAAGACGAAAGCGGAAATCCAGAGCTGTCGCATCACGCTCGACCCGAACAACCGCGTCGAAATACAAGGAACGGCTCAGCTGGCCTCTCCCTATCCCTACGCGGTCAATGGCACGATCGCGCTCACCGACCTTGCGGTGTTCAATGGACTAATCAAAAGCCTCGGCCAACCCGCGGGTTTAAGCGGGAGTCTCAACGGCTCGTTTTCAAGTAATGGAGACGCTCAACATCCGGAAGCCAAGCTTCAACTGACCGGTGATCAATTTAACTATCGGGGCCTCTTGATCCCCACGATCCAAATCAATGCGGCGATTGAAGACGCGAAAGCAGAGCTCCAGACCTGCCGCATTACCATGAATCAAAACAACTTCGTGGATGTGACCGGAAACGTTGGGATCGTGGCGCCCTTTGCCTATCAAGCTCGCGGCGAGATCATGCTGCGAGATCTTGGGGCCTTTAACGAACCTCTTAAGAACGCCGGCCAACCCGCCGACCTGAAAGGCAAACTCAGCGTCGACTTCTCCGGGAAAGGCGACGTGCAGAACCCCACCGCGCAGCTGCGCGTTTTGGGTGACGGAATCAAGTATCGCGGACTACCGATCCAGAACGTCGATGTCGAGGCACAGCTTGAGAACTCGATGGCCACGGTTCAGACGGGGCGTATCAACCTGGATGCGGTCAACTACATCGATTTCACCGGGGAAGCCGGGTTAAACAATCCCCATCCCTACAAGGCGAACGGCGCAATTGTTCTCGATGATCTTGGTGTCTTCAAGGACGTCCTGAAAGGGGTCGGAGAAACATTCGTTGCCAGCGGAAACGTTCATCTAAACTGGTCCTTTTCCGGGGACACCAACAAAGTGGTTCCTGATGCGGATCTTCGCGTGCTGGGAAGCCAGATCAAGTATCGCGGCCTTACGATACAGAGCATTGATATCGACGGAAATCTCTTACAACGGAAACTTGACCTCCCGAGTTGCAAAGTCGTTTTCAACAAAGACAATTTCATCGACGCGAAGGGAAACGCACTCCTCGAGGATCCTTACGACTACGATGCCGACGCGACGGTCCAGTTTCAGGATCTGGGGTTCCTCAATGAATTAACTAAATCATTCGGCCAGGACATTGGCCTGGCTGGAAAACTAAGTGCGAACTGGAAGGGAAATGGGCCACTAAAAGAGCAAGTTGGCGGTCTGGAGCTGCACATCGACCGGCTCCGGACCAAGACGATTCAGAATGTTAAATTGGATGCGACAGGTCATTACGAGAAATTCAACGTGGAAGTTCCGCGACTGCAAATCTCTTCGCCGTACGCAGACCTGGATGCCTCCATTCGATTCAATCCACAATTGTTTGAGATTCCCGAATTGAAAATCCGCCGCAGCGGCAACACGGTTAGCGGGAACATCAAAATTCCGCTCGATCTACATTCCGGACGGAAAGATCCGCTCGATCTTGATCAACCGGTAGAGATCAACCTACAGGGTGACAACATTTCCCTGGCTTCATTCCAGTCGGGCAAGCCGCAAGTGACGGGGACCCTCGGATTCCGGCTGCAGGCATCGCAAACGTTGCGAGACCCTTCAATACAGTTCACGGCAAGCGCCCGGGACATCAGGACGACCAGCGTCTCCGGTTTGTCAGCAGCAAGCGGTGATTTCTCCATTCGCATCGCGGACAAAATATTGACGGCGGACGGAAAGATCCAGCAATCGGATATTCATCCGCTTGTCTTGACGGGCCGGATGCCGCTTGACGTAGGTCAAATCATTCAGGTCGGTAGCGTTCCCGACGATACTCCGCTTCAGTTCTCGCTCAAATGGCCTGACAACACTCTGGCGTTCGTTCGCAAAATCGTCCCGGACATCAGGGTCGTTGAAGGAACAGCGAGCGTCGATGTCAGTGTCAACGGCACAGTCAAACGGCCGGACCTGGCCGGAAGCATCCGCGCGACTCTTTCGAGGTTTCAGGCCAGGACCGATACGGTCCCGCCGATTTCCAACTTTAGCACCAATATAACGTTCCAACACGATCGCATCCAAATCGCTCAACTGAAGGGGTTGGCAGGCGGAGGCCTTTTTGGAGTCACGGGAGGAATCGACCTGAAGGACGGCACCAATCCGATATTTGATATCGGCGTGACTGGGAAGCAGGTCCTATTGACGCGAAGCGATGGGATTATCGTTCGAGCGAATTTCAACTTGGCTATCCGCGGACCATTATCCAGTGGAGAGGTCAGTGGAACGGTCGGAATCACTGACAGCCGGTTCTTTAAAGATATCGATATTCTGCCGCTTAACCTGCCCGGTCGGCCCCCGCCGCAACCGCCTCAGGGAGCAATGCCGAAGATCGCGGTGGAAACTCCTCCGTTTAAGGATTGGAAATTCAATATTGCCGTTCGGACCGACGACCCGTTCCTGATTCAAAGCAACCTGGCTCGAGGCAGGATTACCATCAATCTGCAGGCGGGCGGCACTGGTGCAGCACCGAGCTTGACCGGTTTCGTGCGGGTCGATCGGCTTGTCGCGTCCTTACCCTTCAGCAAGATGGAGATCACCGATGGCCGGATCGATTTTGTGCAGGGGGCGAACATCTTGGATCCGAGCCTGAATATAGTCGGGCGTTCGACCGTCAGTGACTACGACGTGCGAGCGCGCATCTTTGGAAATGTATCCAATCCAACTGTCCTACTCGATAGCTCGCCACCGCTGGCTCAGGGAGATATTCTAGTCCTGCTGGCTACGGGCGCAACGACATCAGAATTTGCGCAGGATCCTTCACTGCTGGCCGGTCGCGCGACGTTTATTGTTCTACAACAGATTTTCAGAAAGTTCTTTCCCAATACGAATCGCGCCGATCAACAAAAGGAACCGTTCATCGATCGATTTTCGGTGAATATCATTCCTGGCAACAGAGCAGGAGAACAGAATATCGTTAGTAGCTTCAAGCTGACGAAAAATTGGCAGATCATCGGAGACTTTGGAACCAGCAGTTATCAAGCTCGCTTAAAATACTTAATTCGCTTCCGATGAGATGTGTGCTTGCTGCTTTTGCCGTTCTGTTACTGGACCCAATCGCGGTTTCCCTCTTAGCGCAGCGCGAAAATCCTCCAAAATCTGTCGAACCGGAGCCCATGACCGGAAATGCTCCTCCTCCAAGCGCGGCATCGCGCGTCCTCTTTGTTGGAAATGCCAAGTTCAGCAATCGAGAACTCAGCGCCGCAATCGCGGATCCCCTCGCCGCGATTCAGCAAGGAGGTCTGACGCTGCCTTTCGCCGACGACACGGCCTATTATCTTGGACTTTTTTATCGACGACATGGTTTTCCAGAGGTCGACGTGAAATACAAGATTCGCGGACCCTACCTGGAATTAGATATTACGGAGGGGCCGTACTACCAACTCGGCACAATCTCCTTCGAAGGGAACAAGACTTTTCAACCGGCGGTCCTGAAAGACTTTATGATCGGCACGACCCGGGCTCGCTATTCGCAGTTTCAAAAGCAGCTTCCGTTCGTTGAATCCGATCTCGTAACCGGGACAACCCTGGTGCAAAGCTTCTATGTTTCGCAAGGTTTCCCGCAAGTCCAGATCGTGAAGCTGACGACGATTCCGGACAATCTCAACCGAACGGTCAACGCCGTCGTTACGATTAACGAGGGACCGCGATTCTTTTTTGGGCCGATTTCATTTTCCAAGAATTTCGGAATCGCTCAGAGCGAGTTTTCCGCGAAAATCAAATCGCTCACCGACCCGCCGAAACCGTTCTCCGAAGCCGATCTGCAAAATTTGCAGAGAGATTTGACATTCATTTTCAAATCGAAGGGTTACTATTCTGCTTCAGTCACCGTGACCCCAAATTTTCATGGAGCAGTGGGCGGCCGCGTACCCATCTTGGTCGATTCGGTCCCTGGGCCGGTTTACCAATTCGGAGCAATCATCGAGAATCAAGAACCGAACGCTCGGCTCCGACCGGAGTTTTTACCGAGGCGCTTCGCGGCCCTTCGAGGTGAAACCTACGATCCGGAAAAACTAAAAGATTTGTACCGCAATCTCTACCTGACCGGTTTGTACGATACGATTGACGTACAGGAAGTGCCACAGCCGGACAACACGATTCAACTCGTTGCCAATCCACAAGAAGCGAAACCAAAAGAATTGGGTTTCTACGGAGGTTATGACACGTTCGATGGGGTGATTTTTGGTGCCAACTACACCAACCGCAATATCGACGGTTTAGGCCGCATATTTTCATTTCGCCTGAATTACACCGGTCGCGGTCCGGATGGCGAGATCATGTACGAAAACCCCTGGTTCCTTGAGAAAAATATCGATTTCAGCGCAGCACTCGGCGTCTCCGCGAAAGAACTGATCGGCTACTCCATTCAGAACTACTACGCGCGCGTCAGATTTACGAAAACGTTTCGGAAAGGGATCCAAACCGTCGTTTTTCTTCAAGCGAAGCAGGCCGATGTAAACTCGATTGTGATCGTGCCAGAGTTCCTGGTCGGTCCGACCAATTATCAGCTGGTTACCTTGGGATTGTCGCAAACGTTCGATTTCCGGGACAGTCCAATCAACCCGCGCAAGGGCTGGGTGTTCGATGCCTCGGCATCTTTTTCTGAGAGCCTCGATGGAAGTGCCAGTTTCACTCGCTTCACAGGTCGATATTCCACCTACTTTAGTTTCGGCAAAACGCTCCTGGCGCTCGGTGCCAGAGTCGGCTACATGAATGCTGTCCAAGGCGCCGCTGGAGTCCCGATTGACGAACGGTTTTTCAATGGCGGATCGACAACGGTTCGAAGCTTTTACGAGACGGAGCTCAGCCCCAAGGATACCGAGAACCATCCGATCGGCGGACTGGCCCGATCGATCTTTAACGTAGAATATGACGTCCCGCTTTACGGGGATCTGGTGGGAGCCGCCTTTTTCGACGCAGGCGGCACTGGCAACACGCCGCTTGACAATTTCGGCACCGCCGTCGGCGGCGGCGTCCGGTACAACCTGCCGATCGGACCGGTTCGAGTCGATTACGGTGTGAATCCGGCACCACGTAAAAACCAAAGCCCTAGCGTCTTATCCCTGAGCTTCGGCTTCGCATTCTAGTGAACGTCACCGGTCACCGTTCACCGTTCGGCGTTCACCGTTGAACGAAGCCGCTACGCGGAGTCCCTAAGCGGCGAACGCGTATCATGAAGTCAAGGTCGGCATAATGGCCGGCCTATGACACCACTTCGAGCCAAATTCATCCGGGACCTGACTGTTCGTGGTCGAGCGC
>DATHPZ010000126.1:0-8480 GCA_035483355.1 Chthoniobacterales bacterium | reverse complement strand
GGCCCGGTGGGCCTGATGTTGGCAGCGGAGTTGCGTCGCGACGGCGTTGATGTCTTGCTCATCGAGCAAATGGCTCAACGCTCTTTTTTCTGCAAGGCGCTCGGCGTGACAGCTAGGACGTTGGAGATTTTTGAGGATCTCGGTCTTGTGGAACAGGCGATCGACGCGGGTGTCTGGCTGACGGGCGTTACGGTCTTCAGCGATGGCGAACCGGTTCAGGCGATGGAGGTTCCTCGCGCAGGGTTGCCCTATGGGGCGCTGTCGCTGGCACAGTTTGAAACCGAACGGTTGCTTGAAGAGGGACTGCGTCGGCGAGGCGGAACGGTGGCGTACGGTTGGAGCCTGACCGGACTTATCGAGCAGACCGACGGCGTGGTGGCTCAACTTCAAAGCCTCGAGGGACACCTCCGGGAACTCCGCTGCTGCTGGCTGGTTGGCTGCGATGGTGCTCACAGCAAAGTCCGTCATCTCCTGAATTTGAATTTCGAAGGAAGCGAGTTTCCCCAGACATTTATGTTGGCTGACCTTGATGTGGCCTGGGATTTGCCGCGCGGACCGATGTATCGGTTCAACCAGACAGCGGGAAAGCACCCGGCAACGTCGCTCGTGGCGGTGCCCGTGCACGGGCTGCCGCAGCGTTATCGTTGTCGATGATGGTACCGGAACCTCCCGGCTCATCAGCGCGAGATGAAGCCGAGGAAGCAGCGCCGCCCGATCTTGGCGAAATCACGGAGAGAATGACGCCGCTGCTTCCAGCTGGCACTCGTCTTGCCTCGTTGCGTTGGTCATCGCGCTATCGCGTAAGCCACCGGATCGTTCCGGCCTACGGCAAAGGTCGAATTTTCCTGGCCGGGGACTCGGCGCACATTCATCCGCCGGTTGGCGGACAGGGAATGAATACCGGTTTGCAGGATGCACACAACCTTGCGTGGAAGTTGACACTGGCCGCCCGCAAAATGGCCGCATCCGGACTCTTAGAAAGTTATTCGGCGGAGCGTCGTCCAGTCGGCCTGGATGTGGTGGAGAACACCAGCCGCGCCTTAAACGATGTCATCGCCCAGAAGATCAATTTGCCCGGAATCAAGGAAACACAGTTGCTAATCGGATACCGAAACAGCGAGATAGTGGCAGACGAACGATCAGGAGTCGATCCGGCGCTGCCTTCCGCGGGAGATCGTGCGGTCGATGTGGACGAACTGCGGCGACCTTTTGTCGCCCACGCCCTGCGGCTGCGAAACCTCATTGGTGATGGGAGGCATGTGCTGCTAGGTTATATCAGTAACGATCCGAAGGAATTGGACTTGCTCGCGGATTTGCTCGACCTGCTCAAAGCTGCGACGGGAAATAACGCGGCAGGATTTGCCATCACGGCGTCGGGCCAGACACTTCCGATCCAAGAGCGGGTTCCCATCCTAACCGACGCCGGAGCCCAATTCCGATCTAACTATGGAGCCACCCCGGGAATGGTTTGGCTGATTCGGCCCGACGGCCACATTGGATGGTGCAGCCAGTCGCCCTCATCCTCGTCTTTCACGGCCTTTCTTCTCCGGATTTTCCTAAAGATTTAGCTATCGACAATACGCTTGAGAAGATTGAAGGCGGCCACCTGTTTACCTTCTTCAAGAACTTTCATTGCTAGGCGCACTTGGTTTTTTAATTCCTCTACATCGGTCGTCGGACCGTCTTCATGGTCATCTTCCGGATTTGGTAACTTTACCACCTTGGCAGCCGCGTTCTCTGTGAGAGCGGCTTGCTCGGCTGTCGCGGAGATTTTGGTGTCCTGCGGTTTGGCTTTTGCGGAGTGCTTGACTGGAATGACCTTTCGAGCTTGTTGGCTTTTGGGCACCGCAGGCCATTCAAGGAGGTCGTATTTCACCCCTATTACTTGCTTATCGGCGAACGGTTTTAGCGACTTGGGAAATATCAGAATCTGGCCCGAAAGGCCTTTCTGAAATCCTATCGTGCCATAGTCGGCTTTCGCATTGGTTTGCCCTTGATGCACGGTCATAACGCGGTTGGCATGGATGGCCTTTTGCAAAACAAGGTCCTTCGCCGGATCCATCCATAGCAGGTGAACGATTGGCTTTCCTGCGGTTTCAACGATCTTCGAAAAACGAACTGTGCCCATCATTTCTCTAATTTATATTCTGCATAGGTTCTTTGAGCGCGTTTCTCTTTCACCGCCTGGCGGCGGCGATCAGCTCATCCACTTCCTCCCGTGTCGGCATCGAAGGCGCAGTGCCTGGTCGAGTCACGGAGATCCCGGCGACGGCGCATCCGTACACTGTCGCAGCCTCCAGGGATTTCTTTTCTGCAAGCGCGACGGCGAGCCCGCCGGCAAAGGCGTCACCCGCCCCGGTCGTTTCGACGACGCGGCCACATTGAAAAGCAGGAATGTGCCGGCAAACGGACGGACCTTTGACAAAGGCTCCTTTTTCCCCGAGGGTCAGCACCACGTTCGGGACGCCGAGCGCGATCAACCGATCGGCCAGTTTCTCGACATCTTCGAATTCTGTCATTGATTTTTCACCGATCAACCCGAGTGCCTCAGATTCGTTGGGTGTCAGATAGTCCACTTTGCGGAATATCTCTTTTGGGAGCGGAAGCGCAGGATTAAGGATCACGGGGACGCCCGCTTCGTGGGCAATCTCGATCCCGCGAATCGTCGGCGGGATCGGCAACTCCAGCTGGGTGAGGAAAATATCGGAAGTCGCGATTTCCTCCCTGGCAGCTTCCACTTCGGAAATAGTTAAACGTCCACAAGCGCCCTGTACCACCACAATGGCGTTCTCGCGCGTCTGATCATCGACTACGATCGTTGCCGTTTCGCTACTCTCTTCCGGATCTTCATACACCCGGTCGAGACTCATCCCTTGCTGTCGATAAAAGCTTCTGGCCATCTCGCCGAACGCGTCACGTCCCAGCTTGGTGATCAGACGCACATCGCTATTCAGTCGAGCCGCAGCCACCGCTTGGTTCGATCCCTTGCCTCCGGGACCGAGTTTAAAAGCGATTCCCAGAATCGTTTCTCCCCATTTGGGCATCCGTTCGGTGCGACAAGTCAGATCGGCGACAAATGCTCCCAAGACACAAACTTTCGACTTCGCCACGGGAGTTTCCTTCGGTTAGCCGTTCACTACCACGCCCTTGGTGATCAAAACACAGCCGTACGGCCGCGACTCGCCGGTCACGACGATTGCGTAGGCCCTTCTAGCTCGCTCGTAAAAGGCGTGACGCTCGATCTTCGCGAGAGGCCAGTGTCTACCCTCCTGGTGATCGATAACTTTCTGGAACTGCTGCTGGACCTCCGGAATCTGATCCGGATCATCCACGACTGCCATTCGCAAGGCGGGCTGGTCGACAAATGTGTCGAGCGGAATCAGATACAAGCAGGCTTCCAAGGCGGCTGGAGCCGTGACTCCGTCCAACCTGACAAGTCGTTTGGCCATCGAAACAGCCGGAAAGTGTGCGTCGACGATCGCGAGATCATCTCCGTGTCCCATCGAAGCTAATGTATGGAGTAACTCTGGCGTATGCAGCGGGCTGAGGTTTTTGAGCATGGTATCGTTTCATTTGACGGCGCCCATGGTAAGGCCCCGGGTTAAGTACTTCTGGAGGAAAATTGCGATGAACAGAGCCGGCGCGATCGCGACAATGGCGGCCGCTGAAATCTGGCCCCACAAGATCTCGTGCCCCCCGGCAAACTGTGCGATTACCACAGGTAAAGGGGTGACTTTGGAACCACTGAATATCACGGCATACGCGAAGTCGTTCCAAGCGAAGATAAAGGTGAAGAGCGCCGCCACGACGAGACCCGGTGCGGCCAACGGAACGACAATCATCCGGAAAATCTGGAAAGGCCTGGCGCCATCTACCTTAGCCGCCTCCTCGATTTCGCGTGGAAGATCTTCGATAAAGCTTTTCATTCATGAGATCGTCCAACGGTTCCAGATAGCCATTTCCCGCGAAATCCCCGATGTAGGAGGGGTAAAAGATCACCATGTCGTAGTCACCTGAACCGGCGACGAAGTCCGTTTTGAGCTTGTCATAGAGCCCGGTGAATGTTGCGCCGACCTGCTTGATCGTGATTCCGGCCTTGGTGAAATCGTCGGCATATTGTTAAGCGACTCCATATTTTGGCCGGCTTCGCCAACCACAGTCACTGTCACATTGTTGAACTTAGGCAACTCGCCGAACGCGCTGCTGAACGTCAGCGCTCCGGCTCCGAGAAGAGCAGTAAGATTGTAGAAGAGTTTGTTCATACGAGGGGGGTGGAAGCTCGTCCGGGTCCACCATCCCGCTTTGCCAACCTCAATTCAACGAAGTCACAAAAAAGCGGCCAGACAAACCCGAGTTGAACAAAGCACCCATCCGTACGAAGCAGGTTGGCTCTGGACAACCGTGACAGTTTCCTACATTTGTCGGACTCCTACAAATGAAAAGGCGTTCAGCGAAGCAGGGGCATCGCCCCCCTTTCCTTCTTCGATCCACGGCCAAGCCGGGATTGTTGCCTTACGATATTCAATCTTCTGATAAGGGATGAAAAAACTGCGAGCTATCTTCTTCAAAAACAGATAGTTTTCCGGGACGGTTTCGTTCAACCTCCAACTTCGATGCACCCCTATGCGCACGACCTCGGTCGACCAGCCGAAAACCATCTATTCACCGGAAACGCCCAAAAGAAACAGCGGAATTCCGTTCGAATTGGGATGGCTGAAACAGGTTCAGGTGAACAAGAGCGCTGCGGAGCGACGCACCGCGACGCTGACCGCGCGCCGAACCGTCAAGAAACAATGGCAGGCCGCTTGGCTGCTCAAAGCGGTCAGCTGCATCGATCTCACGACGCTCGCCGGAGACGATACGCCAGGAAAGATCCACCGGTTGTGCGCCAAGGCGCGTCATCCCGTCCGCGCTGATCTGCTGGAATCCATGGGTGTCGCGGATCTCGGCATCACTGTCGGTGCGGTCTGCGTCTACCCGAGTATGGTCTCACACGCTGTCCAGGCACTTGAAGGGTCCGGCATCCCGGTCGCCTCCGTGGCCGCAGCGTTCCCGGCCGGGCTCAGCCCGATGAAATCGCGACTCGAAGAGATTCATTACGCGGTCCGCGAAGGCGCCGCAGAAATTGATATTGTCATCACGCGAGAGCATGTCCTTACCGGTCATTGGCAGGCGTTGTACGATGAGATTGCCTCTTTTCGCAATGCGTGCGGAGAAGCTCATCTCAAAACGATCCTGGCGACAGGCGAACTCGCCACCCTCCGAAACATTCAAAAAGCCAGCCTCGTCGCGATGATGGCCGGCGCGGATTTCATCAAGACTTCGACCGGAAAAGAGGCGGAAAATGCAACTTTGCCAGTCAGTCTTGCCATGGTTCGAGCCATTCGCGAATACCACCAGCGAACCGGACATAAAGTCGGGTTCAAACCAGCCGGTGGAATTCGCACCGCCAAAGACGCCATGGCCTGGTTGATCCTGATGAAAGAAGAACTTGGCCGCGAATGGATGGAACCGGAACTATTCCGATTTGGGGCCTCCAGCTTACTGACCGACATCGAGCGCCAACTGGAACACCACGTCACCGGACGCTACTCAGCCCATTACCGCCACCCGGCGGCGTAAGATAAAGGCACAACGGCGTAATGGCGTGTCGGCGGATGTGCGATAAAGCGAATCCCTGCAAGGATGAACGACAAACCAACCACGATGAACGGTGACGCGGATCCGCCGATACGCCGATCCGTCGACACGTTTCCCCAATGACTTCCGTACGAGAAATATTTGAGACCATGGAGTACGGTCCCGCACCCGAACAGGCGGATATCGCATTAGTCTGGCTGAAGGATCATCCGCGCGCAATGCACCCGTTCATCAACGGGGAGTTTGCCAGGTTCATGGACGAGACGTATTTCGAATCGATCAATCCTCGCGACGGCTCACCCCTCGCTCGTCTCGTCCAGTGTGGTGAGACCGAAGTGAACGCGGCAGTTGCGGCAGCAAAGGCGGCCTTTCCCTCCTGGGCGGCGCTCAGCGGCCACGAGCGCGCCCGGTATCTCTATGCGATCGCGCGACAGATCCAAAAACATTCCCGACTATTTGCCGTCCTGGAGAGTCTTGACAATGGGAAGCCGATTCGTGAATCGCGCGACGTCGACATTCCTCTGGTCGCCCGTCACTTCTATCATCACGCCGGTTGGGCGCAGCTGCGGAACGAAACATTCATCGGCTACGAGCCGATCGGCGTTTGCGGCCAGATTATCCCATGGAATTTTCCGATGCTGATGCTCGCGTGGAAGGTTGCTCCGGCCCTCGCCGCCGGCAATACGGTCGTGCTCAAGCCGGCCGAGTTCACTTCCCTTACCGCTCTGCTTTTTGCCGAGTTGCTGCAGCAGATCTCCTTGCCGCCCGGGGTAGTCAATATTGTCACCGGCGACGGCCAAACCGGCGAGCTGATCGTTCGGCATAAAGATGTCCAAAAGATCGCCTTCACCGGATCGACCGAAGTTGGACGAATCATCCGCCGGGAGACCGCAGGGTCTGGTAAAAAATTGTCTCTCGAACTCGGAGGCAAATCCCCATTCATCGTTTTCGAGGACGCAGACCTGGACGGCGCTGTTGAAGGTGTTGTCGACGCGATCTGGTTCAACCAGGGACAGGTCTGTTGCGCGGGAAGCCGTCTCCTGTTGCAAGAGAGTATTGCCGAAAAAATGATCGAAAAACTCCGGCACCGAATGGAGAATCTGCGGGTAGGCGACCCGCTTGACAAAGGGATCGATATCGGTGCAATCGTCGCTCCGGTGCAGTTGAAGCGGATTCAGCAACTTGTCGAGCAAGGGAGAGCGGAAGGTGCGACCTGCTGGCAACCGAGCTGGACTCTACCCAAAGAAGGATTTTTTTATCCACCTACCCTGTTCACCGGCGTTGAACCCTCTTCCATCCTCGCCCAGGTGGAGATATTCGGGCCGGTTTTGGTCACGATGACTTTTCGCACTCCGGGCGAATCGGTGGAGCTCGCAAATAACACGACATACGGTCTTGCGGCGTCGGTCTGGACGGAGAATCTCAATCTCGCCCTCGACATCGCACCAAAACTCAAAGCAGGTGTCGTCTGGGTCAATTCCACCAACCTCTTCGACGCCGCCTCTGGCTTTGGCGGATACCGGGAGAGCGGGTTTGGGCGCGAAGGGGGCAGCGAAGGCATGTACGAATACATGGTTCCAAGCTGGGAACGTTTTCTGCCGATTTACGAGACAAACGACGTCGCCCTTCGGCCTTATCCGTCGGTCGATTCCGCGAACAACAGCACGCGCCCCGGGCCTTGGATCGATCGGTCCCCCAAACTCTACATTGGGGGCAAACAAACGCGATCCGACAGCGGGTACAGCTTTACTGTCGAGGACTCGGAGGGCCGCTACATTTCCGAGACTGGTTTGGGCAATCGCAAAGATATCCGAAATGCGGTGGAGGCAGCCGGCAAAGCCGAAAGTTGGTCTCGAACAACTGCTCATCTGCGTGCGCAGATTCTGTACTATCTCGCAGAAAATCTCTCGGTTCGAGCAAACGAGTTTTCTGATCGGATCGCCTCACTCACCGGAGCCGCCAGAGACGAAGCGCAGCGAGAAGTACAAAGGGCGATCGAAAGACTTTTTTACTACGCGGCATGGACAGACAAATACGATGGCCACGTCCATCAGACCCCGTTCCGGAACGTGACACTCGCAATGCCGGAGCCATGGGGCGTGGTCGGCGTCGTCTGCCCGGCTGAACGACCTCTGCTGGCCTTGGTTTCGTTACTCGCTCCTTTGGTCGGTCTGGGAAATCGTGTGGTGACCGTGCCATCGTGGAGATTTCCACTGCTGGCGACGGATTTTTACCAGGTCCTGGATACCAGCGACCTGCCGGCCGGCGTGATCAATATCGTGACAGGTCACCCCGATGAACTGGGAAAGGTTCTTGCTCAACATGACGATGTTGCCGCCCTTTGGTATGTGGGCTCGGCTAAGACGAGCGCGTCACTCGAGCGCGAATCTGCAGGCAATCTCAAGTCCACCTGGGTGAATCACGGCAAACGCCCTAACTGGTTCGACGATCACCAGACGCAAGGCTGGGAGTACCTGCGCCACGCGGTTCAGATTAAAAACATCTGGGTGCCGTATGGGGAGTAAGGGGAAGTTTTCAGTTGTCAGTTTTCAGTTGTCAGTGGTCGGTTGTCAGTTGTTAGTAGGAGTCAGGAGTCGGTGGGAAGGCTGACGGCTGGCGCTTTGTTTCAAGCTTTGATGCGTGATCGGTAAATCCTCCATTGCCCGTCCTCGTCGACTTCCGTTGCCGCCGAACGTTCTTCCAATCTCGATAAACCCTCTCACCGAAATGCCTACTTTCATCGACGCTTCTAGCCTTACTGACAACCGACAACTGACCACTGACAACTGAACTGGCAACCGAAAACCCTCGCCGCCGAACGTTCTTCCAATCTCGATAAA
>DATHPZ010000125.1:0-24329 GCA_035483355.1 Chthoniobacterales bacterium | reverse complement strand
GGTCCGGGAACAACCGTCTATATCGCCGGCGCAGGTCCCGTTGGACTAGCATGTGCTGCGGCTTGCCAACTCCTTGGCGCTGCAGCCGTCATTGTCGGCGATTTGAATAAGGATCGTCTAGAGCAAGCTCGCTCCTTCGGTTGCGAAACTGTTGACGTCTCGCTTCAGGCTTCCATAGCAGATCAGATCGACCAGATCCTCGGCGTTCCCGAGATCGATTGCGCAGTCGATTGCGTCGGTTTTGAAGCTCGCGGGCATGGCGCGGAGGCGGGAAAAGAGGCCCCGGCCACGGTCCTGAACTCGCTGATGACTCTCACCAGAGCTGGAGGATCAATTGGGATTCCAGGTCTCTATGTTACGGATGATCCCGGCGGCGTCGACCAGGCGGCAAAGACCGGGTCACTGTCCATTCGCCTTGGACTCGGCTGGGCTAAAAGCCACTCATTCCAGACCGGTCAGACACCGGTTTTAAAGTACAACCGCCAATTGATGCAGGCGATTCTCCATGACAAGATTCAGATCGCGAAGGCGGTCAACGTAACTGTCATCAGGCTCGACGAAGCACCAAAAGGTTACGTCGACTTCGACAAGGGTACCGCAAAGAAGTTCGTGTTGGATCCCCACACGATGCTAGCGGCTTAAGCTGCACCCCGCTCCGACCGGGCCTCATGGCCCGGTCATCTGCTGGGGTACGGGTACTGGGGTACCGCGGGGTATTGGGGTATTGGGCTATTGGGCTATTGGGCTATTGGGCTATTGGAGTTGGAGTGTTGGTCGACTTCAAACCGACCATTGGTCTATACTCTGGCTCATGAACACTCTTCCGAACGTGCGCGACCTGCTTGAGGGCCATATACTCTGGAACTGGATTCGATCGATCGACTCTACCTAAACGGTTACGTGCCGCAGCTCCAACACGGCCCCGGATTGGTCGGGTTCCTCTGCCAGCACCATCGACAACCGATCGCAGCGATTGCAAGCCCTAGCCCTAGCCGATTCGCTAGGTCCGCAGCAGATCGAGGCCCTTCCTCAAAAAAATGGCTGGACGGATTGCCGATGCCGCTCTCGGCGCAAGACCGCGGTCTGCACATCAGCTACAAACATTTTGATCTTAAACAATACTTCCCTATCGACTAGCTAGTCGTCGTCTTGCGATCGTCCTCTTCAGTGAGAAAGGCTCGCTGGCCCCCCTAGCGATCCATTCGGATTCCGCCGAATCGCTTCGGAGCGACGTGGGTTTCAGAGTTTTCTACCCGTGGCAAATCGGAAAGATCGTCGTCGAGCCATCGCTCAAAGCGGCCTGGGAACATGAGTACAAGTATTCCGCGCTTCCGATCACGGCCGGTTTTGCTGGAATATCGGGTCCATCGACGACCTTCTTTGGTCCGAGCGAGGGTCACGATAGCGCAGTAGTGAGCGCCGGGGTTTCCGTTCAAGTGACGCCGGCGATAACCACCTATGTCAACTACGACGGGCAGCTGGGGCGTGGTAACTACGACTCAAATGCCGTGACCGGCAGCGTCAGAATTAGCTTTTAATCGGGCACTGATCGCTTCGGCTCTCCTGGGTAGAGCTCCTTGCGGAGGTGAGATATGCCAAAGCGCGATACGCTCCAATCATTAGTGCAGGCTCATTCTATTCTTGCGCCAGCGAGTTAACTCGTTCGGCAATCTGCAACGCGGCACTCATCTTGTCAGTGTGCAAGGCATGTCTAGCACTTAAGTACTAGTTGACCTACGCTTAGGTATGATTGAATCCGCAGCAAATTCCATGACAGCCGTTATGGCTGACGGTCAAAAAGTCGGCTTTGTTGCGATGGGCAAGAACCGATCTGTGGGGAGGCCGCCTCTCAAGCTTTTACCTCATTCTAAGCCAGGTCTTTGGCTCGGCTTTCCCTCAACCGCCATTTCGCCATCGTCGCTCAACAACAGCACGCGTGCGTCAGCATAAAGAAAATCCAGAATCGGAACAATTCTTTCGCGGAGTGTGGCTCCACGTTTCAAGCCAGTAAATAAAGCCTATCGAGCGTACAAGCATAAAGGCTACCTTCTTCGGCAAGAGCGACAAACAGGACGAAGGCACTGGCACGGGCGCATATGGTAGACGGTAGCTTGCGGCTTGCGGTGACGCGTCGCAGCGAGCGGCTTTCGTTAGGGCGGCGCGCCCAGCACATCCTCTATCCGCCTGATCACAGTCAATGCAGTAACCTGGTTCATGCAAGCGTGGCCGTGCGGGCATTGCGAGAGCAGGCGGAAGTTGCAGGGTGAACAAGGCAAATCGGCGCGCACGATCGCGTGCGGCCGGCCATAGGGACCGACGTGCCTGGGATTGGTCGGACCGAAAACACTAACTAGCGGCCTCTCAAAGGCAACGGCCAGATGCATCGAACCAGAATCGTTTGTCACGCACACCGCGGCTCGTTTTAGAATCGCTGCGAGCTCGCCAGAAGTAGTTTGGCCGGAAAAATCAATCGCGCCTCGACACAGTTTTGTTATCTTCTCACTTCGTCTGCGGTCGTGTTGGGTGCCCAGAACAACCACGTCGAAGCCATACTTTTTAAGCCATCGCCCGACTTCGGCGAATCGCTCTGGATGCCAATGTTTCGTCTCCCATCTCGTACCCGGCACAAGCGCGGCGAATCGCTGTAACGCATGTTTCCCAAGCAGCCGTTCCACGCCGATCTCAGTTTCAGCCGATAAATAGATTCGCGAATCTGGCGGCTTACCGTCCAGGCCAAGCATCGGCACAATCCAAAGGTAACGATCGACCGCATGGACGTCGAGAGTCGGGATCGGGATGCGATGCGAGTAAGCGATCCACGACCCATCACGTGCGCCGCGCCAGCGGTACCGCAAAGCGTTCCGCTGTTCGAGGGGCTCAGACTCCTTCCGGGCAGAATGAGCCGGACGGTCGAAACCGATGCGCACAGGGGCACCCGTGGCAAGCGTAAACAGCGCCGAGCGCAATTGACCCTGTAAATCGATGACTAGCTCATACCGGGCACGCCAGAGCTGCTGTAGAAGGGGGACCAGCTCTGTCGCGGCGCTCCAGCTCCGGCCTAATTTCGAGAGCCTCTGCCGGTCAAGAAGGACGACGCCCGAGAGGGCGGGATGATGTCGTACCAGCTCGGCGTTTTCCGGCGTGATGAACCAGTCGATTTGCGCGGCTGGAAAACGAGCGCGCAACTTCGGCAGTAGCGGGATAGTGTGGACTACGTCGCCGAGCGCCGAAAGCTTTATCAGGAGGATGCGGGAAAAAATTCGCGAGCTGAGCGGTTGAGTCTTCAATCGAATGCACGCAACGCCGTCGGAAGTCCCCAGCGCCCGTTACCGACGGGCGGCAAACGGCCCGAAGATCTTTTTGATTGTCGCCGAGAAACGATGGCGGCCCTGCTCACGGCGCACGACCTCGTCGTTCGTAACCCAGTTGAATTGAACCACGCGCCGCTCGCCGGTGAATGGTTTGTGGCCATGCCACGAGTTTTCGCTACGCTTAAATGCGAGGAGCATACCTTCCACAGGCGGCACTTCGAGGGCCATGTCTTCGAGATTGGTTCCCGATCGCAGCAGACGCAATCGGCCGCCAGTGTTTTCCCAATTCGAGTTCAGATAAATCAAAATGCTGATGATCTTCGTCTTCGAATCGGTATGGATTTTTCCATCCTTCTCCGAGCAGCGCCCCCGCACGGTAATCATCGCGGGTCGGCCTTCCAGATCCAGGGAGAATTTCCGCTCAAACGCTTTGCGGAACTCAACGCTGCCAAGATCGTCGATGAAATCCTTAAACTTCGGACCGAACGTCACCTCACTTAATGGATAGCTGCCGGCCTTTGAAAGCCTTGGGTAATCTTCGTTAATCGCTTTTCGTGCCTCCGGTCTGACAAACTCGGGTACGACGAGATACGAAAAGGGTTCGAGAGTCAGCGGTGTCGCTTCGAAGCGTTCAAGATCCAAAGTCATGGCTTTCACAGTTTCCCGGCTAAGGTGGTTTCACTACGCTGGCAGACCATAGGCAACACGACAAGTAAAAATCTGAGCAGCGGCCGCTTTAAAGAGCCCATGATAGATTGTACGTATAGTTTGGCGCACGAAGCATGCGAAAAAAAAAGGTTCCGGGATCTGCGATAAACAGACGGTCACACCAAGGCCTACTGTTTCACCGCTTTTAAAATAGGTACCGTGGCATGACGTAGCTCCGGAGATGACAAAATGATTGTAAAAGATTTGGTTTTTGCGATAACCCCTTTCTATCAGGTGCCAACAAAGTCCCAGAATGCTTTTAATGGTTGTTGTCGTCGCAGAAATAAGAGATCGGAAAGAATGCGACGAACCCCTGGACGCTAAGCATGAGTCGTATCGAGTACATCGACCTCGAACCGCAGCAGGCATCTTTGCCTGACGATCTCCGAGATCGCGCGATCGACGGCTTAGAAGGCGGCAAGATTCTCTTTCTTCCGCGTTACCGATTTGTCGTGACGGACGAAGAAAGCACGATCTTTTCTCCGACGATCATCGGCAACGCCAAAAATGTGAGCTATGATCCGCGAACTGGGGTACTTCGAGGAACTGCGGCTTCCGGGCCGGAGACCGGGTTGCTGCGCAAGATGATCGCTCGGTTTGCCGATTTTGCTCAACATCTCGTTCTGCAGTTGGCTTCGCCATATGAAAGTGGGTTGATTCGAGCCAGGACGAGCTTCCGCCCAATCGAGATCGCGGGACGCGTCACCTCCTGGCGCAAGGATGACACTCGATTGCACGTCGATAGTTTTCCTTCCTCGCCTACTCGCGGAAAACGGATTCTAAGAGTCTTCACAAACGTCAATCCCAACAGTCGAAGCCGCGTCTGGCGAATGGGTGAGCCCTTCGAGCAAATGGCTGCGCGCTTTTTGCCTTCGATCAGGCGGCCTTTGCCCTGCAGTAGCGGCGTTCTTAATCTGCTCCGGATTACTAAAACCCGGAGGACGGAATATGACTACATTATGCAGCGGCTTCATGACCGTATGAAGGCCGATGATCGCTACCAGAAAGAGGTCGAGCAGATCGAGTTCGAGTTTCCGCCAGGATCCACCTGGCTCGCCCTAACCGACCAAGTCTCGCATGCCGTGATGCGCGGACAATACCAGTTAGAGCAAACTTTTCTAGTTCCGGTCGCACTTTTGCGCCATGAGCCAGGGTCGCCATTGCGAGTATTGGAACGGCTAGCCGGCCGGAAACTGGCTTAAGAGCATTTTACGCAAAAACGCAAGATGAAGTTGTAGCGATTTTTAGTACATACTTGTAACATTCCGTCGACCACAGAGAGCAACATCGCTCTACTTCATCCAGTACGGAAGGTTGAGAGACACGCTTCACGGGCGGATGCGCTCCACTACATTTACACACGGCAGCCCCAGCCAGACCCTTGACCTCTATGCCCCTAATAAGATGAACATATTGTTTTATCTAAGCTAACTTCACAGCGTATAGTTTTCTCGGATAGAAGGGCTTGACCTGCCACCGGTGCGGCTCCGAACTTTGGTGCGCACAGCGAAAAGAGGCTTTGGAGAAAGCGAAAGCCAGATTGGGAACTGATTAATTACGATTATCTCAGCTCTTCAGCCCGGATCGAAAGCGTATCGCCGTCGAATCGGAGTTCGATCGTGATCGCCTTCTTCCCCGTTAACTCGAATTGGCATTCCGCCTGCAGCTTGCGCGCGACCTCTGACTTCACGCCGGACGGTTCAACGTGAAAGAGCCAAACCTGGAGAGCTTGAATCAGGTGTCGACCCGGGGCCAGCTTCGGCAGTTCGAGCGGCCTCTCCTCATCTACGTTGTTCAAAACACCGATCGGTTGCCGATCAATGTAGATAACCGTCTGCGCGGCGTTGGTGTATCCGTCCTGTACCCGAAGTCTCAGCGATGTTCCGGTTGCTCTCTTGACTTCCTCAGCCTTGGCGTACGCGACAAGCGGGAGCGGCCATTCGCTCTCGGCAACACCGGCTGCGCGAGCCACCCTCAAAGCCCGAGCAAACCCGGTCCCATAGAGTGGATCAAAAAGCGTGCCTTCATCCACAAAATAGAAGAGAACCGCCCGCAAAGTGCCCCGTTCGGCCGGCACCAGCGCGAGTTGTCTCGCTGCCCATTGATCGGCCACCGCTTCGTCCCTGGTGTGCATCGCCAGGTGCCCGTACTCATGGACTAGAAAAAATCGCGACGCACCAGGGCGCCGCCTGTCAATTTCTCGTTCGCGTACAGGACAAAGAAAGATTGCGCCTTCCGGGTAAAACAGGGTCGGCTGAAGACTCACTCCGACGCCGTGTCTTGTCCTATTGCAATCAGCCATCACGGGCACGTTGCGAAGCTGACCCGGAGGGGCCCATTGACCTTGAGTTCGTGGTGCTCCGCAAATCACCGCCAGCAAAAACCATGTGAACGTCCAAGCGGCTGGGCATCGGAAACAATCGGCAAACGGCCGTTTACCATTGTTCCAGCCGCAGGTCGATATGCATATCGCTCCCACTTTGTGTACTTACGCACGTGCGTTTGCCTCTGCTCCGTAACAAAGCGCGTCCAGAGCTTTGGCAACCTCTACGATTCTCTCGCGCACGCCAGGCAATAATCCACGCCCTTCATGAGAAATAAGGATGTAAATATTCCCCCCGGCAAAGAGACTGACCGGCCGATCGCCCAGCAGGGTGAAGGCTGAGGTTTCATTCGCTCTCAGGCTCCGATCGAACTCCCGGACGCTCCGCATGATCACCGGAGCGAGGCGCGCTGTCTCCAGATGGTAACCTTCCGGAAGATCGCCTCCCAAAGCCGTTCCATCACCCAGCATGATCATTGCGCTGTTGACCTTAGGAAAAGCAGCCAGCAGCATCGCCACCTGGTGCGCATCCAGCTGGTCTTCCGTCATGAAGATCTCTCGCAACCGTTCCAGGCCAATCCGCTTGAGAGAATTCAGCGCAATGGCTCCGCTCTTCGGACCGGCATGTTCTGCCCGTCTCACTTCGGTTTCGGAACGCGCCGATTGGGGTTGGGCCGCAGTCGTTACACCCGAACGCGAAAGAGGCCCAGAGTCGATGTATTCCGTGGGAGATTTCTTCCGTAACATCGGCAATCCCGGCCGGTCCGCCGGGGTCAATGTCGGGCCCGGAATCTTCCTATTTGCCTGAGCCGGCTCGTGGATCGGTGTCTCCTTTGGTTCCGCGCATTTTGCTAGATTGAAAAATTCTTCATCTTCACGGGCGACTTGCGCGATTGGCGTATCGAAATCGGGGCCAGCGGGGTTCTGGCGTTCTGCGGAACTCCGCCGAAGATGCGCCTGCACCTGCAGCACGACCGTTTTCAAGGAAATTGGAAACTGATATTCCTCCGCAAGCTGCACCGGCAAGAGCGCCGGATGAATCCGCTGCAGCGTTGAAGCTTTGATCGTCACGCTTCCCTCCGCGAGGCCTTCGGTATCTTTCAATTGAAGAGCGATCTCTGGTTTCTCAAACGTTGACCAATCCAGGACAGGAGCCAGAGGTACATCCGCGCGAATATCTTCTCTGGACAGAATGATGACTTGTTCACTTAACTCACCCAGGGTAGGTGCGGAATCACCTGCCGAATCGTCGGAATGCTCAGAAGCGGGATCTTTCCGATCGCGAAACAGTGTGTTGCCGAACTTGCGGGACATAAGAGATTTCGGGACCTCTCCCTCTACTATCATAACATGTCAAATAATATGTTATAGGATGAAATCTTACGAGCATTTGGCTGGTGAGATTTTCGGGCTGCCGCTGCTCTCTCTTGTCTTGACACGGGTTGCACCGAGCATGGCATAGAGTACGGAGATGAATAAGTTGTCGCGGTTCGTTCTGATATTGATTCTGGCGTTTCTGGGTGGTTGTTCAGAATTCGAAAACCTGTCGTATGATCTTGGCAAGAAATCGGCCGGAAAGGTTGCGATTGTTATTGATCTGCCCGATCAGCACGCCTACCTCTCCAAGGGTGGTCAAGTGATGCTGACCGCGCCCGTCTCAACCGGCCGCGAGGGATACGATACTCCCGCGGGGAGTTATAGGGTCATCGAAAAAGATATCGATCATCGGTCCAGCATCTACGGAGCGTATGAACGGGACGGAATAATCGTGCAAGGGAACGTCGATGTTCGCAAAGACCCGCGTCCACCCGATTCGACCTTCGTCGGCGCCCCGATGCCTTATTTCCTTCGGATCATCGGAGGAGTCGGTCTTCATGCCGGCTATTTGCCAGGTTACCCGGCGTCACACGGATGCATCCGGATGCCGGAATCCAAGGCCAGGCGGTTCTTCGAAGCCGCGAAGGTTGGTACGCCGGTGACCATCAAGCGATAAAGCGCATCGACGTTTCCCGCTTGGCGGGCTGGCGCCGGGAGGGATCGATTACGAAGCTCTTGCAAACTCCTCCGCGCTGGGATACCGAATCATTCCGACTTATATGAATCCGAAGCAGATCATGATCTATGATACGACCTTGCGAGACGGCACGCAGGCCGAAGGCATTTCCTTCAGCGTTCACGACAAAATTCGTATCGCGGAGAAACTGGATGCCTTTGGGGTTCATTATATCGAGGGGGGATGGCCGGGATCCAATCCGAAGGATATCGCGTTTTTCGACCAGGCAAAACATCTAAAGTGGCGAAAGGCCAGGATTTGCGCCTTTGGGAGCACCTGCAGGGCGAAGGTCGAACCCTCGGCGGACGCGCAAATTGCGCTCCTTCTCTCCGCCGAAACTCCGGCAGTGACCATTGTGGGGAAATCCTGGCGTCTGCATGTCGAGCAGATCCTGGGCGTTTCTATTGAAGAAAACCGGCGGATGATTCGCGAGTCGGTCGCCTACCTGAAATCTCGCGGAAGAGAGGTCCTGTTCGACGCAGAACATTTTTTTGACGGGTACAAGGATGATTCCAGACATGCCATGGCGGCGCTCGAAGCCGCCGTCGAAGGCGGCGTTGACGTGATCGTGCTATGCGACACGAACGGCGGAACAATGGTTCACGAAGTTTCGGACATCACCGCTGCAGTCGTTCACGCATTATCCACGCCGATCGGGATTCACACGCACAACGATTGCGAACTTGGTGTCGCGAATGCTTTAGCCGCCATCAGGGCGGGCGCAATTCAAGTTCAAGGCACGATCAACGGGTACGGCGAACGGACCGGGAACTGCAATTTGACCAGCGTGATCCCTAATCTCCAGCTGAAGTTCGGGGATAAAGTCGTGCCGGAATTGAGCCGGCTCCGGGAGCTGTCGATGTTTGTCGACGAACTAGCCAATTGCCAGCACAACATTCGTGCACCCTATGTCGGCACCACCGCGTTTACGCATAAAGGGGGCCTTCATGCGCACGCGGTTCAAAAAGTGGCCCGCAGTTACGAGCACATTGAGCCTCAGGCGGTCGGAAATCATCAACACATTGTTATTTCCGAGCTTTCAGGTCAAAGCAACGTCCTGGCGAAAACCCGAGAACTCGGATTCGAACTTGAGAAAGGATCCCAAGACGTCGCGGCGATCCTCCAAGAGGTGAAGCGGCTTGAACATCTGGGCTACGAGTTCGAAGCCGCCGAAGCATCGTTTGAGCTACTGATTCGCCGGATACTCGGGCCGATGGAACCTTTTTGGAGGTTGTTGGAATATCACTGCACCTATATCCGCTCGGTGAGAAACGATTATGAGACGTGTGAGGCGACAGTGAAGCTTCGCTTAAAGAACGAGGACATCTACACGGTTGCGGAAGGCGACGGACCGGTGAACGCGTTGGACGCAGCGCTCCGAAAAGCTCTGATCCCGGTCTATCCCACCATCGAGCCGGTGACCCTCGACGACTACAAGGTGCGCATCATCGGCAGCAGCCAGGGTACTGGCGCTCGCACCAGGGTGCTGATCGATTCCACCGATCACCACGAAAATTGGTGCACGGTTGGTGTTTCGGATAATATCATCGAGGCTAGCTGGCTGGCTCTTGTTGATAGCTACGAGTACAAGCTACGCCGCGGCTGAATTCTTCCGGGAGAAGGTCCTTACGTTCGTTCGGTCCCGCAAGGGCTATGAATCAATTCGGATTCGTTAGGTCATCGTAGCGGCTCCAATGGAACGCGCCATCCCTGCGCTTTGCTTCAGCCGAAACTTCACTTGAATCCTTGGCCGGTGCGATGGACGGCAGCGCCGGGACACCAGCAAATGTCGGCATGACATAGTTATTCATCGCCACCGTGGTCACGCGATTCCCGGATCGCAGCGAGCGATGTGAATTTACGAACTCCGACGGAACGTAGTAGTTAGACAAATCGCCGGTGAACATCGTATGAACTACGCCAATCGCGAGATTTTTATGCACCTCGAAGTGAAGATGGGGCGCGTAGAGCCCATGCGCATTGCCAATCGTGCCGATCTGCTGTCCGCGAGCAACCTGTTGACCTTCTCGCACGAGAACACGATCGAGGTGCCCGTACAAAGAATCCGCGTACTTTATTTGACCGTCCTCCATGAAAGCATGGCGAACCACGATCACGTTTCCCCAAGACCGACGGAAATCCCGGGCTAGAGTTACCACCCCACTCCCAATCACGTAGACGGGATCACGGAAATCCGTGCCGCTCCCTCCCTGCCCGACCCAATCCTCACCCAAGTGACCGTGGGGCGTGAATCCGCGAGAAATGCGATAACCATCGGCGTTCGGTTTGCCAACAGGAAAATCAAAACCGTCTGCCAGACGAGTTAGTGCCGCATTGGGGTCGGCTTGTGCGAACGCGGCGATCAATCCTACTACAGCCGCGGCCAACAGCTTTTTGCGCATGGAGGATGCTTTTAGGCCGGAATCGGACACCTGACAAGCTTTTCCAATGAAAAAGAGTTAAATATTTGTCAGTTCTGAAAAATGGCTTGACCGTACCGCGCCTGCGAACGCGTTTGTGAAGTTGTTCAATCTAACTTCGCAGGGTGGCGGCGACGCAATGCCAAAATGTCCAATAGGACATCAGCCCGTATCGAGGCATTGACCGGCAATTACGTGCAGATTTTAGCATTTACATAACACATTCTCATGATGTATTCGAAAATGATCGATGCAAAATCACTCTGTCGAAACACCCATTTCGCGCTAACGTTGCCACCTGAATGGCGGAGATATTTGTTGTTGGTTCGGCCTGCGGATTTCCGGTGCCCGGTCGCGGACACTCCAGTTTGCTTCTTTCCATGTCCGATCAGTCACTTCTGATCGATGCGGGAGAGCCGTGCAGCCGATCACTGCGTGAAGCCGGAATCTCGTTCAACACCATCGAGGCAATTCTGCTCACGCATGCCCATGCAGATCACACCGGCGGTTTGCCAATGTTGATTCAATCTCTATGGCTTTCGCAACGGACCAAGCCGCTCACCATCTTTCTGCCGGAAGAATTGTCTAGGCCATTGCAACAATGGCTGAACGCTATTTATCTGGGATCCGACTTTATCCCTTTTGAGTTAAAATTTGTCACTTGGGAGACACAAAAGGTGTTTGAAATGTGCGGGCTCCGGATTTACCCGCGCGAAACGACTCATTTGCTCTCTCTGTCGAGTCGATTTGGGAATGGCAGGTTCAAATCGTACAGTCTTCAAGTCGAGCATTCCGATTTTCGCATCATTTTTTCGGGAGATCTGGGCAGCCCGAGAGATTTAGAGGTTCAACTGCGTAACCCGGTAGATCTTCTAGTAAGCGAACTGGCGCATTTCCCGCCAAGTGAGCTTTTTCGATTTCTCGGTACCCAAAGAGTAGGCAAACTCTTGCTCACCCATCTCGCGCCGGAGTTGCATGGCAACGAAGAATCGATCGTCCAGGAAGCCAGAATTGAATTGCCTGAAATGTCAGTCGTCGTTGCCAATGATGGGCTGAGGATTCCGTTGTAAGAGGAACGACGCGAAGGTTGTCGACTGCGTTGGATAGCGCTAAGATAAAGAAGAAGCAACTTAAAATTGAAAGGTAACAATATGTTATATATATGTTTTAATAATGCAAGAAACCGCATCCTCTGCTTTGTTGCCTTTTCGCCAACGGGCGCCGTTTGCCGGGCTCTTCATCGCCGCGTCGTTCGGCATTCTCGCCTCGGACCAGCAGCCGCAATGTTGGCCGGCCTGGTCCGCCGCGTTCCTCTGCACAGCGCTCGTACTGTTAAAGATCCGCTCCACCTTTCTTGGGTGTCTCCTGACCTTTTTCGTCTTCGCGGTCTGGCACGGGAACCAGGTGACAACCGATCCTGGTTACCAGCGTAGTCGCCAAAAACCGTTTGATACCAACGAACACACGGTCACTCTGGTAGTATCGAGCGAGGCGAAACTCGATCAACTGCGCTCCACTCAACGATTTGTTGCGCTCGTTAATTGTATCGACAATCGACCGGCCGGCTTTCAAGTCTCCGCCGAATGCTCCGGCGAACCTTTTTCGTACGGCGACCAAATCATCGCGCAGGGAAAATTCTCCGTTCCAACCCATCCGCTGAATCCCGGAGAGTTTGATTTCGGGGCTTATCTCCAGCGTCAGAATGTCTACCTGAACTTTCGGACTCATCGCGATGTCCCGGCCATGGTGACCGCACAGAATCAGGGAAACCCAGTCGTGGCGAGCGCAATCGCTGCTCGCCATCGAATCCTGCTGGCCTTGCAAGAGGGATTGCAAGACGACATGGAAGTCGCGCAGACGATACAGGGAATGATCCTTGGCGCCAGAGCGGAAACAAACCCGGCACTTAAAAAGCTTTTCCGGGACACCGGAACGATTCATCTCTTCGCAGCCAGCGGTCTGCAAGTGGGCCTTTTTACGGGGCTCGCCTGGAGTTGCTTGCGTTACATCCGCCTACCCCGGCAATCGCTGGCTCTGGCAATCGTTCCTGTGGCGATTGCCTATTGCGCCCTCACCGGATTCTATCCCGCTACCGTCCGCGCCACGGTAATGGCAGTATTCATGGCTGTCGGGGTTTCGCTTGAACGCCCTGTTGCAACGGTCAATTCACTCTGCGGATCCGGCTTGTTGATCCTCACTCACGACACCCAGGAATTGTTCCAAACCGGGTTTCAACTCTCGTTCGTTGCAGTGTTTGCCATAATGACCACGGTCCGGCCGCTCGGACATCTGCTCTATCGTCCGTTTGAAGTCGATCCGTTCTTGCCGCTGCGGTTATTGCCGCACTGGCAGCGAATCTGGCACAAGGCGATGCTCCAGTGCTGCGAGCTCTTTAGTCTCTCGACCGTTTGCTGGGCCGCGACCGCCCCGGTCCTGATTTTACAAGAACATTGTATTTCGCTGGTCGCGATTTTCTCAAACCTTCTGGTCGTACCACTGGCCACGACCGTGATGATTCTCGGTGTCACCGGGCTGCTGGCAGGGACCATCTCGAGATCGATCGCAGTGTGTCTCAACAACACCGGCTGGTTGATTACCAAACTCATTCTGCTGGTACTTCACGCCACGACCTTGGTTCCCTGCCATTCCTTAAATCTTTCTCCATCCTGCCTGCTGCAATCGGATCATGTCATCGCATTATCAGAAGGGTCTGAACACGTGATCCATTTGCACGTGAAGGGTCACGATTGGCTGATCAATACCGGTAAACTCTCCCAGTGGCACAGCCTCACCGGACCCTACCTCCAATCCCAGGGCGTTAATCGCCTCGACGGACTGTTTCTCTGCGACGCGTCCGCGCACGAGGCCGAGGTATTGGAACAGGTGCAAAATGAGTTCCAGGTTGCCAGAATCGTTACGTCTCAATGGCAGGCCGAAGCCCATAGGCAGCCTTTCCCGGTCGAGCAACGCGAACATTCCGCGGAAGCAGGCGCACTGGCAAGTCTCGTCGAGATTTTTTCTGCAGATCAACCGGGCCCCGGTGAGGCCTCCATGAGAGATTCTGACATTGCGGCAATACTCGTTCACCTGGACCGGTTCCGGGTATTGATCCTTCCGAATGTAACCGAGGCGAGCTTGAACGCGTTGAACTGCGGTCACGTTGATGTGGTGTTCTGCGGCCGACTACGTGGTAGGCGTTTTCCTCGCGACCTAATGATCGCGAGATTGTCGCCCTCGATTCTTGTGTTGAACGGCACAAAACCGGAGATGATCGCCAACGCCCGGGACGGTCCGTCGAGCCCAAAATGTTTTTATGTAAAGCAAGATGGCGCCGTGACGACCGAGTTGCTCAACAGTGAGCTTGCGATCCGGGGTTACCGTGGATCCGAGTTTCGCTTGCGGAGCCTGAGCCGATAAATGGGCAGTTCCTTCGCCAGAAACTGTTCCTCAAAATCGGTGAGCGGATAACCTTCGTCCATCCAGTCCGTCGAATTCCAGAGATCCGATCTGACGGCTACCTTCGTGATTTGTTGAAAGTAGGCTTCGTGATCAGTCTTGACCCAGAGCTCTCCGCCGTCGATCAAGCTGCGATAGATTGCTTGCAAAAACTCACCGTCCACAACCCGGCGAATGTGATGCCTCCGCTTTGGCCAGGGGTCAGGAAAGTTCAAATGAAATCGCCACACTGAATTCTCGGGCAAAAGATAACGAACGGTATAATCGAGTTCCAATCGCAATACCCGAAGGTTCGTCAGCCCGATCTCCGATGCGAAACGGCATGTCTTGCGCACTCGGCCCAGGAGACGCTCGATGCCCAAAAAATTTCGATCCGGAAATTTTAGTGCTGATTCCACCAGAAATTTTCCGGGACCTGAACCCAGATCGACTTCAATGAGCCGATCGGTGAGAAAGACTTCGCGCAAAGAGAGCGGCTCCAGAATACTGGGCGGCGACAATTCCATTTCTACCGGGCAAAGAAAGGGTTGTGCTCCCGTTCGTTGCCGATAGTGGTCAGAGGACCGTGACCGGGACAGACCAGGGTATCCACAGGCAGCGAGAGCAATTTCTCCATGTTGTTCCGTAGAGCCTTCTGATAATCGTTCGGAGCACCACCCATCGATCCGGCGAATAACGAATCGCCGACCACAGCCACCGTATTTTGCAGGCCGTGCACGACGTAGGAAGTGCCGCCAGGAGAATGGCCATTCGTCAGCCTTGCTTCGATCCGAAGCTTGCCGAGACGTAACTGGTCCCCTTCGCGGACAATTTTGGTTTCCGGCAACCGCTCCAGATCCGGGGAAAATATCTCTGCGTGGGTCCTTTTCACAATCGCGCCGAGATCCGCAACGTGGTCCTGATGCGTGTGGGTGAGAAACAGATACTTCACGGTGAGCCCTGCGGAATCGACGAACGCCAAGAGCTCGCTGGCATCGGCCCCGGTATCGAATACTGCCGCCTCTTTAGTTTCGGGATCCCAAATCAGATAGGCATTCACCGTCATATCGATCAGCGGCGTGTTGAATTGTTTTGCTCCGTCAATTGCCGGCACATCGGTCGGGTACCAATCCTTTGAATAACTGGCGGCCAACGCTTTTGGACCCAGCCCAAGGGCTTCGGCGAGTCCCGGCACACCCGCCAGCGTCCCTGAACCTTTCTTGAGCGGACGGAGATCCTCCTGGCTTAGATGAGCTCGCTGACAAAGGTCCTGGTCACTGACTTGCAGCCCGCGTTGTGCCTTGCCAACTATATCTTCGAAAAGGTCTTCAAGAGGGATTTTCATAAGTCTTCAGCCGTGGGATTTCTTCTCCAGTGTCGTAACGCGATTGTCTTCAATCCGTCTGATGATGACCTGCGTCGGGCGAATATCTAAAACTTTGTAGCTGTGATCGGGATCGCTTGGAATCGAGAAGGTTTGATCCACTTCCACTTTCAGCGTCTCGTCCGAATCGGGGAAAGCGAGGACCGCATAAGCCGCATGTTCCTGGGCAGGGACCCCTTTGATCAACGCAAGATTCTGCCCCGACTTCGTGTTCCGCAGCGTCACGATGGAGTCATCCACCGGGTTGCCATCTTTGTCTTCAGTATTGCGCACTTCAACGTCGGTGACCTTGTAGTCGAGCCCCTTGAGCTGGTCCCCGACTGCGACGCTGTACTCTTCTCCCTCAACCGGCCGGATCTTGGCCTTCTTCCCGTTGACTTCGGTGAGCATCACCGGCAGGAACTCTTGCCGAATCTCAACAACGGAAGCCGGCTTGGTCTGACCAGAATTGCTGGCCGCGATCGTCGATTTGCTGGCACCGGCGGTTCCGCGAGAATCTGGAACAGCACCCTTTTCTCCTTCTGGTTGCAAGAGGAGATCCTTGTCCGACATCGAACTGGAAGGGGCGACGGCACTACGGGATGCGACCCCGTTTTGCGGAGAGGCCCCGGCGACCGGCGGCCCCGGCGGCTGCTGCAAACGATCTGCTAATTCTTTGTGACCCTTTGCGATCGCCAAAGAACCTGCGCTCGCACCAGCTTTATCGGTGAGCGTCGGATCCGCCCCCGCCTTCAAGAGAAACGCCACGAGATCATTGTCGCCCTTGCCGGCAGCCAGCATCAAAGGAGTCCGTCCATCTTCCGCTCGCGAATCGACCTCGGCGCCGTTGTCGAGCAATATCTTCACAATTTCCTGGTGTCCGGTCAATGCTGCTACCAGCAGCCCTCGATTGACTTCCTGGCGCGACCGTGGAGCAAGAGCCTCTACGCAACCTGTATTCCCTTGATAGACAGCCTTCATCAGAGCCGACCAACCGGTTTGGTCTTGCAGGTTCGGGTCCGCATTCTTCTTGAGCAGCAGCTTAACGATCTCGACTTGGTTGTTCTCCGCCGCCAGCATCAGCGCCGTCACTCCCTGCTTGCCCTGGGCATCGATATTCGCCTTCTGATCCAGCAACTTGTTCACCACGTCGATTCGTCCGTTCTTTGCCGCAGCCATCAGAGCCGTAGACCCTTGAGCGCTTTGAGTATTGCAGTCGATGCCTGCACTCAAAAAAAGTTGAATCGCCTTTAGATCCCCTTTTTCCGCCGACTGCACAAAATCGTCCGGCGTGAACTTTACGTTCAATTTCTCCAACTCTTGGACTGCCTGCTCTTTGGACTGACCGCACCCAAACAGGAATGCCGCGACAAGAATGCTGAACCAGACAGCTCTACTCATGCAAATTTCATCTGCGATCCGTCTGTTCCGATTAAACGGCGGACGCGAAAGATATGCGCAGGGCGAGCATGCGGGTCGAGCATCACGAAATTTCGGCGCCCGCGCCAAGTGAATTTTTCGCCCGTAATCAAATCCTCGACTTGGTACGGATCTTCGGCGGGGATCCCAAAACTTTCGATTGGGACATAGGCAAATCCGCTCTGAGCGTTGTACGGATCGACGGTGACCATGACCAAAATAATGTTGTCGAGAGCCTCCGTCGCTTTGGAGTAGAACAATATTTGTTCGTTCTCGATCGTATGAAATCGGAGGTTCTCGTACTCACGCAAGGCGCGATTTTGCTGGCGAATCGCGTTGAGCTTAGTGATGTACTCCTTGATGTTGCCGGGCGCGTTCCAATCCCGCTCTTTCAACTGGTATTTTTCCGAATTAAGATACTCTTCTTTACCCGCGATCCCGACATTTTCACATAACTCGAACCCGCTGTAGATCCCGTAGACAGTGCTCAACGTGGCCGCGAGAAGGGCCCGGATCAAAAAGCCGGGCCGACCGCTGGTTTGCAGATAGAATGGCAAAATATCCGGCGTGCTCGGGAAAAAATTTCCCCGGAAATAGAATTTCATCTCTGTTTGAGTGAGTTCGGTGAGGTACTCCGTCAGGTCCCACTTGCTGTTCCGCCAGGAGAAATATGTGTACGATTGGGTAAAGCCTCCCTTGGCCAGTGCCCTCATCATCTTGGGTCGCGTGAAGGCTTCCGCCAGAAAAATCACGTCCGGATAGTCCCTCTGAATCTCCGATATCATCCATTCCCAAAAGGCGTTCGGCTTGGTATGAGGATTATCGACGCGGAAAATGCGGACCCCGTGACGTACCCAGAAGAGAATGACCTCCTTCATTTCTTCCCAGAGGTTTTTCCAGTCCGGATTGTAGAAATTCAGCGGATAGACGTCCTCGTACTTCTTCGGCGGATTTTCCGCATACTTGATCGATCCATCGGGCCGATGGAAAAACCAATCTGGATGCTCTTTCACATACGGATGATCCGGCGAGCAATTGATTGCAAAATCCAGTGCGATCTCCATTCCTCTGGCCCGTACTTCGCCCACCAGCCACTCGAAATCGTCCAACGTGCCAAGTTCCGGTTCCACCGCTTTGTGGCCGCCGAACTTGCTGCCGATTGCATACGGGACACCGGGATCGCCCGGTTCGGAGGTAGTGGAATTGTTTTTGCCTTTCCGCTTCGTAAACCCGATCGGGTGAATCGGAGGAAAGTAAATCACGTCGAACCCCATGGCTTTTGCATCGTCGATCCGAGGGAGGCAATCGCGAAACTTCGATCCCGCACTCGACTTACCTTCGGCGGACCGTGGAAAAAATTCGTACCAGGCCGCAAAGAGGGCTTCCGAACGATCGACCGTAACTCGAAGAGCGGGCTGGAATTCCGTGCTGAGTTCGAGGTCGGGCCACGCCCCCATTAATCCAGTCAATTCGGGATTTTTAGCCAATTGGGCGCCGAAGTGAATGTCAGCATTCTTCAACTGCTTGGAAAAGAGCGCCAGCCGTTCCTTGTCCTGTGGGCGCGTTGCCCGCTCAGCGGCCTTTCCCACCATGATTGAACCCTCGTCGAGTTCCGTTCTAAGGTTCGTATTACCGGCGCCATACTTCTTGGCATATTCGACTTGCCACGATTTGAAATGATCTTCCCACGCCTCAATCGTGTACTCATGCAGGGCGTTTTCAATGAAATGACAAACGCCCTCCCAACGGTCGTTTTCGGTCGGCCTCATCGGCGTACGGTTCCAGTCCGCATTGGTGGCCTTTCGCCATTTGAGATAGGCGGAAATCTGATCATGGCCATCCTTAAAGATGTCAGCTGAAACCTTCAGCCCTTGTCCGATAACCCTTTTGATCGGATAACGACCTCCATCGATGGAAGGGTCAATGTTTTCGATGACAACGGTTTGCAACCGTACTAAGTCAGTTTTTTTTGTGGTCACGCGAGTCGGATCCTGGGTTTGGGTCTATCCGGAAGACTGGTTAAGAACTCTGCAAAGAAACTAAAGTTCTCTGCGTGGGAAGCAACTTCGATCAACGTATTTATAGCCGGTTGAATGTGGCGCAGGAATTCATTTTTTTCCCGTAGCACTCCAATCACTCCATAGGCACCGAGCGCCTGCATCAGGCGTTGAATGCCGCAGTCAAGATACACCCTCTCAAATTCCGCAAACTTCCAACCATGGTCGCCCTGGTCAAAATAGTATCTCAACAGGTGAGCGCGTTCCTGGGGCGCAAGTTTTACGTACGGATCGAAAAGCAAGGAGGCCAGATCATACTGTGGCAGGCCGGGGCGCAGTCCCTGGAAATCGATCAGGTAAGCTTGTTCGTCCCAGATGATGATATTCTGCGATTGAAAATCGCGGTGGACCAAAACTCTCCGATAAGAAGCCAATCGTTTGGCCAGATTTTCGAACGCGATATGTTCCCGCAACCTTTTTATTTCGGCCGCCGGAACTCGAAAATAGAGCCCGAGACAGTTTTCCAGGCAATAATTCTGTTCCCACCGATAAAGCGATTCGTCGAATTCTGGTTGCAAATGCAATTTCTCGGCGAGGGCCAGTTCCGAGCTGTGCAGCAAGGCGGCCTGGTCAAGGGCCGCTTCATAAAAGCAACGTCGAACAGCCCAGGGTTCGTTTTTGTGGTGCCAGAGATCTTCTTCGCCCAGATCCTGCATCCAAATCAGGGCCTGATCCTGATCGTGATAGTAGATTAAAGGCGCCTGAACTCCGATCCCGTTCAGAAAGTTCGCGATCGCCACAAACCGTTCGTTCTCTGGTTTCTCGGCATTGTATTTCACCAGGATCAGAGAATGGTCCGCGCTGAAGCGCACACGGTAGTATCGTCGGTCCGAGCCACCTTTTTCGAGCGGCAGAATTTCCACTTTGGATTCAGTATAGTGCGGAAAGCGCTCCCGCGTTTGATCGATAAGTCGCTCCAGGCTCATACGAAATCGGTCTCCTGATAACTGCCCGGATTGATTCTGACGCCCGCGACGATGCAGGATCGAAGCGTCGTGCCGCGAGGAACAGACGAACCAGGAAATAGAATCGAATCTTCCAAAAGAACATCCCCCTCAATCTTGCACTGAGCTCCCACATAAGATCCACCTTCGACCCGGCTTTCCGGTGAAATCTGAGCCGAAGGATCCGCCTGCATCGGCCACGAGCTGCCGCGGAGGTAATCAGGCGCCCAGCGTGCCTGCGCAATAGTCCGGTGCACAGAGAGGTATTCTTTCCTTGAGCCAAGGTTAAACCAGCGGCTCTCCTCCAGCGGAATCCCTCCGATTTTTCCACCGGATTTCATCCATTCGTCAATGACCGGGATGAACGAAACCTTGGTGGCACGCGGTATCCGAGAAAAAACGGACGGATTCCAGACCGAAATTCCCGCGAAATCGAATTGGCCCGGCTCGCCGTACCCCGGCGTTCCAAGCAGGTCAACAATCCGACCGGTTTCCCTGCGCCAATGGATGCGCGTTGAGAATCCGGTGGTCCGGAGCGCCAATGTCACATCGTTGTGCTTCGAACAATGTTCTTCAACGATACGGTCAACCGGCAAGTCGGTCAGGATATCGCCGCTATAAACGATAAAGGCTTCGTTCCCGATCCGATCCTCAATGTTTTTGATGCCTCCTCCAGTCTCCAGCAAGTCCACTTCGTGCACCACCTCGAGAGGTATCCCATGATATTCGTTCTCGGGAAACACCGTAGAAAACTTCTCCGGCAAATGGTGCGAGTTGACCCAAAATTTCTCGATCCCGGCCTGACGGAGGTGATCGAGGGCGAAGGTGATCAGCGGCTTGCCATAGATTGGCAGCAGCGGTTTGGGCAACAGGTTCGTCAGTGGCCGCAGCCGACTTCCTAAACCGGCGCCAAGTACGAATGCCTTGCGAACACGATGAATCATGAACGGTTGGGAACCTACCGGGCGAAGACCTCGACTGTAAAGCAATTAGGTCGGCCGCGGGCCCGGGCGTTCCGATTGACTTCGGACGTTGAGCAGGTAAATGGCACAAACGCGAGAAGTACAATGAACGTTTCTGCATTGGCGGTTATCTCACTTTCTTTGGCAACGACCCTTTTCGGCGAAGATTCCGGTGGAACGGTGATTACGGTCCGGAAAGGGAGCTCACAGCAAGTCGAGATAAAACCGATTGGAGGCCCGGCAGGAAGCTCGGCGACCGCTGTTTTGCAGAATGATATTCAGCTTTCCGGTGCGCTGTCCGTGGGTGACGCTGCGACCGCTACGATCACTGTCAGCGGCACCGCCTCGGCAGGTTCTTTCAATGGCCTGGCGACCGAAAAATCGGGTAGCGTGGTTTTGCAGAAAAATTACTCGGGAGAAACACGTCGCGCGGTTCATCAGTTTACCAATGACTTGATTGAGACCGTGACAGGTCAACCCGGAATCGCACTCTCCAAGGTGGCTTTTGTGGCCGATCGAACCGGCCACAAAGAAATTTACACCTGCGATTACGATGGAGCGCGAACGGTGCAACTTACTCACGACGGCGCGATCAGTGTTAGCCCGGCACTATCCCCAGATGGCCGGCGGCTTGCCTATACGGGCTATCAAAGCGGCTATGCAGATATCTACTTGGTCGATCTGACCAACGGGGCGCGCAATCGCATCATCAAATTCCCTGGAACCAACTCAGGCGCCGCATTTTCCCCGGATGGCACGCGCATCGCATGCACGATGAGCAAAGACGGGAACCCGGAAATTTATGTGACCGGGATCAACGGCGATTCACCGCGTCGCCTGACGCGAAGCCGCGGCGTGGAGTCGTCCCCGACGTGGTCCCCCAACGGATCAGAAATTATCTATTCTTCCGATGAGAGGGGGGGACCCCAGCTCTATCGCATCCCGTCTGAAGGCGGTTCGGGCCGATTACTCTCCACGGGGTTTGGTTACAATACGCAACCGAATTGGTCGGCGGACGGCCGCAAAGTCACCTTTAACGTTCGGAGCGGCGGCGGATTTCAAGTGGCGATTCTTGAGCTCGACGCAGGGTCAACCCATGTGGCCGTGGCTGACGGTGGGAACCCCGTCTGGGGTCCTGATTCGCGCCATATCATTTTTTCCAGAGGTAACGGCCTTTATTTATTTGATACTGTCACTGGTCGCGAGACGCGCCTGGTAAGTGATTTAGGGCAAATCTCTGAGCCGACTTGGTCCCGTTGAAAGCACCAAATATTCTGTGATGAAAAAAATTCAAGTTCTCTGCTGTTTACTAATCTTCAGTCTCGCCGCTTGTCAAAAACAACAAAAACAGGAGTACGCCGGCGTGGAAGGCGATTATGTCAACGGGACGCCACTTCCACCGCGCCAGGAAGGCGTCTCGTTTTTCAGCAACAAAGTCTCAAAAGGGCGGTTTCAGCCGATCTATTTTGCTTTCGACAGTTTTGAAATTGCTCCGGATGAAGCGAACGAGCTCCGGCAGATCGGAAGTTTCTTGAAGACCGCACCCAATAATATCATTTTGGCAGGGTTCACGGACGAGAGAGGCACACCCGAATATAATCGCGGACTCGGGGAACGCCGCGCCCAGGCCGCCCGGAATTATCTGCTTTCGCTAGGGGTTTCGCCGAGTCGAATTCAGACGGTAAGTTTTGGCCAGGAAATGCCCGCTGACCCTGGACATGACGAATCCGCCTGGGCAAAAAATCGCCGGGTCGAAACTGGCGTTGTCCGTTGAACGGAGGATTCGAACGCCCGTTTTCCCTTTCTTTCTCTGCCTGGTTGGGGTTTGATCCGCTATTGCAGAGTAAAGGTTGAATGGACGACCAGAACTTGCCCGACGATGAAACGTTGGTTCGCCTGACGCAGAACGGCGACACTCGGGCCTTCGACCATCTTTGGCAAAAATACAGTCCTCGGATCTACTCCTTGATTTACAATATGACGGCCAACCACGAGGATGCGAACGATCTGCTTCTCGAAGTCTTTGCCAAAGCCTACCGGTCGATTAATGGCTTCCGAGGCAAATCAAGTTTTTACACTTGGATTCACGCGATTGCCGTGAACATGACGATTAATTTCGTCAAGAAACGTGGCCGTCGTTTTCAATTGAGCCTGGACGACTTGGACGCCAATGTGCAGAATGACAAGGAGTTTATTGATTTAACGGCCGCGAACACCCCGGTTCGCGAGGTTGATCTCTCAGAACTTCAACACAGATTGAACGAAGCCATGATGAAGCTGTCTGTTGAGCATAGAGCAGTGGTGACAATGTTTGACATTCAGGGCATGGCGCACGCTGAAATTGCAAAAATCCTCGGTATCCCCGAGGCTACGGTGCGTTCTCGGCTATTCTATGCACATCGGCAGTTGCAGAATTACCTTGAGGAGTTTAGAAAGAAATGATGCTCGACGAACAGCAGCTACAGAAATTGCTCCGGCTCAAAAAATTCGAGCAGCCACCCCCAGGATATTTTGACCGTACCTTAAACGAATTCCATCGACGCCAGCGCGAAGAACTTTTGCGGCGTTCCGCAGTCCAGATCTGGTTCGAGCGCTTTGTTTCCGGCCTTTGGAGTTTTCGTGTGCCGACCTACGCGTACGGGGCGGCCTTTGGTGCCTTTCTGGTGGCTGCCACGATTGTTGGGTCAGGCGTGTGGGCTCCCTACACGGAAACGATTGGGACGAGTTCTGATTTGGCAAGAGTGGCTTCCAGCCCACCGGCAATCGAACTCTCCTCTAATCGATTGGCATTGAACGGAAATGTTGACTGGTCCAAATTCGATCGTTCTTCCGCTTCGCCTCGTGTCGTTCCTGTTCTTGGACCCTCTCAATCCGCGCTTCCGCGTTATGTTCTGGACGGCAGACCCGTCAGTTACGAAGCTTCGTTCAGCTTTTAACTTTAATGTTGGAATTCCTTGGTAGCAGGCCAGTTCAGAGCAGCCGCCGGGTAAGGACTCTGAACGCCGGGATAGTTCTTTGGATGCTTGGAGCTACTCCGCTCCTTGCTCAGCAAGGTTTGAATTCGATCTCCGCCGAAGTAGAAAAGGTTTTCGAAAGCGCAAAAAATGCCGTGGTCCGCATTCAGGCAGAGGACGAACATGGCAAACTCTCCGGCACCGGCTTCTTCATCGATCCCAGTGGCACGATCATGACTGCCTATGCGGTGGGAGGTGAATCTCAGGATATCATCGTCGAATTCGGCGCTAACCGTTATCCAGCCGAGCGCCTGGTGGCCGATCCTCGCAGTGGAATTGCGATCCTCAGACTGACCGCAAACACTCCCTGGTTGCCGATG
>DATHPZ010000124.1:0-2396 GCA_035483355.1 Chthoniobacterales bacterium | reverse complement strand
AGCGCCAAGCCGCTTTAGAACAGGCGTTTGCGCAAGCCGATACCATTTTAGTCGAGGCGTTTGTCAGCGGCCGTGAACTGACCGTTGGGGTGTTGGGAGAGACCGTGTTGCCCATCATCGAGATTCGACCACGCGGCGGATTTTACAGTTACGAGAATAAGTATACCTGGACCAATCGGGGCGGTGCGGCCGAACACGAATGCCCTGCGCGGCTAAGCCGGACCGAGAAGGAGAGAGTCGAATCAGCGGCGCTGGCTGCGCACCGGTCTCTGGACTTGGAAATTTATTCGAGAGTGGATGTCATCTTGAACGCGGATCGCGAGCCTCAAGTCCTGGAAGTGAATACGATTCCCGGGATGACCGAGACGAGCCTTTTACCCGAGGCTGCCGCAGCGGCTGGGATTTCCATGTCGCAACTATGTGCAAGCATCGTGCGATTGTCTTTGGAAAGGAGGTTGGCCAACACGCGGTGATCATTCAAAAGAAACTGCGCAAACAAAACAAGCGTGCCTCCACCTCCAGGCAGCGCAAGCGCCAACATCTCCTGGATGTCAAGATCCGGGCGAAGAACGTGGCTGCTCGGCGCACCCAGAGTGTTTTGTTGACCGTGTGCGGCTTTATTTTGATCGCCACGGTGCTGGGCGGAGTGGCCTTTGGAGCGAAGCGGATCGTGAATGCCCTCTTCTTTACAAATTCCGATTACGCCGTGAAATCAATCGAAGTGACGTCGGACGGCAATTTGACCCGCGAAGCGATCTTACGCGCAGCGGATGTCGCCGAGGGAAAGAATATTTATTCGATTAGTCTTCCCAAGGTACAGGAAAAACTTGCCGCGCTGCCTCAGGTCGAAGAAAGTCGCATCCAGCGCATTCTTCCTAACAAACTCGCGATTTTCGTTCAGGAACGCCGCCCGGTAGCGTGGGTGGTGCCGCGCGACACCAATATTGCAGCGTTCAACTTCGAAAACGCCTATCTGGTTGACCGGCGCGGAATTCTTTTGAAGACTAAATCGCTCCCGCCCGAATACCTTGGGCTGCCACTGATTGTGGGAGTCGACACGTCGAATTGCCAGGCCGGTCAACCGTTGGAACAGGATGATGTCAAGGCGGCACTCGATCTGATTCGCTCTTCGGGGGAAATCTTGCAGGGCCGGTTCCAGATTCAAAGCATCGACGTTTCAAAGGGTTATTGTTTGACGGTGACGGACAGACAGCATGCGAGTGTCACGTTCAGCATGGAGGAGATCGAATCGCAGTTGCACCGGTTAAACACCGTGCTGAATTATTGCGATAAAAACAGTCGTGAACTTCAGACTGTGAATCTGATGGCGCAACGCAACGTGCCGGTGACCTTTGTGCAGGATGTTCCGGCACCGGCCGTAACCTCAACCGCTGGATCGAATCCCGGGGAGGCTGCGAGCGCAGATGCCAAAGCAAAACCAGAATCGACGGTCCAGGGCGGGTCCCAGGCATCGCCCCAGTCAAAGAGCACCTCGTCGGAGAACGGATCGAAATTGCACGAAAAGAAAACCCAACAAAAACGGGAGCACGCCAAATTGAAGCCGTTTAAAGAGGGACGACCTTCGGGTCCTCCGCCTGCGGCAGCGGGAACAGACGAGAGGCAGTCTGCTCCTCCGGTTCGGCGAGCACTTCCGGTAGAGACGACTCGACTGAATGGCTAGAGACAATATCTTTGTAGGCCTTGAGATTGGCACTTCCAAAATCTGCGCGGTGGTCGCGGAAGCGCGGAGCGATGGAACGCTGAAGATTGTCGGGGTGGGAAGCGTTCCAGCGCGTGGCGTTCGCAAGGGTGAGATCGTTGATTTTGAAACTGCTAAGAGGTGTGTCCACGATGCGATCGTGGACGCGGAAGAGAAGAGCGATGTGGAAATCAGCGAAGTCTACCTGGGAATCACCGGGAGCCACATCCGGAGCTTCAATAATCGCGGGGTGGTCGTGCTCGAAGAAGGACGAGAAGAGATCGACGAGCAAGATCTCGATGATGTCCGGACCAACGCAAGAGAAGTTAGTTTACCGATGGAGGATTGCATTCTCCATACTATCATTCAGCACTATTATGTGGACGGCCAGGACGGGGTGCTTAACCCGGTCGGCTTGTTAGGAAAAAAGCTAGAAGCGGATTTTCATATCGTCTATGGAATCCGCACTCGGATCCAGAACGCCATTCGTTGTGTGAAGGAACTGGAGCTTGAACCGGCGGATGTGATCATCAACTCTTTTGCCACTGCGCAGGCGATCCTTGAGAAAAACCAAAAGCAATTGGGAGCGATTGTCATCGACATCGGCGGTGGAACGACCGATTTCGTTGTTTACGTCGACGGCGCCGTGAAGCAGAGCGGGGTACTGGCGATTGGCGGTGACCATATTACGAACGAT
>DATHPZ010000123.1:0-14642 GCA_035483355.1 Chthoniobacterales bacterium | reverse complement strand
AAACTTCGGTTTCGCGGGATCGAACCCCGGTTCCTCCGGATTTGGCGCATGAAAGGTCTGCCTTTCCAGCCAAAGTTGCTGCCATTTCGGCTCGAATTCCGGAAAGGGAAACTGTTTTCGTCGCTCGCTCATTGATATTATCTAGTGCAAATCCACAATCTGGTTGCTTGTCCCGGGGCTTGGGTTGCCTGCGGGTGTGAAGAACCTCGAAGGGAGGAGGCAACTTTGAGGTGGTCACTCTACGATGCAAACACTTTTAATCGCCACGAGGAATGGGCATAAGACTCGGGAAATCGGTCAAATGCTGGGTTTCGGATGGGACGTTCGCGATTTAACCTCGCTACCGCACGCTCCGAAAGTTGAGGAGACCGGTGCGACGTTCGAAGAGAACGCGGCACTCAAGGCACTTACGATTTCCAGGATCTTTACAGGCTTGGTCCTGGCGGATGACTCCGGGCTTGAGGTGGATGCTCTGGGCGGCGCTCCTGGAGTGCGCTCCGCTCGTTTTGCCGGCCCCAACGCCGACGACGCCGCAAATCGGTTTCTGCTCATTCGCAAGTTAACGAATCTTGGTGGACGTGAGTTCCCGGCGTGGTTCCGCTGTGTCATGGTGTTGGCGAGCCAGGGTGAATTGCTCGGATCTTTTGGTGGGATTATTAAAGGAAATGTGATCCTCGAAGAACGTGGAGATAGCGGTTTTGGCTACGATTCGATTTTTATTCCGCAGGGCTACACAGAGACATTCGGCGAACTCCAACCGGAGATTAAAAACAGCCTGAGCCACCGCGGCAGGGCGCTTGCCAAGGTTTTGGAGTTTCTCCGGAGCTGACGTGTTTGTGTCGGTTGAGCAAATGGCAGCAGTTCTGCACAGCTCCGCCTATTCGGTCCGGCAAAATACCTCGTATTTCGGGGACAGGACACTCATGTGAAAATATTATTTACCGCCGACCTGCATCTTTTGCGGGCTACGCAGGAACCGACGCTGTTAAAGGTCCGAGAGTGGATCTTCCGATATCGGCCCGACGCGTTTGTCGTCGCGGGCGATTTGTCGAGTGCTCAGCAAGCCGGGGAAACGTTGAAAAATCTCCGTGCTTGTTTTCCACAGGGCCCGATCGCGGTTTGTCTGGGCAACCATGACTTCTGGATGCTTGACAATTCTCGACGGGAGTCTGATTCGCTTTCCGGAATCATCGATCGTTACTGGGCGCCCGCTGCCAAATCCCTTGATATCGTGCTCCTGGATCGCGAAAATTTGAGCCTGCAAGACATCGCGGTCGTTGGAGGCTACGGCCACTACGATCTCGGTTTTGCCGTCCCCGGTCTCGCTTACGACGGGATCCCGGTCACTCCGGAGGATTACTTCCGAGGTAGCCCTCCGGCAAATTCCGTGCTGCGCTGGCGCGATTTCCAATTCATGCCTGGCGAACAGCGCCTTCCAGAAGTGGCCCGCGAACAGGTCGAAGGTGTTCGAAATCGCCTGTCGCAAGCCGGAAATTCTCGAACCATCGTGGTGTTGCATACCCCACCTTTCGAAGAGCTCCTTGGTGTGCCCCGGCCCGACGTCCGGCCGCCAGAGGCGCCATCGGTCTATGCCTTTTTCCGCGCTTATCTCGGGAACCGTTCTATGGGGACCCTCTTGCGGGCGGTGCAAGACAATCTGGTCGCTGTGGTGTGTGGGCACACCCACCGTCGGGCTGGTCCGTTGCTTCTGGGCAGCACCATCGGGATCAATATCGGGTCGGATTACGGAGCGCCGACAGCGGCCCTTTTCTTAAGTGATTCAAATCGGTTTGAACGTTTGCCGGGTTGAAAGAACACCTGATTCCTCTGAAACAGCAAGGCTCGCCGAGGAACGGTTTCTTCTCAACTTCCTCACGCGCGCTTCCCTGTGGGGGTGCTCCTGACTCCTGGCTCCTGACTCCTGATTCCTGATTTATTGTTGCGATTCGGACTAAACGCCCTTTGGTTGTGAATGTTTGAACGTAAACCTCGTTGACGATTTCGTTAGGCGCGACCATCTTTCCGATTCTCCATCGGTTTCTATGGAACGTATACGTAATATTGCTATTATCGCCCATGTGGACCATGGAAAAACCACCCTGGTCGACCAGTTGCTTCGCCAATCCGGCACTTTCCGGGCGAATCAAAAGGTCGAGGAGCGAGTCATGGACTCCATGGACCTCGAAAAAGAAAAAGGGATTACGATCAAGGCGAAGAATGCCGCTTTCAAATACAAGGATTATCACATCAACATCGTTGATACGCCTGGTCATGCCGATTTCGGCGGGGAAGTGGAACGCATTATGAAGATGGTGGATGGCGTGCTGCTGGTCGTCGATTCGCATGACGGTCCGCAAGCTCAGACGAAGTTTGTGCTGCGCAAGGCCTTGGAAAACAGGGCGCGGCCGATCGTTGTCATCAATAAGATCGATCGGGAAAATGCTCGGCCGCACAAGGTGCTGGACATGGTCTTTGACCTCTTCGTCGAGCTCAATGCGACGGATGAGCAACTGGACTTCCCTGTTATTTACGCGAGTGCGAAGGAGGGATACGCAATGCGGGAGATCCACGAGCCGAATACTTCCATGGAACCCCTTTTCGAAGCGATCGTGAAGCATATCCCAGCTCCGGCAAAGGCGCCGGAAACCTACTTCCAGATGCTGGTGTCGAACCTCGATTATTCCGATTACCTAGGCAGGCTGGCTTTTGGTCGAATCGTCAGCGGACGGGTTAAAGTCGGTGACTCGATCGTCTGCATTCACAAGGATGGCCGACGCGAACGCGATACTGTCGCGGCCTTGTTCGGACATCAAGGACTGGACCGCATCGAGGTCAAGCATGCCGGCCCCGGCGATATTATCGGTCTGGCCGGCTTTGAAGAGATCTCGATCGGCGAAACGTTGACGGATCTGGAAGAGAGGATTGCCCTCGAATTTGTCGACATCGATCCCCCGACGATCCAGATGAACTTCCTCGTGAACGACTCGCCGTTGGCCGGACGCGAAGGCAAGCTGCTGACTGCCCGGCATATCAAGGAACGCTTGGTTCGCGAATGCCGCACGAATGTTTCGCTGCAATTCGTCGAGACGGAGACGGCCGGTATATTTACCCTCAGCGCTCGTGGCGAGATGCAAATTGCGATTCTCGTCGAACAAATGCGTCGTGAAGGATTTGAACTCCTTGTGTCTCGGCCCGAAGTCATCTTTCGCAAGGATAACCTGGGTAACAAGCTGGAACCGTTCGAGACACTTTATGCCGACGTGCCGAACGAAAACCTTGGAGATATCCTGCAATCGCTCGCCGGCCGTAAAGCGGAGATTGTCGGAATGGACCATCAAACCAGTACGGTGTTAGTCGAGGCGGTCATTCCGACTCGCGGATTGATCGGCTTTGAGAGCGATCTGGTCAATCTTACGCGAGGGCTCGGTTCGATGAGCCACCTGTTCAAGGAATACGGGCCTTTGAAGGGAGAAATTTCGAATCGTGACAATGGCGTTCTCGTCGCCATGGAAAGTGGAATTTCGACCGCCTACGCTTTGAATAACGTGCAGGAACGCGGCAAGCTCTTCATCGGCCCGCAAGAGGATGTCTACGAAGGCATGATTGTCGGCGAGAATTCGCGGCCGGACGATCTGACGGTAAATGCCTGCAAGTCAAAGCATCTCACCAACATGCGGAGCCAGGGCGATGGAAAGGGTGTCCAATTGGCGCCGCCGCTGCGGATGACTCTGGAGCGCGTACTGGAATATATCGGTCCGGACGAGTACGTAGAGGCGACGCCGAAAACGCTTCGTTTGCGCAAGAAGATCCTTGATTCGAACACCCGGAAACGGGCCTCGAGCAAAGTAAGTTGACAAATCAGTCTATTTGCGGTTTGCTTTGCGTATCGCTTGTTGATGCGCTAATCAGCGGTTCTCTCTGGAATTCTTCTGTCTTGCTCATCGCTCTCAAGTGCGTCGCTGGTAAAACTTTAACCCTTTTCTGAATTGATTTTGTTTTTACCCGAAGTATGGCGGGTCATAGTAAATGGTCGAAAGTTAAGCGCTTTAAAGGTGCATTGGATGCAAAGCGTGGGAAGATATTCAGTAGGTTCTCGAAGGAAATTATGGTTGCGGCCCGGATGGGAGGCGGTGACCTGTCCGTAAATCCCCGCCTCCGGACCGCTGTGCTTGCTGCGCGTGCCCAAAACATGCCGAATGACACGATTGAGCGGGCGATCAAGAAAGGGACAGGGGAGATCGAGGGAGGAATTGTCGAAGAGTTGATGTATGAGGGATATGGTCCCGGGGGCGTGGCGATTATTGTGGAAGCCGCGACAGACAACAGGAACCGAACGGCGGCCGATATCCGAAGTATCTTTGCCAAAAACCACGGGAATTTGGCCGCTTCAGGGGCTGTTTCCTACATGTTCAGGCGGAAGGGTCAGATCACTGTTGGAAAATCAGCAGTCGAGGAAGATAGAGTCATGGAGGTCGCTCTGGATGCCGGAGCGGAAGATTTAATCACGGATGAGGATTTGTACATCGTTACGACACCTCACGATCATTTGTACCAGGTCGGAGAGGCGATGAAAAATGCTGGAATCCATTTTGAATCGCAAAAGTTAACTTTTGTACCGAACACGATGGTCGCAGTCGTCAACGAAGAGTTAGCTTCGCAGGTTCTCAGATTATGCGATGCGTTCGAGGACAATGATGACGTCCAGGGCGTCTACAGCAATTTCGATATTTCCGACGAGTTACTAGCAAGGCTTTCAAGCTAATCGTCCGGAGCAAAAAATTTTTCTAAAATGGAAGTTATGGCAGAAGCAAACGAACAACCCGCTTTGCTCAATCAAGACGTGGACGACGTGAAAAAACCGCGACGAACCAAGACCGCTGCGCGTCCGCGAAGGACAACAGCAAGCAAAACGGGTGCGAGAAGACCTAAGAAAGAAACCAAGGACGACGAGCCGAACAGCTCCGAGACAAATAACCATTTGCCACTGTTGGAGAGTCGGGACGGCGCTCCTTCGCAAAACATTGAGGCTGCGCCCGAACTTGTCTCAGGGCAGCCGCACGGATTCGTGGAATCGACGGAACAGTCCAATGAGCAGAAGAACACCGAAATGTTTGCCCCTGTTGAAGAGCCGGTGATGAAGGTGAGAACTGCCCCTCGTCTTCACGAACCGCCTCCTACGGTCGAAGCTCCCCGATATGACCCGGTTTTTGGTGAAGGGCTAATTGAGGTTTCTGGTAAAGGTTTCGGATTTCTACGCGATCCAAAACGGAATTATGTCCAATCGCCGCAAGATATCTTTGTCACACCCGAGGTCGTTCGCAAGCATGCCTTGCGTGACGGTTTGTGGATTAAGGGTGAAGTGCGTCGAGGCAGCCGTGGTCCGCAGCTGTTTAAGCTTCTTCTAATTAACGGGGAGGATCCTGATAAATATCGGAACCTACCCGTCTTTGAAGAGCTTACCTCGATCAATCCGCTCGAAAGAATTCGCCTGGAAACCGTTCCGGATCGGTATACGACGCGCGTGATGGATTTGATGACGCCGATCGGTAAAGGGCAACGAGGATTAATCGTGGCGCCTCCGCGAACCGGAAAGACAACACTCTTGCAACATATTGCGGATGCGGTTGTCCGAAATCATTCGGAAGTGAAGCTCATCATCTTGTTGGTCGATGAGCGACCTGAGGAGGTAACCGAAATTCGTCGGACCGTTCCGAAAGCCGATATCATGGCGAGTTCCAACGACAGCGATATCAAGAGCCATACGCGGATCGCACAGCTCGCAATCGAACGGGCGAAACGGTTGGTCGAGGCCGGAAAAGACGTCTTCGTGCTGATGGATTCATTGACGCGGATTGGCCGGGCCTTCAACAACGCAATCTCCGGTGGTGGGCGTACCATGAGTGGCGGCCTGGATTCTCGGGCCATGGAGATACCGCGTAAACTCTTTGCCGCGGCGCGCAATACGGAGGAAGCCGGCTCGCTGACGATCATGGCAACGGCCCTGATTGAGACCGGATCCAAGATGGATGAGTTCATTTTTAATGAGTTCAAAGGCACTGGTAACATGGAGATGGTTTTGGATCGGCAGATCAGCGATCAACGGATTTATCCGGCCATCGACATCTTCAAATCCGGTACTCGTCGGGAAGAGCTTTTGCTCCAGGCGAACGATTTGGAGAAGATCAACACGATTCGACGAGGGTTAGCCGGGCACCGCCCGCCAGAGGCGATCGAAAGGCTTTTGTCTTTCCTGAAGAAGTTCCCGACAAACTCTCAGATGCTGCGAGAGATTCCTGGATAGAGAAGCTGTTCCCTGGCGGGATCTCGCTTCACCGTTAGCCGGCTGGGCGGAGAGACGGATGCTTCCTGGAGAGATGTACAATGGAAAGCGATCCAAAAAGCGCCCGTTCTGGCAAAGGAATGGACTACATCGATGTGGAGGTGTTGCCTCCTGAAGCAGCAACGAAGCGAGCCGACGATCTCGACCCGTTGATCAGACTGGTAAGTCGCTTGTTAGATACGTTTTTTGTGATCCCTGGGACGCGGATCCGTTTCGGGCTCGAGCCGATCATTGGATTGATTCCTATCCTGGGTGATCAAGTCACCGCGTTAATATCGGCAGCACTCTTGTATCGAAGTGTCCGGCATCGGGTGCCGAAGATCGCGCTGGTCCGCATGGCGCTAAATATTTTCATCAACGCAGTCGTCGGAATGGTGCCGTTCTTTGGGAATATCTTTGTCCTCTTGTATAAGCCGAATATTCGAAACTACAAAATTCTGCAACGGTATGCTGGACAGACGAGCGCGGTGACGGGAAGCGACTGGCTGTTTGTATCGATCCTGATCGGTTCGACATTCTTCCTGATCGTCGTCGTGACTTTGGTTTTGCTTTACGCGGCCATCAGCCAATTTCGCTGGTGGTAATTCGAGATTGCGGCAAAGGTTTACACTGGACGGTAGCGGCTGCCCGGGGCAATCATCACTGTTGCCGCGGCCCGCTATCGAGGCTCGGGATGCAACTTTGATTTATGAATACAGTCTACCTTGTCGCCAATGGCGACCTTCGTCTGTCCGCGAACCAAAAATGCGAGCCGGCGCAGGCCGCGATGGAAACAGCTCTGGTCGGAGCAATTGAACGCGAAGGTTTCAACGTCAAGCGAGCGCATACGTTCGATGAAACGAAGGGTCACGGCTTCATCGATAGTCAGAAGATGGGACTGCATATTTTGGGGTCCATACCTCAGGATGCCCCGCTTGTCGTCGCCGAGGCCGTTTGGCAATACAGCCAGCATTTACTCGGCGGTTTGATTTCTCACAACGGCCCTATTCTGACGGTCGCCAACTGGAGCGGGACCTGGCCCGGGTTGGTGGGCTTGCTGAATTTGAACGGATCCCTGACCAAAGCCGGGGTGAAGTACAGCACGCTCTGGAGCGAGGAGTTCACCGATAAGCTTTTTACAAAGAAGCTGCGAGAGTGGCTCAATAACGGGAAGGTCAAACATGACACCTCGCACGTCCTGAAATTCAAAGACGCCAAGATACCGGGCGCGTGCCGCAAAGCGGGGGAGAAAATTGCGCGTCGACTTCTCTCTGGAAAAGCAATTATGGGGATATTCGACGAAGGTTGCATGGGCATGTACAACGCGATCATTCCCGACGAGCTGCTGCATCCCACCGGCGTCTATAAGGAGAGGTTAAGCCAATCGAGTTTATACGCGAAAATGCTCACGGTGCCGGATGAAGAGGCCCGGAGGATTTACGACTGGCTGCTTTCACGGGGAGTCAAATTCCATTTCGGGCCGGATGAAGAAACGGATCTCACGGAAAACCAGGTCCTCCAACAGTGCAAAATGTATATCGCTGCTGTCCGGATCGCCGATGAATTTGGTTGTGCAACGATCGGAATCCAATATCAACAAGGACTGAAGGATCTCGCACCGGCATCCGACCTTGTCGAGGGACTGCTGAACAACGTTGATCGGCCTCCGGTTCATCATGAGGTGACGGGGCACGAATTGTTTGCCGGAGAAGCGCTACCACACTTTAACGAAGTGGATGAAGGCGCAGGCTTGGACGGTTTGGTCACCAATCGCGTTTGGCTGGAATTGGGCTATCCACCGGAGACCACGTTGCATGATATAAGGTGGGGTCGCCATTTCAAGAACTCCGAGTTAGACGCCTACGTCTGGGTTTTTCAGATCAGCGGCGGCGCTCCGCCGGCGCACTTCATTAGTGAGTATGGAGGGACTTCCAGTGAACGCCAACCCCCGATGTATTTTCGTCTGGGAGGAGGCACCTGCAAGGGCGTCAGTAAACCCGGGTGGATCGTCTGGAGCCGGGTCTACGTTTCCGGCGGTGAATTGCAATTTGATACTGGTTTGGCAGAGGTTGTTCACTTGCCGGAGGAAGAAACTAACGACCGTTGGCAGCAGACGACTCCGCAGTGGCCGATCATGCACGCCGTCCTGCAAGGTGTTAGTCGCGACCAGATGATGGCTCGGCACAAGTCAAACCACATTCAGGTGGCGTACGCCCCGGACCGCGCCGGTGCCCAGGAAGCGATGTTTACCAAGGTCGCTGTTATGCATGAACTCGGTCTGAAGGTCCACCTCTGCGGCGACTTTTGATTCGGCTGCTCTTCTCTATGCGACAACAAGATCCCGTCCTGGTTCGTTCGCGGCTGATCGAACTCTCTCGCGAGTTTGGCCAAGCACGCTGGGCTATCTTAGGTGAAGGAAATACTTCCGGTCGGATCGACCAAAAGGTCTTTGCCGTAAAGTCAAGTGGCAGCAGTCTCGGCGCCCTGACCGAGATCGAGCTGACGGATTGCTACTTCGACACGCTGCTACCGGTCCTGGATCGAGAAAACGTTTCAGAACAGGAAATCGAAGAGATCCTATTCGCCTCCCGGGTTCGATCCACCACGATGAAACCGTCGGTGGAAACCTTTTTCCATGCTTTTTTGCTAACGATTCCCGGCGTCAATTTTGTGGGTCACACGCACCCGATCCCAGTCAATCAGATCCTTTGTACCGGCTTGGGAACTTCGTTCGCAGAAGAAAGGCGCTTCCCGGATGAAGTCGTTTGTTGCGGACCCGTGTCGCTGCTGATCCCGTACGAGGATCCCGGCCTCGCGTTGGCCGTTCGAATCCGGCGGGAGGTGCAGGAATTTGAGCGAAAACATGGGAAAAATCCGAAAGTGATTCTGCTTGGAAATCATGGTGTCATCACGATCGGTCCGACGACGGATGCGGTTCGCGTTGCCATGGCGATGACCGTGAAGGCTGCGGAAATATTCGTCGGTGCGCAGTCTCTGGGTGGCAGTATCCCGATGCCGGAGTCCGAGGTGAACCGGATAGAGAATCGTCTCGACGAAGAATACCGGCGAAAAATGCTGAGCCTCTAGCCCCAAAATCTCACAATCTCACAAGCCAGAGCGCTTGTGAGATTTTCGCGCTGTCGAGCCGCTTAGAGAGCGGCTCGGAAGGATTAGCAAGGATACGGGGGTGTGGCCTCACGCGGGCTTTGTCAGCGATGCAGGCTTTCTCAGGCTCAAATAGATCTCTTCAAGCTTTTCGATCTGGGTTGTCAGATCAAATTTTTCCTTGATCGTCTGGGCGGCACGTTTCCCCAGGGAATCTCGAAGGCGATCGTCTGCGGCCAGGCGGTCCAACCAGTTCTCTATCCCCGCCAGGTCTGATTCTGGCACCAGGACTCCGGATTCCAGATGGGCCACCGCTTCGGGAATACCGCCGTGGCGGGTCGAGATGCACGGGAGTCCGGTGGCCATCGCTTCCAGAAGGCTGTTAGGAACGCCTTCTCGATTGCCATCCGGCGTTTGTTCGCTTGGATGCAGAAAAAGATGGCTGTTTTGGTAAAGGGTCAACAGAGTGGATTGATCCACAAAGCCTGCGAACCGGACTCTGCTGCCCATCCCGAGGTCTGTCACCAATTTTTCCAGTGAACCGCGCAACGGGCCGTCGCCGGCGATCGTCAGGCTGGCATTCGGATATCGCTTCCAAAATACGGCGAAGGCCCGGAGCGTCAATTCAAGCCCCTTTTTCTCAACCAGGCGGCACGCCTGCAGGAGTCGCCACGACCCGTCTGCGGGTCGCTGACGAGTAAAATAACGGAATGTCTCCAGGGGGATTCCAGCTCGCTGAATCCGGAGCTTATCCGGCGTACATCCAAGCTCCAACAAGGATGAAGCAAGAGATTCAGACCGGGCCAGCACCAGTGAGCAGAGAGCGAAAAGATCCTGGAACAGCCGCTTGGCCGCCGGGGAATTGACATTCACCTGAACATCCGCACCATGAAATGAGACGACCGCAGGAACCTGGCGCCTGCGCAAAAGCGGTAGCCAGAAGAGGCCGTTGTTACCAAAATAAATGTGCAGTAGTTGACAGCGATCCGCCGTCAATGTGGTCCCCATCGAGCTAACTTCGGCCGGGTAAGCCTGTTGCGGGATTTTTCTAATTTGGATGGTCCACATCCGGCGCAGCCAGCGAAGAGAAGAGCGCTCCACCAACCGGATTGGTTCAAACGGAAACCGATCGACGTTCTCCCGTTTAAATGTCAGCACCACAGGCGCGACCTTTTTCAGCTCCGCTACCTGCCGGTACACGTGAAGCATTTCCGGTTTCAGAAATGTGGGGCAAAAGATCGCGACACGCGGCTTCTCTGTGGCCGACACCGCTGGCTCCTTAGTGTCCTGTCCCGGATAACAGGTGCCGGTCCCCCCAACGAGACCAACATCAGGTCAAAATGCGATCGAGAACAATCGGAGGGCGTGAGGCCTTTCCTTTGGATCTGCGGGATCCGCCACCACGACTTGCTCCCCGCTGCCATATTGTCGAGGCGCGAAGGGGCTTATCAGCTGCAATTTGTTGGGGGCCGCCATAAATTTTTTGTACCAGGACGAATTCGAATTCTGTTCAACTGGAGGGCGTTGTTCCGGTTCTGGAGCAACGCGCGGCCTGGTCGTAAACTCCTGAGCCAGAGCGACACCTGCGGTCATCGCAAAACTGGCACAAAGGCCAAACACTAATCTTTTCATAAACTGCCTCGATTCACTGCATTAATATCTCATCATCTGCATTAGACGAAGCCAAAGTGTCGTTTGTTCGCGATTACTCTCGCCTCTATCCACACCACAGTACTCGACCGTCCTAACTTGGCGTTGCTTTCCCCAAGTACTTTATACGGTTTGCCTAAGGGCAAAGTTACACCAATACGATCACTCTGGGAAGCGATTCACTCATTTTGTCCCCGAGGGTGTGGAGGGACGCCAGATCGGGATGCGGTAACCCCGTTGGACCAATTCCAGAACTGTCAATGATTGGATTGTCGGGATTCCCGACAATTTGCGTTCCGGACCGAAATAATACTCGAATTTGGCCTCCTGATCAGGGTCGTCTCGGTCCAGCGCCCCGGTCCCGGTCTGCATCAACCGCCCATCCTCGATATAATAAAAGGTGAGGTCGCTGATCATGTTGGATTGATCCCGATCCTTGTTATTCAGCTCAAGGCTGTACGCCTGCGCCATGCCGTGCCGGCCGATGTCTGGCAGATCGCCCACGTAAATGCCGTCGAAGTCGATCAACACATCGGAGTCTGCGGATGTGATGCGGTTATAGCCGCCGGCGGTCGGCGCGTATCCGGTCCAGAGCCAGGTGTCCGGGCCAGAGTTTCGGTACCAGGTTCCTACGAAGACAACGTTCTTGCCGTTGCCCTCCAGGTCGATCTCCACCTTTTTGATCACCAGCAGTCGCCCGACATTCGCAATGCGGTCCGGTACATTCATCGCGAGATAGTCCGCGATCGGGTCGGTGATAGGCGGCTCTGCGAGCATCACGGTGCTCGTGAGCAAGAGCAGATAGAAGGAAGCCAGGAGGTAGTTGTGACACCTAAGAATATCGGGAAAACGAAAAAGCTTGTATCTCATTCTCAACTCAGGCGCCGCGATCGTGAACAGGATCTCTATCGGAAATCCCCGAAAAGGCCTTGATTCGAATAAAGTCGAGCAAGGGAGCCACAGCAAGCGGATCGGCAGATTTCGGCACTTGCTTTCGCAGTTCGCGTGCAACTCCGCCGCTGGGCTCCCTCTCCGGCGGGAACAACGTTCCCGACTGGCACTCGCACTGACACTGACAATTATTTCGATGAATTTGCCGGAAAAAAGTGGAAAACAGCGCGCACTTGTTCGGAAAATGAGCAACTGTCTTCGGACGGCGTTCCCATTGAAACGGACGCGTGGCGCGTGTTCCTGCCTACCCCAAACAGCAATCCGATCGTACCTGGCTAACCCCGATGGCTTACTTGGAACTAATTCAAATCGAGAAACACTACGATTCCTTTCACGCTTTGAAGAATATCGACCTGCGGGTCGAGAAGGAGGAATTCGTTGTCTTTGTTGGACCTTCTGGATGCGGGAAAAGTACGCTCCTTCGTTCCATTTGCGGTCTCGAAACTGTGACCAGCGGCAGAATCGTGCTGGATGGCCGGGAAATTACCAGCATCCACCCCTCGAAACGAAACGTTGCCATGGTGTTCCAGAACTACGCGCTTTTCCCTCACTTGAACGTCTTCGACAATATTGCGTTTGGGCTGCAGTTACAGGGACTTTCAAAGGAAGATATCCAGCGACGGGTCCAGCGTGCCGCGACGCTGCTGCATTTGGAAACGATGCTCGATCGCAAACCAAAGCAACTCTCCGGAGGTCAGCGTCAACGTGTTGCGATCGGTCGTTGCATCGTGAAACAGCCGAAGCTGTTTCTTTTCGACGAACCGCTGTCAAATCTGGATGCCAAGTTGCGGGTGCGGATGCGAGTCGAGTTGCTCAACCTGCACTATGAAACGCGCAACACCGTCGTGTACGTGACGCACGATCAGGTCGAAGCCATGACGATGGCTGACAAAATCGTGGTTTTGCAAGACGGACGTATCGAACAGGTCGGGTCTCCAATGGATCTCTACGAACACCCGGTCAATCAGTTTGTGGCCGGCTTTATTGGATCCCCTCAAATGAACTTCCTTGAGGGTCGCGTGAGCAGTGCGAACGGTACCGGGATATCCTTCGCTGCGGACGGTCTTGGAACGCTTGAATTACCGTTGGTTGCCGAATCGGTGAAAGTTGATCAGGCAATCACTGTCGGCATCAGACCTGAGCACGTCGAGTTGGAGGGCGGACCGGTGCAGAGAGGGGTCAAAGCCGTCGTCAATATCGTGGAAAATCTCGGAGGCGAGACCTATCTTCACGTCGAGGTCGCGCCCGAGCTACCACTGATCATGGTCAAACTACATGGGTCGCGCGGTCCGACCCGTGGAGATCGCATAATGCTTCACTTTCCCGCGGACAAAATTTATCTCTTCGATGCTACGCACTCCGCCATTCCGGTAAAGATATTGAACGAAGAGTAGAGAAAATACCCCCAACCAAAACCAATTCCCATGAGCGCTACAGTCGACAAATTGCCAAAGACGATGCCTGCAGTGATGGCGCATGGCCCTCACGATTACCGGCTCGAAGAACGGTCGGTTCCGCGGCCGGGTCCAGGTGAAGTATTGATCAGCGTGCAGTCCACAGGCGTCTGTGCCAGCGACATAAAATGTTATACGGGAGCCGCCCTATTCTGGGGGGATGAACACCGGGTCGGCTACTGCCAGGCGCCGGTGACCCCGGGTCACGAATTTGTCGGTGAAGTGGTTGGACTCGGGGATGGCGCCGGTGAATTGTACGGACTCAAAATTGGCGATCACGCCATCAGTGAACAAATTGTCCCTTGCTGGAACTGTCGATACTGCAAATCCGGGGCCTATTGGATGTGCAATGTCCACGATATTTATGGATTTCGTCAGCGAACCTTTGGGTCTTGGGCCGACTACATGATCTTTCCTGCCGGTGCCCTGAATTACAAGGTTCCGGATTCCATGCCATTCCATCATGCAGTGTTCATTGAACCGCTCGCCTGTTCGATCCACGCCGTCGAACGAGGTGACATAAAATTTCAAGATACCGTCGTCATCGCCGGTTGCGGTCCGCTCGGATTGGGAATGGTCGCCGCCGCCAGAATGAATGGGGCAGAACGAATTATCGCGCTTGATCTCAGCGATGAGCGGCTCGAAGTCGCCAAACGTACGGGTGCCGACCTCGGGATCAATCCGAAGAAGGAAGATGCCGTCAAAAGGGTCCTTGAATTGACCGGCGGGTACGGATGCGACGTCTATATCGAAGCAACGGGCCATCCGACTGCTGTGGAGCAGGGCCTTCTCATGATTCGGAAGCTCGGCACCTTTGTTGAATTCAGTGTTATGCGCGAAAAGGTGACGGTGGACTGGACGATCATTGGCGACACCAAAGAATTGAACATCCATGGGTCGCACTTGGGTCCGCGCTGTTACCCGGTGGCCATCCGGATGATCGAGCAGGGTCTCTTGCCGATGGATGAGATTGTCACTCACCGTCTTCCGCTAAGCGATTTTCAGAAAGGTATCGATCTCGTGATCTCCGGCCTGACTTCGGTCAAAGTGACCCTCGAGCCGTAGTGTCGAAAGCCAGAACCCGCAACTGTTCGAGGGCCCAGTGAGCGATAGCGATTAAAGGGATTTACTGGTCTCCACCCTCCAAGACCGATTGAGAAACT
>DATHPZ010000122.1:0-11325 GCA_035483355.1 Chthoniobacterales bacterium | reverse complement strand
CTCCTCGGGTTGGTCGTCTGCGACGTCCCCGATGAGATCGTCGTCCTGAGTATTGCGGTGATTGAGATTTCATTTGAACACAATTCTGAAGTTCATCAGGCGAAGGACATGCATTACGCACACTGAGAAAGAACAGTTTGGGCTGAAGTTAACCCTTAAAACCCAAGACCTTCACCGCAACTTCCGGGAGCGCTCGAGCACCTCGGAAGGTGAGCACCAGTTTCGGCTATCCCATGAACAGTCGACCGAAGTGTCCTGGCCATTAAGGAAGAGCCTGAGACGATGCAGTGAATCCCAAAAAGATTCGGGGCCCACGACATCCTCAAGCCCGGGATCTCCCGTGTTACATTGGATATATACTTGACCCTTTCGAATCCGGCAACCCTTAAAAGTCAGGATTCAGGAGTTTGCCGCACGGACGCCGGCTCGCACTGAAGAGGACGTGTGAGTTCTGCGATCAGGTGGTCAATACGTTCCGATGGATTCATTGCATGATTAATTTGTCCTGATTCACGACTTTTGAGCCGCCTGAGGCGGCCAGTTGGGCGTCTCAATACCGAATTGCTTGGCGTACTCCACGTTCAGCCGCTGCCAGCCGAACTTCATCGCCTCACCACCAACGATGCGGCCGATGGGAGTTCCGCTTAGAAGCCGATCCAGAACATCGACACAAATGTGCCACCCGGCAGCACCCATTGAGATGAAACGTCGATCGATGTTGTGCCACAGCGTCAGGCGCGTGCCACCGCCAAAGGCTTCGAGTTCCCACCGGATCTCGTTGCCACCCCAGTTATACTCAAGCACTTTGGGAGCGTCGGCTCGCGTCACTGTTGTTTCGGAAATCTGCGGCGTGGGCGCTCCCACCGTGGTGAGCTTCACCGTGGTTCCAACCGTACCCAGGCTCACATCGGCTTCAAAGGGAGCCCACTCGCGCAGATGCGCTGGGTCGGTAAGCGCCTGCCAGACTTTTTCCGGCGAGTGGCGCAGTTCTCTGACGAGAATTAGCGTCCACTTTTCTCCGTCCTTTCGCACCTCCGCGCCGCTGGCGGGGCCCGATGTGTACTGTTCGCGAGCGTTCATCTTTTTCTCCTTGTCTTCCTTTTCGTTGGTGTTGATTGATTCATGCGGTCGAGGTGGCGTTCAAGAGCATCTACATGAGCGGACCAGAATCGACGGAACGGAGCCAGCCAGGCATCCACGTCTTGAAGTGGTTCAGGTTTCAGCCGGTAGAGACGGCGCTGTGCGTCCACCGTGGATTCTACGAAACCGGCCTCTCGCAGAACTCGCAGATGCTTTGACACGGTCGGCTGCGACATACGAAGTTGACGCTCGATCTCTCCAACCGACTGTTGTGACGAGACCAGGAGGCTCAATATCGCGCGGCGGTTCGGCTCCGCGATGATTTCGAACACAGACTCCATTCTCCTAATATACTCGACAGAGTATATACGTGTCAAGGTATATACAGGAAGAGGTCCATAGCTTTTCAGTGGACCGGTTCGCCGATAGGAAAGGATTAGTCCGCGCAGTGTAAAGGATACCCTGGTACCCACACCCAAAAAGCTGATCCTAGCCGGTAAACTTAAGATTCAACTCACGCCTTCAACATTCATCTGTCCCAGCAGGCGTTCCTGACTCCTGCCCTACGCGAGCCTTCCGCAGCAGTTCTTATATTTCTTTCCGCTACCACACGGACAAGGGTCGTTACGACCTACTTTTGGCGCTTCTCTTCGCACGACGGGTATCACCAGCTCGAGTTCATCGCCGTTTTTGGCGCGTTGCTCCTCGGTGGCTAATCCAAGATTTTCGCGGCGCGGCGCTGGCCCCGCCGGAATTCGCACCGGCTGCCCAGGCTCGGGCGGCTGCTGAGGAATGTTGAAAGGAAGCGAGGACAAAAATTGCTCGAACGCCATCAGGTTGGTCGTGCTCCGGAATAAATTGGACAAAACCTCGTTTTTGATGCTCGCCATCAACTGGCTGAACATGTCGTAAGCCTCGGCCTTGTATTCCACCAACGGGTCCTTTTGACCGTAACTGCGTAAATATATTCCCTCCCGGAGCCCGTCCATCGCGTAGAGATGCTCCTGCCAGAGCCGATCGATCGCGTTGAGAATGACGTAGCGTTCGAGACCGGCCACCGCTTCCGTTTCCTCGTGGCTGACTTTTCGTTGATAGGATTGCTTAATGCGGTCAACGAGGAACTGCGAATTTTCTTCGGGTGTGCGCGTGTCGAACTGGGCTGAATTCCGGCTCAGGCCCAATGGGAACGTGGTGTTTACCCATTGCAGCATACCCTCATTGTCCGGTTCGCTCCCATCGGGAGGCTGCAAGTATTCGTGGACCCTGAGCGGGATAACCTCGTCCACAATCTCAAAGATTAATTTACGCGGCTCGTTGGTTTCAAGAGTCTCGTTTCGCAGTGCGTAAACCACTTCGCGCTGCTTGTTCATGACATCGTCAAAATCCAATGTCCGCTTACGGATCAAATAGTTTCGCTGTTCGACTCGTTTCTGGGCCGTTTCGACGCTCTTATTGAGCCAGGGATGCTCCAGTTCTTCGCCGTCTTTGAGGCCGAACCGCTCCATCATCGATGTCATCTTCTCGGAGGCACCGAAATTGCGCATCAAATCGTCCTCGAAGCTGACATAGAACCGAGAAGAGCCTGGATCACCTTGACGGGCGCAGCGACCTCGAAGCTGACGATCGACACGGCGTGACTCGTGTCTCTCGGTGCCGAGCACGTGAAGTCCGCCGACACCAGGGACGCCCTCGCCAAGTTTAATGTCCGTTCCACGGCCGGCCATGTTGGTCGAGATCGTGACTGTACCGCGCTGGCCTGCACGGGCCACAATCTCGGCTTCCTGCCGGTGATACTTTGCGTTGAGGACATTGTGCGGAATCTTTTCGCGTTTCAACATCCGGCTTAAGAGTTCCGATGCCTCGACACTGGCGGTGCCGACGAGAACCGGTTGGCCATTGCCATAGCAAGCCTTGATTTCGTCGACGGCCGCGCTGTACTTCTCCCGGCGCGTTTTATAAATGCGGTCGTTGTTGTCATTGCGAATCACCGGACGATTCGTCGGGATAACGACGACATCCAGTTTGTAAATGTCATGGAACTCATTGGCCTCTGTCTCCGCAGTGCCGGTCATCCCGGCCAACTTGTGATAGAGGCGGAAGTAGTTCTGAATCGTGATCGTGGCGAGTGTCTGAGTTTCCCGGTCAATCTGCACGCCTTCTTTGGCCTCAACGGCCTGATGCAAGCCGTCGCTCCAGCGACGGCCAGGCATCTTTCGTCCAGTGTGCTCGTCCACGATGATCACCTTATTTTCTTCGATGACGTAATCGACGTCTTTCTCGAACAAGCAGTACGCACGAAGGAGTTGAGCGATATTGTGAATACGCTCCGCCTGGCTGTCACAATATTGCTGGCGTAGCTTTTTGGCTTCGTCTTTCTGGGCCGGATTCAGATTTTGGTCCAAATCAATTTCGGTGAACTCGGTGATGAGATCGGGCAAAACGAAAGCGTTCGGATCGTCCGGATTCAGGAAGGATCGGCCCATCTCGGAGAGGTCTGAATCCTGATGCCGTTCGTCGATGGTGAAAAACAATTCCTCTTTCAAGGCGACCAGTTCCTCTTTCCGGGAATCCTGGTAGAAAGAGAGCTCGGATTTATCGATGGCCTTGCGGTTTTCCGGGTCTTCCATCATGCGAAGGAGTCCTTTATTACGGGGCTGGCCTAGTTTCACCTTGAAGAGAAGTCTTCCAGCTTCCTCGACCGAACCCTTTTCCAGCAACTCTTTGGCCTCAGAAACCAATCGATTGCAGAGCATCGTTTGTTTGCGCACCAACTGTTCGACGAGTGGCTTAAACTTGTCGTACTGGTGAGAGGAAACGGTGGCTGGGCCGCTGATGATGAGCGGTGTTCGCGCTTCATCGATCAGGATGGAATCGACTTCATCGACGATGGCATAATAATATCCACGCTGGACCTGCTGCTCTTTTGTCGTCGCCATTCCGTTATCGCGGAGGTAATCGAACCCGAACTCGCTGTTGGTTCCGTACGTGACATCGCAATCGTATTGCTCCTTGCGGAGAGAAGGCGATTGGTCGTGTTGAATGCATCCGACGGTGAGTCCGAGCATTTTGTAGATCTCGCCCATCCATTCTGCGTCTCGACGAGCGAGGTAATCGTTCACGGTCACGAGGTGAACGCCGCGCCCGGTTAGAGCATTCAGGTAGATTGGACACGTTGCGACGAGCGTTTTGCCTTCGCCGGTCGCCATTTCCGCAATCTTGCCTTCGTGTAGAACGATTCCACCGATGAGCTGAACATCGAAATGAATCATGTTCCAGACGATCTGCTGATCACAGACGAGGATAGTTTTGTCACAGAGCCGGCGTGCCGCGTTCTTGACGAGGGCAAATGCCTCGGGCAAAACGGCATACAGACGACGCGCGAGTTCGTCGGGATCGTCGATGTTGGCAAGATCCTTTTTCCACTGCGTCGTCTTCTCGCGGAGTTGATCTTCCGTGAGTGCCTGAAACTCCTGTTCCAACTGATTGATCTTTTCGATGAGCGGGCGAATTCGTTTGACCTCCCGCTGGTTCTTTGAACCCAGAACCTTCCGTAAAATCCAACTAACCATAAAAAATCTTTCTACTTACTGCCGGGACGGTCCACTGGGATAGCTGCGAGTTCTGGAGGAAGGTTGTCAGGCTCGAACGTCTCCACATTTAGCTTAGCCAGGCTCACGAATTTACATCCAAAATCCGGCGATTGATCACCGCTCCGGTCGACCAGACAACCGACTGCAACAACCTTGCCGCCAAAACTTTTCACAATCTCAATGGTCTCCTGAACTTTGGTGCCCCGCGTAACGACATCTTCGGCCACGATGAATTGCTCGCCGGGCGCAACCTTAAATCCGCGTCGCAACACTAGTTTTCCATCCTGCTTTTCAGCAAATATATGACGTTTCCCCAGATTTCGACCAACTTCTTGTCCAACGACAATGCCTCCCATAGCTGGTGAAATAACAGCATCGCACGTCACATTGGCGAGCTTGGCGGCGAGGTCCGCGCAAATCTGCGCAGCGAGTTCGGTGTGTTGCAGGACCAGGGCGCACTGAAAATACTGCCGGCTGTGCAGGCCGGAACTGAGAATGAAATGGCCGTGTAATAGTGCGCCGGTTTTCTCGAAAGCTTCTAAAATCGATTGAGCCACGTCTGTCTGTCTAAGAGGGTTTTAAGGCAATCGCCTCAATTTCTACGTTAGCACCCTTCGGCAGAGCTGCGACCTGGATTGTTGAGCGGGCAGGGGACTCGCCGGGGAAGAACCTGGCGTACACCGCGTTCATTTCGCCGAAATTAGTCAAATCCGTCAAAAACACAGTCGTTTTGACCACGTGCGCCATCTCAAGGCCGCCGGCGCGAAGAACCGCAGCGATATTTTGCAGGATGCGTTCGGTTTGTTTGGAAATATCGCCTTCGATCAAGGTTCCCGTTTCGGGTACCAGCGGAATCTGTCCAGAGCAAAACACGAACGGCCCGGCTGCGACGGCCTGTGAGTAAGGCCCGACGGCGGCGGGCGCTTCGGTTGTCGAGATCACCGTCTTCATGAGAAGCGTTGAAGGGTACCCAACGCAGAGGGGGTGTCAACCCCCACTTAATCGTCCTCGTCCTCGTACTCGGATTCTCCAAGATGCGGGAAACGCCTCGTTTGCGATCAACGTTCATAGATCGAGGACGAGGACGAGTACGAAAGAGGGAAACCTCAAAATCGAAGCAATCCACCGGGGCAGAAGCGCTACCGCTGGAGATCCTCCCAATCGTCCATCGTGTCCGCAGCAAGAGTTAAAGCAGGATGCCTTCCCACCCAGTAAGTAAACCGTCCCGGTTTACCCGGGTTTTCCTTCCGGCGTTGAACAGGTAAGGCCGGACGCCTGCAGCTGAAGAGGTAAGGCGGGACGCCTTACTTACTGTCGGCAAGCCGTCCCGGCTTCCTGCCGGGGCGCCCGCAGCTGAACAGGTAAAGCGGGACGCTTCATTTAACCGTCCTCGTTCTCGAATTTTCCCTGATGCGGGAAACGCTTCGTTTGCCATCAACGTTCACAGACCGAGGATTCTAGGAAAGATTGCGAGCTGAGAGCCCTAAGCACATGCCACAGAGGCGATAACTGCCTACCGCCTACCGCCTACTGCCAACTGCCAACTGCCAACCGCCAACTGCCAACTGCCAACTGCCTACTGCTACTGACAACCGACAACCGACAACCGACAACCGACAACCGACAACCGACAACCGACAACTGACAACTGACAACTGACACTGACACCGACACCTGCCTACCGCCTACAGCAACGAGTTCAGTTTTTCGGTCAAAGCCGCTACCTGCTGTCGGAGTTCCTTTAATTCTCCGGCGATTCTCGGGAGACGTCTGATCTGGACCTGCTGCTCGAGAAACCGTCGTTTTGGTTCCGCGGGAGAACCAATAATGATGCTCTTCGGGGGAACATGATTGGAGATTCCAGCCTGGGGATGAACCAAGGCGTCGTCCCCGATGGTCAAGTGGTCCGGAAGTCCGGCCTGACCGCCGACGACGGCGCGGTGCCCGACCTTTGAACTGCCTCCCAAACCGACCTGCGCGACAATGAGACAGTTTGTACCGATCGTCACGTTGTGGCCCACCTGGACCAAGTTATCCAATTTGGAACCCCGACCAACTCGGGTTTCTCCGAGGGTGCCGCGATCGATACAGGTACCGGCGCCGATCTCGACCTCATCTTCGATCACCACATTTCCAATGGAATTGATTCGAATGAGTTCGTTATTGAAGCTGCGGACCTCGCCCGTTGCGCGGGCGGATTCGATGCTGCCTGGTTCCGGTGTCACATAGGCAAAGCCATCGCCGCCGATCGCGGCGTTCGCTTGAACGATGACCCGGTTACCGATCTGGCACCGGTCGCCGATCCGGACGCCTGCGTGCAGCAGAGTATTTTCGCCGATCGTAACATCGGCCCCGATGCTGACATGAGCAACCAGCCTGGAATGATCGGCGATTTTGCTGTTTGGACCTATCCAACAAAATGGCCCGATCGATACGTTTTGACCAATAGTTGCGCTCGAATCAATCACGGCGCTTGGATGCACGCCGCAGGCAACGTGGACCGGTCGATCAAAGATCTCCAACAACTTCGCCAGAACGAGCCTCGGGCGTTTAACGACAATCTGGTTCGGCGTTAGATGACCATCGACCTCCTCTGGAAGCACCGCGTTCGCAATCTTGCCTGAGGCCAGGATCGAAGCGGCACTCGGTGAAAGGACCAGAGCGAGATCGGAATCGTCTTGGACCAGAGAAGGATGGACGACGCGTTTTATCGGCCGAGAGGCGTCGCCGCACAGTTGGCCGCCGACATAGCTAGCGATCTCACCCAGAGTTTTCATAGGGTGTTGACTAATTCGGATTCGATTACGGAACCGTCAAGGAGTACGGAGGAGAATTTCGTCCGGCGAGCTTCGGTTCTATTCATTTGACCACCAGTTGCCAGGTGTCTTTTCCTCCCGGGTGCAGATGTCGGGTCTCGGCATCGCTTGTTGCGGTTTCGGCGCGGAAAACGGCGCCTCTATTTGCGCCGGATGCGCCGGTGATCTCCAGTCGCAGCGATTGTCCCGTTCTTTCAACGACGGTAATCGCGTAACGGTTTTGTTCGATGGAGAATCTGCCAAGAGGAATTCCGTCGAGTTGAAGATCGACCGCGTTGCCTTGCTGGGATTCGTCCTCGGCCACCCAAATCGTGAAGGTGGCGGCTTTTCCGGCGGCGAAATCGGCGGCTAACTGCTTGATGAGAGGCTCCAGAGCGGGATTAGCATGCCCTTCGGCAAGTGCACGTTGAGCTTCCTTCAGCGAGACGCCGCTCAATTGCTGGCGAGCATCTCTCCAAAGGGCAGCGCCGAGCCGAGCGTCGATCTGATTCTGTTTGAGCAGATTTTTTTCAACGGCGGTTGTTTCAGGGTCGATGTCCTGAGCGGTGAGTTCCAAGACCTTGTGCCTGGGATCAACATCGTCACTTCCAATACCGATTGCGAAAACGATCCCCACGACGACCAGCGCGGTGGCTGCGATGATAGCGAGGGCATACGCCAAAAAACGAAACCACGATTTGGTAATCGCCGGACGATTGGGTGGCCAACGTGAGCGTTTGGACCTTTTGGTGTTTCTCCGTCTTGACGCCATCAGAAAGGGAGTAAGGAAACCTAACCGGCGCCGGTCGGAGAAGGAGGAACGTCCCATAATCCTGCCGGGGGCCGTTAGCCGGATTGAGCGCCGCTTGAGAGCTCGAGGATCGTATCGAACTGGTATTTCGTAAGCTTCATGACGGACAACCTGGAATTCTTCAGCAAAGGCATGTCGAACAGCCTGGTCTCTCCCTTGATCTGGTCAATTGTTACGGGCGGATCAACCGGTTTCACCGGCGTGAGTTCGACTGCAGACCAGTCTCCTTCGGCTGCGGTGGGATCGCGGAAGGCCTCTTTTGTGACCTTCGCGATTCCGACCACCGCCTTGCCGTTCACGCTGTGATAGTAAAAGACTGAATCGCCGAGTTTCATCGAGCGCAGATTGTTTCTCGCCTGAAAATTTCGCACACCGGTCCAATCTGTTTTGCCGTCAGCGGCGAATTGTTCCCAGGAATAAGCGGTTGGTTCCTGTTTCACCAGCCAGTATTGCGCCATGACGCAGCGATAACACGTAGAACGGAAATTGAACAGCAGGAAGCTGGCGGTAGGTAAAGCGTCCCGCTTATCTCTTCAACTGCGGGCGTCCCCCGAAAGAAGCCGAGACGGCTTGCCTACCACTAAGTAAGCCGTCCGGCCTTACCCTGGAGTTTGGACATTTTAACGTTTAACGCGGGGGCGGTGCTGGTATGTCCCGGAGGGACGACTAGAAAGTAGGCCGGCGATTTATCGCCGGTACTGGTGTTTAGAATTTGATCTGGTCCCGGAGGGACGATCGAACTCACCGGCTCGAGCTTCCAGGAAGAATATCTCTTTGAAAGGAAACACGGGGGCCCTTTGCTTACTTGTATTTCGCGGCCCACCGGCTTATCGGCCACAGATGCCCGGTTTGTTTGTCACATTTGAAGGGGGCGAGGCGTGTGGAAAATCGACCCAGGTCAGACGTTTGGTGCGCCGACTCGAAAAACTGGGTCGAACGGTATTGGCCGTGCACGAACCAGGATTTACGGAGATCGGATTGGCTATTCGGCAACTCCTTCTGCATGCCAAGACCGGAGACTCGATGCGGAGTGAAACGGAATTGCTGCTTTTCGCGGCCAGCCGCGCACAGCTGGTGGGTGAAACGATCCGGCCTGCCATCCAAAGAGGATCAGTTATCGTCTCGGACCGGTTTTATGATTCAACCACCGTTTACCAGGGAATTGGCCGAGGATTGGATGTGACGTTCATCAAGGCGCTGAACGAATTCGTAGCCGGAGAATGCACGCCCGATCGGACGTTTCTGCTGGATCTCGAGGTGGCAGTTTCCCGAGCGCGTCAGTTGCGCCGGGTCCGTCCGGTCGGGCAGCGGGATAGAATGGAGCGGCTCTCTGACGAATTTTTCGAACAAGTTCGACGTGGATATCTCGCTATCGCCCAAGCGGAGCCGGGCCGGGTGAAAGTGATTGACGCGTCAGGAACAGAGGATCAAGTGGAAGAGGCGATCTGGAAGGAAATCGATGGCGTTTTCATTTGAACAGGCTTCAGGGTTTCTCAGCGAGGCGAATGCCCAAGGACGGCTCGCGCACTCGTTTCTGTTCTCCGGACCTGAAGGGAGCGGAAAACGGCGATTGGTCGCCGAATTTTATCGGACCGTCAACGGGAATGCGACGGATGCAGCCGATTTTCACTCCATCGAGCCCGAATCCAAGTCCAGAAAAATTCTCGTTGAGCAGATTCGGACTCTGGAAGGTTCGCTCCGGATGCATGCGACGCGGGCCAGGGTGAAATTTGGAGTCGTGTATGAGGCGGACCGACTTATGCCACAGGCCGCGAATGCCTTTTTGAAGACATTGGAGGAACCGCCGGATCATTCGGTATTAATTCTTGTGACCGCGCTTCCCGAGGCGTTGCTGGATACAATCCGGTCTCGTTGCATCGCGGTTGCGTTGCGCGCTCCTGACGAAAAAGCGCTCACTGCGGAGGAAGCAGAGCTTGTGGCAGAGCTATTTCGCCTTGTTGGTGAGGACGGGTTTTCCGTTCTGACGGCCCTGAGATTTTCCCGTGTTTTTCTCGGAATTCTGGGAAAGGTACGAGAAAGAATTGAAACGGAGCACAGCGATCTTCTGACCAAGGATCAAACGGCTTACAGGCAGACCACGGACGGCACCTGGCTCGGGGAGCGTGAAGAACGCCTGTCCGCGTTGACCGAAAGCAGGTATGTGAAGACGCGAGCGAACTTGATTCAAAAAATGATTGAATGCCTCGGGGACGCGCTGCGTACCAAATATGAAAGCCCGTTTTTAGACTTGGCCGACTACCGCGTGTCCGCGGTCAACCTTGGGGGACGCCTTTCGAGCGTCGAGCTGCTAAAGAGACTTGATGCTCTCCAAACCCTGATGGATTCTCTTTCAAGAAATGTTCAGGAAGCTCTTGCTGTCGAGGTTGCTTTCCTGAACGCGTTTGGGCCAGGCACACAGAGGTCCAATGGACGCCTTGCCGTAGAACACCGCGCTCAATAAAAAGGAACGTTTCCGCCATGCAACTCTTCCTACTCCGTCACGCCGAGGCTGAACCCGCAGCAGCGAACGATGAGATGCGGGTTTTGACTCCAAAAGGCTCGAAACAAGCGGAAACTATCGGCAAGTTCTGCCTCAAGCATGGGTTCGTTCCGGAGATAATTTTATCGAGTCCTCTGACGCGAGCCGAAGAAACAGCTCGGCTCGTCGCGCAAGAACTTGGTCTATCGAAGCTCGTACAGATCGCGGAGTTTCTGCGGGCCGGAATGACCGCGGAGCGAGCTTTCTCCGGTCTCCGCGAGTTCTTGGTCGGCCTGGTGAAGAGAGAGAAATATCCAGAAAAGGCGAACATCATGTTGGTGGGCCACGAGCCGGATTTTAGCAATCTGGCTGGAGCGTTGATTGGGGGTCGCGCTCAGAGTGTTCATTTTCGAAAAGCGACTTTGATGGGCGTAACTCTCCAAGAGTTGAAGCCGGGAGCCGGAACGATCGAGTTTATCGTACCGGTTAAATACGTGTGAGAACGGTTGGCGTCGGGCGTTGGGAGGGAGTCCAACGCAACCGGCTGCTCAGACTGCGCACCGAGCAAGG
>DATHPZ010000121.1:0-6540 GCA_035483355.1 Chthoniobacterales bacterium | reverse complement strand
GTTCGTTGATTTTCGCACTCTGCCCTATGGCTAAAGATAAATCCGCTTCTGAACGAATGGAGAAAATTGTCAGCCTGTGCAAACGGCGCGGGTTCATTTTTCAATCCAGTGAAATTTATGGCGGGCTAAATGGATTTTGGGATTACGGGCCGCTCGGAACAGAGTTAAAGCGCAACCTCAAGGATTTCTGGTGGCGCCGGATGGTGCGGGAGCGCGACGACGTGGTAGGGATGGACGGTTCGATCCTGATGAATCGGCAAGTCTGGGTAGCGAGCGGTCACGAGCAGACTTTCAGCGACCCGATGGTGGACTGTCGCATCTGTAAGTCCCGGCTCCGGGCAGATCAATTACCGGAAAAAAACGGGCGCAAACAGTGCGCTGTTTGCGGCAGCTTTGATTTGACCGAGCCTCGGGCCTTTAACCTGATGTTCAAAACCTTTGTCGGGGCGACGGAGGATGACTCGGCCATCACTTATCTGCGTCCCGAAACCGCACAGGCCATTTTTGTTCAATTCAAAAACATCCTGGAGGTCTCTCGGAAGAAGCTGCCGTTCGGGATTGCGCAGGTGGGGAAGGCGTTCCGCAACGAAATCAACCCGCGCAATTTCACTTTTCGTTCCCGCGAATTCGAACAGATGGAGCTCGAGTATTTTTGCCGGCCTGAGCAGGGTCCTGACCTGCTCGAGTACTGGTTGAAGGAGCGTCTGAAATTTTATTCGGACATCGGGATTTCACAGGATCTTCTGCATGTTCACAAAATTCCGCCCGACGAATGCGCCCATTATTCCAAAGGAACGTACGACATCGAATTCGAGTTTCCGTTCGGAATCCAGGAACTGGAAGGCGTAGCGTATCGCACCGACTATGATCTGACACAGCATCAAAAGGCCAGTGGCAAATCCCTGGATTATTTCGACGAAGAATTGAAGCAACGGTTTATTCCGCACGTTGTTGAGCCCAGCGCCGGCGTGGATCGCACGACGCTGGCATTGATCTGCGCCGCATTTGACGAGGAACAAGTGACCGATGAAAAGGGCGATGCGGAGACGCGTACTCTCCTGAGGTTCCATCCGCGGATGGCGCCGATTAAATGCGGAGTTTTTCCTTTGCTGAAGAATAAAGAACGACTTGTCCAGCAGGCTCGCGAGATCGTGGAGTTGCTCCGACCGCATATGATGGTTTTTTACGACGAGTCGGGAGCGATCGGCAGGCGCTATCGTCGCCAAGATGAGGCGGGCACTCCGTTCGGCATAACGGTGGATTTCGACACCATTGGCGAAAACGGGCCCGCGAACGAAGGCACCGTGACAATTCGTGAACGAGACTCGATGGAACAGCAGAGGATCGGCCTCGGCGAAATAAAATCGTTTCTGACCGAGAAGATCAATTGAGGAGTCGCGGCAGGGACTGGTCTTCGCCGCGGTCAACGGCGAAACGCAGCGGCGCGACGCACCGATCTGTTTGCAAATTTGGCCGAGATCAGGTGAGATGGGGGGCCGATGTCGAAGTCTTTGCCAAAAGCTTCTCCGGGGGCAGCTCCGGTGGGTCAGGAAATCAGCGCATCCAAAACGCCAGTGGGCGTTTGGGTGATTGTTGGATTGGCCGTCTTCTTTGTCATCGGCGGATTGGGCATCAGCGCCTTTATCGTCTGGAAATCGATTGGCTTTAAACAGCCGGTCCCGGCCGTAAACGATGCCGCCGGGGAAAAAGTTAACTCGGTCCCGACATCGCCCGGTTTGGCAGATGCAGAAGTCGGAGTGGAACACCCGAGCCCAAATACGACGATCGAAGATGCCGGCTCGGCGCCGCCGGTGGTGAACGACCGGGTGGAGGCAGATCGGATGCGGGACGAGGTTTTGCAGCGGATTGATCTCATGAGAGCTCTAACCGACGCCGAGAAGGACAAATTGTATGCGCAGGTCGAGCGCGCTCGAGGTTTCACAAAAATCGCGATAATCCCATTCACTCAAAACAGGATGATCCCGGGGCCGGCTCAGGTAGACGGGTTAATCAAAACTCTGAATGGAGTGGATTTGCGGAAGCTTCTCGCAGATCCAACCGTTGCCTTGATCATCGTCGGGTATGCCGACAAGAAAGGCGACGAGGCAAAAAATTTGGAGATTTCTCGGAGCAGGGCGGAGAGCGTGGTGAAAGCGCTGAGAGAAAAGACCGATTTTGTGAACGTGATGCACCCAGTTGCGATGGGTGGACAGGATCTTTTTGATCCAGCGAATCTCGAAAAAGATCGGGTGGTCGAAGTGTGGGCAGCGCAGCCATAGCGCGAAAATCTCCAGAGCGCTTTGGCCGATTTTCCATCCGGCGGCCACCGGACTCGTTCCTCACATCCGGATCTCAGGATGCCCGTCGCTCGCGCCTTGAAAATCGGCCAAAGCGCCGACGGCGGTAGGCCTCCGACTTATGAGGCGATGCACTAGTCAACCAGGAATCTGCGGGCCACCGCTTCACGATGGCCGGAAGCAAGGGAACAAGCTATCAGATTGACGCGCGAAATATTGATGCGAATCCGATCGATATAACGGTTTCTGCCTTGTCGATCATCGAGGATTCTGTAAACCCCCTTCCACTCCTGGTTAAGCATGCGCGTGACGTAATCGCTGTAAAATTTTTCAGTGCCTTCCAGGAGATCGAGAAGATTTTTGTGGACGGCAAAACTCGCTTTTTGCAGCCGAGAGTAGACGGTCGCCTCGCGGAATTCCAGATACAAACCGGCCAGACGTTCCGGGTAATCTTCGGCCGCCATCTGTCCGAGCATATCTCCGGTGGCCACCAGGGCGCCGATTAACCACTCTCGGGAATCGCGAAACGGGAGTTCTTCCATGCTGACAGAGATGGCAGTGGCGCAAATTGCGTTTTGGATCTGGCGAAGCTCGTCATGGGAAAAGCCAAAGGCGGGCAAGAGATCCCAGGCGTGAAAACAACTGCGACCGACGTGGATGGCGGAGTACTTGGCGCCGGAGCCGTCCAGGTCGTTGCGACGTTTCAGGTAGCCGGTGTCATGGAGAATCGCGGCGGCGATGGCCAGTTCCCAGTCACGCTGTTTGAGAGAAGCAATGACCGGGTTTTGTCGATGGGCGGCCAGCAGATCGGCGACCGCGGCTGTCGCCTGCATCGTATGCTCAAAATCGTGGAACGCTGTATCGCAAGGTTGGAACTCCGGATTTTTTCCATGAAACAAGTCGAACGAAAAGGTGATTAAGCTGTTGCAAAGGCTGGTTTTCGTTGCGCCGAAAGCATCTCGCAAAACCCGGTTAATGAGTTCCGATGTGGCGAGGTAACTCTGGGGATGGAACATCTTATTCGATGCTGATCACGGTTCATCTTAGCTGGAAGGAGAGCAACACAAAAGTTTGATCGCGATCTAATATACAATCATTCTGACGATTATGATTATTTGATCATTTGCTGATCAAAATGAGCGATTTTTTAAATTGTCGAAAAAAATCAGTTGATGAAGCGTCAACCTCTCCATATGGTCTTCGGACCAGCTCGATTGGCCCCCAGAACGTGTTCCCCCTCTGATCGAGCTGGTTTTCTTTTTTCACCATCACGAGGCGTTTTACGGCACTGCCAAATTTGCCTTTTCGATGAAAATCTGGTGAAAAAACTGTACCACTTTGTCCACCTTTTCCCGGTCGATCAACCAAGTGATTCGGAATGATGATGTCGCGATCCCGAAGCAGTGCACATTTAATTCGCGCAAGGCTTGCGATCCTTGAAGGGTTCGTTGATGCGAAGCGGTAATTCCGGTTCCGATGATACTGACAGCTCCTCCGGTATCGTCCCAGCGCGCCGGTATCGCTTGCAGGGCCGTCCGCAGGCTCGAAATCTGGTGAAGATTTTCTTTCGAGACGACCATCCAAATCCCGTCCTGTTCGTTTCCGGTGTTGGTGACGTGAAGTTGTTTGCCTGGAACGCCGAAATCGTCGGTCACCTTCAGCAGTCGAATCACGTCGCGGCTCTGAATCATCACCACCTCTTTTTCGCTGGCAATTCCCATCACCGAACCGGGTGGGCGGGGGCCGAACTTGCGAACCACTGTGCCATCTTGGGACGGGTCTTGCCCGGGCAATGGACCCGCGGTGGATCTGGCATAGATCGCGATCTGGCGTTCCTTCGCAAACTCAACTGCTTGTGCGTTTAGAACCTTGGCGCCGGACTCGGCGAGTTCCTGAGTCTCTTCGTAGGAAAGAACCGGGATCCGCCTGGCCTGGCGAACGATTCGCGGATCCGCCGTGTAGACCCCGTCGACATCGGAGCAGATCTCGCACCATTCCGCTCCCAGCGCCGCAGCCATCGCGACTGCGGTGGTGTCACTCCCGCCGCGGCCAAGGGTCGTGATCTCTTTCCGGTAGGAAACCCCTTGATAACCCGCGACAACCACGATTTTTCCACGAGCCAACTCGTCCTGGACGCGGAATGGGCGAACCTCGATGATCCGGGCATCCACATGGCGATCATTTGTGATGATCCCCGACTGGCTCCCGGTGAAGCTGATCGCATTTCCGCCAAGCTCCCGGATCGCCATAGAGAGAAGAGCCATCGCGATGCGTTCACCGGCAGAAAGCAACATGTCGAGCTCGCGCCGGTCGGGATTCGGTGAAATAGTTTTTGCCAGCGCTAATAATTCGTCGGTCGTATTTCCGATTGCCGAAACGACAACGACCACTTGGTGACCCAACGTTCTGGTCTGCATGACGCGCTCGGCGACTCTTTTGAGTTTGTTGGCGTCCGCGACACTGCTGCCACCATATTTTTGCACGACGATGGACATGGGGGTTGGAGTTTGAATGGACGAAAATGAGATATGAGAAGCCAAGAGCCAGGAGTCAAGAATTCAGGAGGAAAAGGCTTGCTGGTATCGGGAGGCGTGTCCCCGACGGCGAATTTGGCGGAACTCCTCACAGCGCGGGAAGAGCGGCCAAACTATTTGCGCTGAAGTGATATCGGCCGCCATTCCGCAACTCCCGGTCCCGGACCCAACTCCCAACTCCTGACCCCTGGCTCCTTGGCTCCCGAATCCTGAATCCTGAATCAGCTTCGACGAAGTTTTCCGTTCGGAGTGCGGGGAAGACTATCCACAATTTGAAAGCGTCTGGGCACCTTCCGTGAATCGATTCTTTGGAGGAGCAATTCGGTGAGCTGCTCTGTCGGGCCGGGCGAACCGACCACCTCGGCCGAAAGGGTCTGAGAGATGGAATCGAGGAAGACACGACTTTCCTCAATGCCGGGCAAAGCGTTGAGAATCGTTTCGACCTCCTCGCAAAAAAATTGCACGCCATTAATCTGCAGCCGGTTCTTTCCTCGGCCGGCGAGAAAGAGGTAGCCGTCTGCGTCGATCCGCGCAAAATCACCGGTTGCGTAGCCATATTTTTTCAGGAACCGGGCAGCCGGACGCCAGGGCGCAAGGTAAGCATTCAGCAGCCCGGGACCTCTGATCTGGAGTTCACCAATCTCACCCAGTTTGACTGGCTTACCGTGTTCTCCGACTAATGTGACGGCATAAGCGGGCATGGGGCGCCCGACGGAACCGATCTTGTCCGGTCTGGTATTGATGGTCAGAAGACCGACTTCAATGATACCCAGAGCTGGATTCAGATTCTTGCCGAAGCGCCGGGCAAAATCGACGGCCAGCCGTGGCGCAAGAGGGGAAGTCGTGGAGATGGCCAGGCGGAGAGAGTCGAGCGCACCGACGTCGGAGTGAGTCAGCATCAGGTAGAAATCCGGTGAACCGTACGTCACGGTAGGGCGCCATCTCTGTGCGATCGCGCGCCAGTTTTCGCGCTTCGAAATACCTATCACCGTCGCGCCGCGGGAAAGATAAAGCAGGATAGAGACGATGAAATGGTCGGCCATCGGCAGCGTAAACCAAACGCGGTCAGTGGGATCGATCTGCAACACGGTATTGGCGGCGTGCAAACGATCGATGATCGCTTGTTGCCCTAAAAGAATGCCCTTTCGCCGTCCGGTGGTTCCGGAAGTAAAACGGATATATGCCGGGTCGCAGGCACGAAATTCTTCGTCGTTCCGATCGTCGACCGGCTGTGCAAATGGCAGCCGAAGCAAAGCACCCTTCCGTTGATACAGCCAATGCAGCCCGGCCGCATTGATCACGAAATCCTTTTCTTCCTCGGGCAGGAAAGTCGCGATCGGAATCAGGCAAAGACCTGCTGCCAAGATGCCCAAAGCCGAGACCAGGAAATCGACACCATCGGCCAGGATCAGGCCGCATCTTTCACCTTTCCGGCATCCGCGTTCGATCAACCCGGCCGCCACTTTGTCAGCGCGATCGATAAGGTCCCGATAAGTTACGCTGTCGCCTTCGTCGGAACTTGAGAAGGCCAGTTGGTCAGGTTGCGTTTCGGATTTTTGGCGAATAATGGTGAGAATATCCACGCGGTTTCCTTCATTTATCTATCAGCTGGCACTGGCATTCTGGTCAACTCGTGACGATATATACGGGCTTTGTATGTCGGATAAGCGGAAGCGCATCGTTATCAAATTTGGGACCGGAATTCTCAC
>DATHPZ010000120.1:0-9838 GCA_035483355.1 Chthoniobacterales bacterium | reverse complement strand
GCCTTACCTCTTCAATCCCGGAAGGAAAACCCGGTAGGCGAGACGCCTTACTTACCGGATGTGGAAGCGAAGCCTCCAGCTTGACTCTTACAGTAAGTAAGGCGTCTCGCCTTACCTCTTCAATCCCGGAAGGAAAACCCGGGTAAGGCGAGACGGCTTACTTACCGGATGTGGAAGCGAAGCCTCCAGCTTGACTCTTACAGTAAGTAAGGCGTCCCGCCTTACCTCTTCAATCCCGGAAGGAAAACCCGGGTAAGGTAGGACGCCTTACTTACTAAAGAGGGCTTTCTTGCCCGAAATGAGCCCGTCGCTCCGGGATTCGTCGCCCGACACGATGCCGACTTTTCGATTTTCAGATCATTGTGTTGCTGTTGCCGCAGGGGGTTACTAAGTTTTGGATCAGTTCGGATGAACGATTGCGAATCTTAAAACTGCGCTTATGTCGCTCGAGCTTGCACCGATCGAAACTCGCGTCTTAGGTGCTCTTCTGGAAAAAGAGCGGACGACGCCGGAGTATTACCCACTCTCTTTGAACGGCCTTGTCGTGGCGTGCAATCAAACGACGAATCGGGATCCGATCGTCAGCTACGACGACCGAACCGTCGAGCAAAGTCTGGACCGCCTGCGGGAGAAGAAGTTGGCGATGTTGGTTCATACGGCCGGCGCTCGAGTCCCGAAATATCGGCACACCCTCCTGGACCACTATAACCTGGACGCTCGCGAAGTAGCCCTTCTGTGCGTTCTGATGCTGCGAGGGCCGCAAACTCCCGGTGAACTGCGTTCCCGGACAGAGCGTATGTGCGGCGCGATGTCCTTGCCTGAAACCGAGAAATATCTGGAGGAATTGACGGTTGGGGGGGACCCTCTTATTCGGGTTATTCCGGCGAGGGCGGGACAGAAAGAAAAACGGTACGTTCAACTGCTTTCCGGTGAACCCGAATTGGACAGTTCGACATCCGCACCGGCCCTAGCCGGGGGATCGATTCCGCAAAAGTCCCGCCTTGACACGCTCGAAGCCGAATTGAACACCTTGAAATCCGAATTGCGCGCCTTGCGCGAAGACCTCGCGGATTTTAAGAAATCGTTCGGATAGCCGGCCGGCCGGCGTTCACCGTTCGGCGTTGCCTGGAATATTGCTCGCGAAGACCTACTCGACTCCAGGTTGCCGCCCCATGAACGCCGAACGCCAAACGCCAAACGCCGAACGCCTACGTGGTAGGCCGCTCTCTGAGTTCGTGATTACGATACGCCGTGATCAGTTGTTCAAGTTGTTCCATAATGGATCGGAGCCGCCGCCCGCGTTGACTGTCCGCAACGGTCTTCGGCCGATCCCATTCGCGTACCACCGTGATGCTTGGGATAATATCTGCACCGCGCAGAACGGCCGCTTCGACCGATTCAAAATGATAGTGCAGGGCTAGAAACGTCCGATGTGGTTCCAGCACCAACGTGAATCCGTGGTCCCCCAGGCTTTCCGAAAAGGCGCCGTCAATTGTTATCGCCTTCCCGCTCCTTTTTAAGGGAGATTCACCTTTTTCGACCTCAACCGGAACGTGGCCGTTGACGATCAATCCCTGTATCGGGTCGACGCCGAACTCGGCGAGAATCTTTTCACAAAACCACGACTCGTGGATCAGACGGAAATAGGGGTTCTTTGTTTCGACGTGGGCGCGCTTGTCAGCGATCAAACTGCTTTCAAGAGTCGCGATACGATCTTTGCCGAAAAGCGGGGATTCCGGGCCGCTCCAGAGATACCAGAGTAAATCCAGATCTTCCCGCCTTCTGGCGTCGATGACTCGATAGATTACACTCTCGATCGCTTTAAACAGGGCGCGTCCGGTATACGGCTTACCATCGATAATCATCGGTAAAAAATCGCCCTGCTCATCCACCGGTAAGCACCCGTGGAAGATCAGGTGCTCTTCGCGGCGCAAATACAGATTTCCCTGGGCAATCATCCAGCGCATTTGTTGCCAAAGTTTTTGGCTGGACAGAAACGAGTTGCGCAATCGGCGCACGCATAGTCGCTCTTCCGCTGTCAGCTCGTATGGATTCGCCGGATCGATCGTCGGGAAGTTCACGTCCGCAAGTGGATACTCGAGACCATCCACTTCGATCGTCCCGGTTTTGTAATTGATCCGATGCAAAAGGCGCCGGTGTTCCATATGCCATTCCGGATGGCGGGCGATGACCTGCCCCTCGAATTTGAACTGCATCACGGCAGCGGCTTTTTGCATCCGTGCCATCATGACATTTTCCCGCATGCCTGTGCCTTTGACCTCAAAACGGGCCGCGGGATCGTCGGCGTAAACCGTGCGCGCCAACAAATCGAGGGGCTCAACCGGAATTCCGTAGCCTTCTTCCAGTTGCAAGAGCCGGCGATAACGAATCGAGATCCGCAGCACGTGACAGATCAGGGCCTCGTGTCCGAGGCAGGCACCCAACCAGGCGACATCGTGGTTGCCCCAGACAAAGGAGACATTTGGTTGCTGCATCACATAGTCAACGACGTGATCGCCACGCGGTCCGCGATCCCAACAGTCTCCTGCGATAATCAATTCATCGATTGCCAGGTTACGAATGACCCTGCCAATCAAGTGGATCAGGTGCAGCACACGACCGCGTCGAACAAGCTGGTCCACGATCGCTTCGATATAAGCCTGGTCCCGCTCTGTCGAAGGTGAATGGAGGATCTCCGCGAGCAGTTCGCGATAATCCGCGGGGAGGATGCGTGTTGCCGCCTCGAGGTTGCGACGAGCGGCTAGAACCCGCACGATATCGAACAGATCGTGGAGTGTCCGCATGGCGTAAGCCTTTTGTGCCTGCGGTTCACGAAGAGTCTGCTCAAGCCGGTCTACGACCTCGGCAGGATAAAAGATCAGGGTCAGAATCTCCTGGAACTGATCCGGCGACATGCGGTCCTTAAAGAGGCGCTCGACCAGAGGCCGCAAAGTGCCGGAGGCATTATTGATGACGTGACGGAGTTTTTTGTCCTCTCCGTGAATGTCGCTGATGACGTGGATGGTGCCCTTCGGCAAGGTAAGCTCCGCGGATAGTCGTGCCAGCTCAGCAACGGCAGAATCAATATTCGGTACCTCGCGCGCCAGCGGTTCAAGAGTGGCCAATTCAAAATCGCGAGCTTGACTATCGTCGGTCGACGGACTGGTAGGAAGGGGCTGATCCACAGTGCGGGGTACTGTGCTCATTGGTATACGACTAAATGATTCCGGGCCATGATGCGACAGTTTTGTGAGTGCTATTTCGGGGACATGACCCCAGTGCTTCTCAGGCAAAGGTCGGACCGCCGCGAACCCGGCTATTGAACTCCTGAGCGAAAGACGCAATTAATCACCCGTATGAAAGCTTTAGGAGAAATTGCCAAGTTTATCGGAGGAGAAATGCGCGGTGACGGCTCCGTGTCCGTCGTGCGTGTGGTCCATCCTGCGATCGCGCAGGGCGCCTCTGATCTTGCTTTTGTCCTGACGCCCAAAGAGGCATCCGGTCTCAGTTCCGGCAAGATTGTCAACGCGGTGGTGCCGGCCGGTATGGAGAATCTGCCAACGCCCAATCAAATCGTGGTCAGCAGGCCCAGGTTAGTCCTGGCCAGGTTAACAGAACTTTTCGAGCGACCGGTCCACATTCCGCCCGGGATCCATCCGTGGACGGTGATCGACCCGAGCGCAAGCATAGGTGAAAACGTCACGATCGGTCCATTTTGTTGTATTGGTCCGAACAGCCGGGTCGGCGATCATTGCCGGCTGGTCTCCAACGTGAACGTCGGGGCGGATGTCACCATCGGTGATCACACCCTCCTCCACGCCGGGGTGTGCATCGGTGATCGATGCGAGATCGGCAGCCGAGTGATCATCCAGCCAAATGCGGCGGTCGGCGGGGATGGGTTCGCATTCGTGACCCGCGAGCCAGGGAGCGTTGAATCCGTTCGTAAAACCGGCGAGGTCCGAAACCTCAATACCGAGATCATTCGAATTAATTCGCTTGGGAATGTGGTCATTGAGGACGAGGTCGAAATCGGAGCGGGAACATGTATCGATCGAGGGACGCTCGGAGAGACGAGGATCGGTCGCGGTTCCAAACTCGATAATCTCATCCAGGTTGGACACAACACGGTGATCGGCAGCAATTGTCTGATTGTTTCCCAGGTCGGTTTGGGTGGCAGTTCATCGGTTGGCAATCGTGTCGTGATCGGCGGTCAATCGGGGCTGCCGGATCATGTGACGGTGGGCGATGACGCCGTCATTCACGCACGGTCCGGCATCATCGGTCCTGTTGCGGAGAAAGCTGCCATGATCGGCATTCCTGCGGTTCCGCTCCGCCAATTCATGGACCGGGAGGTAAAAATGCGGCGACTCCCCAACCTGATCAAAGATCTGCAGCGGCAAGTGGCTTCGCTCGTTGAGAAACTCAACTCTCTGGTGCCGCCAAAATGAGGGCTCGTTGTTTTGTTGCGACACTGATACCTTTTTTGCTTTGATCTGTCTTCATCCAAGAAATCGTTCGAATTCGTATTCCATATGAAACAAGCTTGCGGATTGATCGTAGGGTTTATTCTTACAGCTGGGGTTTCAGCTGCCTTCGGAATGGGTAGCGCGCCCGTTACTGAGACGGCGACCAAGCCGGTGAAAAGCACCGTTGATGCCAACGCGGTCTACAATCAGGGGGTAGCTCTGATGCACGAAAAGAAATATGCGGAGGCCTTGGTCGATTTTGAAAAAGCGGTCCAGGCAAAGCCGGACTTTGCCCAGGCTCACAACAACCTCGCCTATTGTCTGCGCCATCAGGGTCCCGGAAAGTACAATGAGGCCCTGGGCCATTATAACAAGGCGATCAAACTCAACCCGAATCTCTCCGAGGCCTATGAATATCGCGGCGTTCTTTACGTCAAGATGAACCGGCCAAAGGACGCCGAGAAAGATCTCGCCAAGCTGCAGCAATTGGATCCCAAGCTTGCCGCCAAGCTGGAGTACGCTATGAAAAACAACGGCCAGGAGAAGGACGGCTATTAGTGATCAGACGCGTCCCGGAGGGACATAGGACAGTAGTCCGGCGATTAATCGCCGGGTTTACAGTTTGGACATTTCGAGAACGTGGCGCCGGGAAAATTTAGGGAGTTCTGTGGCCCAAGGGGCCAAAAAAGTTTAGCCCAGGGTTTACCCTGGGTTTGTTCCTCCCACCAGAAAGAGCCCTGTAGGGGCCGTTAGACAGGGTGGAATGGAGAAATTAGGAGTGGGGAACGCACAGAATTTTGGGCAGCGAGGATCGTGCCCGACGGAGTTAATTGCGTTCAATGCACGCTCTCCACGGGATTGATTACCGCATTCCATGTCTCGCCCCTTGTGAGGGCTAGGCACCTTATTTTGGCTAACCCTGGGTAGACCCTGGTATCTGTATAGCACGTCCGAATCCGCTCTCGTTCCTCGTCGTCGTCCTTCGTTCTCGGTTGGGGATCGAGGCGGTTTGCCAGGATAGAAGAAGGATGCATGGAGAAAGCAAGCGGCGGGATCTTCGCTCGCACCAGCCGAAAGACGGGCGAGGACGAGGGGGGATAGGGACATGGCGCTATACACATACAAACCGACTTAGTTTATAACGCAACAAGCTAACATTAGGAATAGATGTGACCCCATGCCGACCACTTCAAGGGAAGGGTTCAAGATCTGCGTTGCCAAGGCGCGGAAACCCCCTTGGAAATTCGCGGCCGGTCTTTGTTTGCTTTCGGCCAGCTTGGCATTGGCTGAAGATCTGCCTCATCCGACCCCCGTCATTAGCTTTGCCATGCCGGACGAGGTCGATGCTCCTGTCGATCCGGATCTAAATGAGATCGCAGTCTTTGATGATTACTCCTGGCGCGCGTTCATCGCCATTAATTGGCCGGCAAAGATGGGCATCCGCGGTGTGCCGGACGAAACGAAAAAAATCGGCGATTTTGCTAATCCCGGGGCCAAGGTCGTCTGGGGAACCTGGAAGGCTGATTACGAGCTAATTCAACCGGAAGGCTCGGAACCCACGGAATGGTGTTGCTTCGATGGTTTTACCCCTTGTCGGGATCTGTCATTTGAAGGCTCCGGGCATACGATGGTCCTTGGTTCCTTTTCAAGTTTCCCGGATTTTAATCAAGCAGGCAATGGCCGGTTCGGAAGCCCTTTGGTCGCTCAAAATCAGACTTATATACGTTTTGAAGTGCGGTTGAATCAGGTAGAATTCGACTTTATTCGCGACCGGCAACTCTATCGCAAGTCGAAGCTGCCGGGCGCCGGCGACCCCAAGCTTCGCTTCCCCAATCACTGCGTGGCGGTAAAAGCCGCTTGGAAAATCATTAAAGAGGACGAACTGCCGGCCGCCCAGGGCAGGTACTACCTGGTGGACGCGATGGTGCTCGATCCCGTAACCAACACCTGCAAAATGCAAAAATTAGGTTTGATCGGGCTCCACATTGTCCAGAAAACCCCGAGGCGTCCCCAATGGGTCTGGTCGTCCTTCGAGCACATCGATAACCTTCCTGAATCTGGCACCACCCCCTCGGTCGGGCACCATTTTTCATTGAACAATCCATCCAGACCCCAGGCGCTTGAGCCGGCGACACCTCCGCCGCCTATTTCTAAAAGCAATCCTCCTTTGGATCATCCGCAAGCGATGCAGGTGATACGAAGCAAGAAAATCGCTGATTCGACCAGAAAGACGAATGAGGCTTATCAACAGCTTCTCAGGGGAACCGTATGGGAAAACTATCAGCTGGTTGTGACCCAGTGGCCGAAATTTCCTCAACCCGAAGAGGAAAACGGCGCGCCGTTTCCAGGTCAATTCACCGGACCCGATCCGATGACGAACATCGCGAACACCACGATGGAAACCTATTTCCAGAGGAGCGCTTCGAGCTCTTGCATGAATTGCCACGACGCAGCCAGGCGCCAAGGGACCGATTTTGTTTGGTTCCTGCGCTTGCGCGCGTCCGACGAATAAATCGGTTGTAAAAAATTGCGCCCGGAATATTTTTGGCTATCGAAATAATAGGTGGTTAAGCATCCGGTGAGCGTCGAACCGGATCAGGTGCGCTAGTTTCCCCCGGGGCCGAATCGGTGAAAGAGTTGACATCGGATTCGGAAAGTTTCGTGCAAAAGACAAGGAAAATTAGCGAATGAATAGTTGTCAGGAACGGCCGAACCGCCGGCGCAGATTGAACATTAACGTTTGGACGGGCCATGATAATACAGGCTTGGTGGCAATCGTCCGCAGTCTCGGTAGGTGCGGCATTCCGAAGTGAAAAATCTCGACGAACCTGTCGCCCCCTGTTTTGTCAAGCGTCGGGTCTTTCTGATCAATCGATCGTTCGGATATTTCTGGGTCGGTCAGTCAATTTCAACGCTTGGCTCACAGGTCACGGCTTTCGCGATTCCGATGCTGGCCGCCCTTAGCCTGCATGCGACGGCGCAGCAAATGGGATTTCTGCGTGCGGCGGAGTTCGCTCCGTTTCTAATTCTCACCTTGCCGGCCGGCGTTTGGGCTGACCTGGGCATTCGTAAATCGCTGATGATTTTTTCGAATCTGATTCGAGGCGTGGTCATTGTCTTTGTGCCACTGGCGATTGCGCTGGGTTGGGCACATCTGGAGGTCCTCTACGCGGTGATGCTGGTGATGGGTTCTTTCAAGGTCATCTTCGAGATGGCCTATCAAACCTATATTCCGGAGATCGTCGATCGGGAAACGCTCGTCAACGCTAACAGCAAAATCATGATGTCGTACGCGCTTGGCCAGTCGGCCGGGCCGGGCTTGGCGGGACTGATGGTTGAAATTCTGGGTGCTCCCATGGCCGTGCTGGCCGACTCGTTGGGCTTCTTCTTGTGTGCCGGCTGTTTATTCAAAATCAAGCATCGTGAGGTGAAGGTGGTTCAGCGGCAACCAAATGTATTTCGCCAGATTGCGGATGGTTTTCGTTATGTCAGTCATGAACGGCACATTCGGGCGCTCCTCTGGCTGGTGACAGTGAACAACTTTTTTATGAACGCGATCATGGCGCTTATCGTTCTCTACGGCACGCGCGAGATCGGATTCAGGCCCGGGATATTTGGATTGGCAGTCAGCGTTGGCGGCCTTGGTGCGGTGATCGGTTCGATCTTTGCTCAGCGGCTCGGAGCGTGGCTTGGGCCCGGTCCGTTCGTGATCTACGCTTGTGGTCTGACTTCGTTGGCATCGTTTTGCTTTCCTTTGGTTAGCCGGGCGGACGGCCTGGGGATCTTTTGTTTGACGGGCACCTACTTTGCTTTGAGTGCTGGAGGTGCCGCTGTGACGGTGTTTGCTTGGACGATCCGCCAAGCGATCACCCCAAGCGACATTCTTGGCAAGATGAATGGAGCTTTCCGATTTTGCGTCACCGGGATCATGCCTTTTGGCGCCCTCTTCGGCGGTTGGCTTGGCAGCGTCATTGGCATTCGTTCGACCCTGGTCGTCGGCGCCATCGGTCTGATGTTGTCGTGCACAGGCGCGAGTTTCTCTCACCTGAGGCGATTGAAAGCGCTTCCCGAACACTGAGCCTTCTCTGAAATTTCGGGGACAAGACACTTGTGACCAATGAACTTAAATCTCAAAATCTGCTGAGCACAAAAGGAGTAGCACCACGATGAGGTTCACAATCTTGACGCCGGATGCCCAATACCCCGATGACGCCGTGGTGGAGCGGCAGGTTGCGGGGAAAGATGTCGAATTTTTGATTCACCGCTCGCGTGAGCCTGCGGCCATTCCGTTAGAACACCTGGCGTCCTGTGACGCTTTCCTTGTCTGGCACGAGATGAAGATCGATCATCTATTGATCGAGAAAGCAAAGAAGTGCCGGGTCATTGTCCGAGCAGGCGTCGGCTATAATCAAATCAACCTCGAGGATGCCGCGGCGGCGGGGATTCCGGTGTGTAACACACCCGATTACGGCACCAGCGAAGTGGCGGATCACACCATCGCGTTTTTGCTGTCGCTGGCCCGCGGCATTCCGGAATTCCAGGACAAAATGCGCTGCGACATCCGTGCGCCGTGGCAATATCCGGAGACTGCCTGCATGCGGCGGATTCGCGGTAGGACAATCGGTCTGGTCGGCATCGGACGGATTGGAACAGCGACGGCCTTGAGGGCCAAGGCATTCGGACTAAATGTCGTGGTCTACGATCCTTATGTGTCACGGGGAACCGAAATCGCTCTGGATGTCCGGCGCGTCGAATCGCTTGATGCATTGTTGCACCTCAGCGATATCGTCAGTCTTCATTGTCCTCTGACGCCGGAAACCGAAGGCCTGATCAATGCCGCTGCTTTCGACGCGATGAAGCCGGGGGTGTTATTTATCAATACCACTCGCGGTCCGGTCGTCGACCACGACGCTTTGTGTGAAGCTTTGCGGAGCGGCAAAGTTGCCGGTGCGGCTCTCGACGTGCTACCGAACGAACCGCCGTCGCCAGACGAACCGCTGATCCGCGAATTCCTGAAACAGGACGACTGGCTGAAGGGGCGGCTTCTGCTTACTCCTCACGGAGCTTGGAACAGCCCTGAAAGCCGCTATGATGCGCGCAGGCTATCGACCGAGACCGTGATGGGGTATTTGACCGAAGGCAAACTGCGCAATCTCGTCAACGGCGACCTCCTGGATCGATCTCGGATGCGCGCCTGACCGGTTGGCGGTCGGCACCCAATAGGAAATCGTTGGTCTGGTTTTACCAGGCCAGCGGGCTGGAGTCGCTGATGCGACGCTTGAAGCTGACCTCGCTTTTTCCGCCACGGTTGCGCGCCCTCGAACCGCTGACCCCGCGGGTGGAACCGCAGTTTTCGGATGCTCTGATCCGGC
>DATHPZ010000119.1:0-2342 GCA_035483355.1 Chthoniobacterales bacterium | reverse complement strand
ATGGCTGTCGGCAAACTGCCCGCCTACCTTCAGGCTGACCTTCTTGCCCTGTGCGATCAAAGGCGTCGCCCAAAGGGCTGCCGCTGATCCGATTGCGGTCGCGCCGAATTGCCGCCTGTTGAGAACCATCTGCTCCTCCCGATTTTTGAATTATTGGTAATCAATTCGCGATCAGGCTTTGCCTGCCTTCGCGAAATCAGCGAGGGCATCGATCGCGAGCACGTAACCGGTGGCGCCAAGACCGGCGATCACGCCAGTGACGCCGTGCGACATCAGCGACTTCTGATACATCGGCTCACGCTTGTGGATGTTGGTGATGTGCACCTCGACCTTCGGCCCATCGAACATCTTCAGGGCATCGAGCAGCGCGATCGAATGAAACGAAAATCCCGCCGGGTTGATGGCAACGCCAAGCTTGGTTCCGCGCGCCTCGTGCAGCCAGTCGATCAGGGTCGCTTCCGAGTTGGACTGCCGGAAGTCGACCTCGAGCCCGTGCTTCTTGCCCTGTTCGATGCAGCGCTTTTTGATGTCGTCGAGGGTGTCGCGTCCGTAGATTTCGGGTTCACGTACGCCGAGCAGGTTCAAGTTGGGTCCGTTGAGGACCAGGATCGTTCCAGTCATCGAAATCTCCTTCAGTCGCGCCGTTGGGCGGAGGCGTCGTATCGCGCGGATATGATCGTAAGGTAAAATAGAAATCAACTGGTGATTTGTAATTCGATAGATGATATTGATCGAGCGTTCCGGGCCGTCTGGACGTCCGATCTGCCGCCACGGGTCGCCGATGAGGCAATATTCTTCGAGGTATAGGCATGTCGCTTTTGGGGAAGGCAGCCGTGGCCATGTGGTGGAGCGTTTCGCCCGAGCGACGTTCGGAGTTCGGCGATTGGCACTCGCACGAGCACTTTCCGGAGCGGATGAGCATTCCCGGATTTCAACGGGGGTCGCGGTGGACGAGCGCGCTCGATGCGGAAGGCTTCTTCGTTCTCTACGAACTGGAGCAGTACGAAACCCTCACTTCGAAGGGATATCTCGATCGGCTCAATGCGCCGACGCCATGGTCGACCAAGATGATGCCTCATCATCGCAACATGGTCCGGAGCCAGTGCCGGATCGCCGCCAGCTTCGGGGGCGGCGTCGCAACCTCGCTCGCCACGATCAGACTTTCTTCTCGAGAAGGAAAGCAGTCGAATCTGAGGGCAGCAATCGTAGAAACACTTCGCGAATTGACTCTCGCACCGGGCCTAACCGGCGGCCATTTGTTGATAACCGAGACACCCGAAACGGGCACGCCCACGACCGAGCAGAAAATCCGAGGGGCAGACGGTGCTGCCGATTGGATCGTTCTGCTCTCGGGTTATGATCCGGAAGTCGTGCAAAATGCAGTCGCGGACCGGCTCTCCTCTCCCGCACTTAACCTTCTGGGTGCCCAAGAAAATTCGGTGATGGGTCGCTACAAGCTTGCTTTTGCAATGGCACCCCTTGATGTCATCGCGGCGCAAACCATAGTGGGAGCGTAACCATAAAGCGCGGTGGCGATGCCAAAACCGAAAAGACAGGCTGCGATTGCCCAGCCGCCGCACATCCAGCCAAACGCCACGCCTTTTGAAATACGCGCTTCCGCTTCCAGCCGCGTATTAATAACCGAAGCGAACGACTCGATGTCGCTGTAATCACCGCTTCCGGTCACGGAGCGTCCTTCCTAAACCAGACGCATTTGCTGAACGCCGCTCCAACGTCGAATGATTTCGATATGCTTTTTGATTGCTGGATTTTTTCATCTAAACCGATTTCGATTCTGACAGAGACGTCCGGATTGTCTCCCGACTCTTGATAGTAACAATACTGAGTTGTTGGGGAGCGTTGAGCACCCGTCAAAAATTTCCATCCAGTTTGAACAACGCCTTTTTCAAACGGAACGGACTTAAAGATCGTAAAGTTTGTAAGAGTCGGCGCGCCCCCTTTCGCTCGTGGAGCCGAGTTTTGCGGGACAGAGATGTTCGGCATCTGAATCCTAACATCACCGTCCGCGATCACTTTTGCGGCGGAGTCCAACTGCAAACGTGAGGTTGGATCGAAGGTAATTTCCTGTCCTTTTGCTAGAGCGATCTCGTGAGGGTCGAACTGAACGACTCCATCTGCGGATCCATGCAATTGTACGTCTGAGAGCGCTTTCGAAATAGCGGATGAAAGCGTACCGAGACTAGTTTCGTTCCGAGTAACGAATGAATATCCATAGAACCCAACTCCTACGGCCAACCCTGCACCGAGGCCCAGGACTCCAAAACCAACCGCACGCCAAAAGGCGGTTGGTGGCGCCCTACCAATTCTTGGTAGGCCTGCGG
>DATHPZ010000118.1:0-3474 GCA_035483355.1 Chthoniobacterales bacterium | reverse complement strand
GGATACGGGCCTCGGCGAAGCTGAGACCGACTCTATCTGGCTAGTTGCTCGAGTCGAGGTTCCGGGAGCGGAATTCAGTCCGAATTACACACTCTCAAATAACAACGTATACGACAGCACTTGTTGTAAGCTAGTGTTGTAACCTGGACTCTTACATCTCTGTAAGTCGTTCAGAATCAAGCAATTTGCCGAGGAGGGGACTCGAACCCCTAAGGATTGCTCCACCAGATCCTAAGTCTGGCGCGTCTGCCAATTTCGCCACCTCGGCTTGAGAGAAGCTAGTTTGCCACAAAATACAAAAATGCCAATCCTGCGTCGTTGATGCAGGCGGCTTCAGCGGGTAACTTGAGGGGCCATGCCGACTGATTCCTTCGTCCACCTGCATCTGCACACAGAATACTCCCTCCTGGATGGCGCTATTCGGATTCCGGATCTCATGAAAAAGGCGGTCGATTACGCCATGCCGGCGGTGGCCATGACCGATCACGGCAACATGTACGGTGCGATCGAGTTCTATGAGGCCGCGGTGAAGGCCGGCGTGAAGCCCATTATCGGGTGTGAAGTCTACCTGGCGCCCGGCTCGATGACCGACAAAAGCGCTTCATCCGCCCGAGACGCCGCCTTCCATTTCACACTGCTGGCAAAAGACCTTCGCGGTTACAGCAACCTCGTGAAACTCGTTTCTGCTGCGCACCTGGAAGGTTTCCATTATAAGCCGCGCATCGACAAGGAATTGCTGGCGAAACACAGCGCCGGCCTCATCGGCATGAGCGCCTGCCTCAAAGGTGAAATCAATGTGGCAATTCAGGCGGGTGACCTGAACAAGGCCCATAAAACGGCCGGCGAATTCGTGGACATCTTCGGGGCGGAAAACTTTTACCTCGAACTCCACGATCACGGGCTTGAAGCGCAGCATCTCTGTAATCGGGCGCTTCTGGAAATCTCCAAAAAGCTGGTGATCCCCGTCGTCGCGGCGAACGACGTCCATTTTCTGGAGCGCTCCCATCATGAGGCTCATGACGTGATGATCTGTATCGGCACCGGGTCGATGGTCCATGACGAGCGACGGATGCATTATCCGACAGAGATTTATTTCAAATCTGCAGAAGAGATGCGGGCCATTTTTGCGGAAGTCCCAGAAGCCCTGACCAACACGCTTCGCGTCGCCGAAGCCTGCGATCTCAAACTTGATTTTGGCGTTTCGAAATACCCAGCTTACACGCCGCCCGAAGGGAACACCCGCGAGGCATTTCTCCACGAACTTTGCCTCCATGGGCTAAGAGAGCGTTACGGGGAACGCGCCGAAACCGATCAAGAGCTGCGGCAGCGCTTGGAATATGAGCTCTCCGTCCTGGAGAAGGCCGGGTTTGTCAGCTATTTCCTGATTGTTTGGGATTTCATTCATTATGCGAAACAGCAGGGTATTCCAGTTGGTCCCGGACGCGGATCAGCAGCTGGTTCACTCGCGGCTTATGTCCTCGGTATCACAGATCTGGATCCGCTGCGGTTCGAGCTGATTTTCGAACGGTTTCTGAATCCGGAACGCGTGAGCCCGCCGGATATCGACGTTGATTTTTGCCAGAACCGACGGGGTGAAGTGATTGAGTATGTCCGACGAAAGTATGGATCGCGCGCGGTTTCACAGATCATCACCTTCGGTACACTTGGGGCCAAAAGCGTCGTTCGGGACGTTGGCCGGGTGATGGGCCTGGGTTACTCCGATGCCGATCGCATTGCGAAGATGATCCCGAACGAACTCGGGATCACGCTAAGCGGCGCGCTGGAAAAGAACCCCGAACTAAAACAAGCCGTAGAAACCGAGGAGAACACTCAACAGCTTTGGAATTACGCGACCGTTCTGGAAGGTCTGACTCGGAACACCGGCATTCATGCTGCAGGCGTGGTGATCGGCGACCGGCCGCTTGACGATTACATCCCGCTTTGTCGCGGGAACGACAACGAAGTCGTTACCCAGTATGCCATGGGCCCGCTCACCGAGCTGGGCATGTTAAAAATGGATTTTCTGGGGCTTAAAACGCTCACGGTTCTGCAGGATGCAGCCGCGCTGATTCGAGATCGGCGGCCCGATTTTTCACTCGAAACGCTACCACTCGATGATCGGACCACGTTTGATCTGCTGAATCGCGGCGAAACGATTGGCGTGTTTCAATTGGAATCGGGCGGGATGGTGAATCTGTGCAAGCAGTTCGATGTCAACAGCATCGACGATATCATCGCCTTGATCGCGCTCTATCGCCCCGGCCCGATGGAACTGATTCCTGACTACATCAAGCGCAAGAAGGGCCAGACGAAAATCAAATACGAGCATCCGTTGCTTAAAGAGGTCTGTGCCAACACCTATGGGATCATGATCTATCAGGAGCAGGTCCAACGCGCGGCCAATGTCCTGGCCGGATATACCCTTGGTCAGGCCGATCTGCTCCGACGCGCGATGGGGAAAAAGGACAAAGAAAAGATGGCCAAAGAGCGCGTCAATTTCATCGCGGGATGCCAACGCGTGAATGGGATCGACGAAAAGAAGGCGAACGCCATCTTCGATCTCCTCGAAAAGTTCGCCGGATACGGATTCAATAAGAGTCACAGTGCCGCCTATGGCTTGATTAGTTATCGGACCGCCTATCTGAAAGCGAACTATCCGGTTGAATTCATGTCCGGGCTGCTCAGTAACGAAGTCAACAATACGGGTAAAATCGCCGTATTCGTCGCGGAATGCCAACGGCTCGGCATATCGATTCTGCCGCCGGACATCAACCGGAGCCATCTCAAGTTTGTGCCTGAAACCCAGGCCGAGCAGCGGGGTATTCGCTACGGACTCGCAGCGATCAAAAACATCGGCGAAGCCGCGATGGAGTCAGCCATCGCCGAACGAGAGAAGAACGGTCCGTTCAAATCGGTCGAGGATTATTGCGGCCGCCTGGATTCCAAGTCGGTGAATCGCAAGATTCTGGAAAACCTGATTCGGGCCGGAGCATTCGATTTTACCGGGAGAGATCGTGCGGAACAATTTGAGCGAATCGATCAAGCATTGTCGTCCGGCGCCTCGGTGCACCGAGACAGGCGCAGCGGCCAAGTCTCGTTATTTGGCGACTTGGAGATAGCGGCGGCTCCAAAAACAAACGGTGACGCGGTGCATTTTACGCCTTGGTCGGCCGTCGAAAAACTCGGGCATGAAAAGGACCTTCTCGGCTTTTACGTAACAGGCCATCCGTTGGACGCCTATCGGGAACTGATCGAGGGAGGCTTTTACATGAAGATCAACGATTTAGCCGATCAGGACGACAAAGGCACCGTCAAGATCGCCGGGTCGATCTCTTCGTTCGACAAGAAGCTAACCCGCAAGGAAGGAAAGCCGTTCGCCATCCTGACCCTGGAAGACTTTACCGGATCGGTTGAGGTCATGGTTTGGGGCGAGGTGTACGCGAAAACGTCCAAAGAGATTGATAAAGGTAAGAT
>DATHPZ010000117.1:0-6062 GCA_035483355.1 Chthoniobacterales bacterium | reverse complement strand
GGCGCTGCATTTGGCTGCACCATTTAGACTTCGAGGACGAGGACGATTGGAGGAGACGCTGAAGCCCTACCGAATAACCGTCACGGAAACCCAATCCCAATCCCCTTTGTTTCCTTTGCTGCCTTCTGTTCAAATTTTCTTCGCTACCTTTCTTACGGTTCCTTCAGAGCCGCTCAAGGACCTGGGCTAGCTGTTCTGCTTCCGTCACGGGAAGTTCACAGGTGAAGTTCTGGCAGACGTAAACGGCGGTTTGCCCATGAACAGGCGCCATCAGCCGAAGAGCCTCAATATGTTGGGCCAACCAGTTCTGGCCTTCGCTGCCGTCGGCCAATAAAACGACTTTATTCGGTAGGTAGCGTTTCCGAATGACACGTAGAAGTTCGGCCGTTTCAGGCCGGTCTTTCTCGCCTGCCAATACGATCTGCACCGGTTCCGTCACCGTCGCGTCCAAGGCTGCCAGCATCTGCGGTAGAGCCGCCGGCATCCGTTCGAGGGCAACGTGAAACGCCCCGAGAACGCGCGCCGCCGCGTGCTGGAATTCTTTTCGATCAAAAATCCTGGCCAACCTGGCCAGGTTCATTGCCGTCACTGAATTGGCCGACGGTTCCGCTCCATCGTGATCCTCCTTCATCCGAAACAAAATATCGCTCGCGCCCGCTTCGGTGCTGAAATATCCACCTTTTGGATCGGTAAAAAGCGCGTTCATTTGGACCTGCAGTTCGCCCGCCCAACGAAGCCACCGGACATCAAAATCAGCTTCGTACAAATCCAGCAGACCCTGGATCAGAAAGGCGTAGTCTTCGGCAAAACCATTGGTTACGCCGGCCGTCCCGCGATAACTCCGCAACAATCGGCCTTGGTACAACTTCTTTTGCAGGAAGTCGCCCGCCCGTTGCGCCGCAGTCAGGTAACGCCGCTCTCCGAGGGTTTGGAATCCTTTGGCGAAACCAGAAATCATGAGTCCATTCCAGGCCGTCACAATCTTGTCGTCGAGATGCGGACGTGGCCGCTGATCTCGGACTGCCTTCAATTTTTGTCGCGCGGCCGAGGACAGTTGCGAAACCTCATCCCCGCTGCGGCCGGTCAATCTCGCCACCATCTCCCGATCATTCTGCAGGAACAAAACGTTTTGCCCAGACAGCTCGCCGTGCGGATCGCTCGCCGTAACCACATTCCCAGCCCGTTCGACGCCATACATCCTCCGAAAGACGAGCGATTCATCCGGGGTAAGCAGACGATCAATTTCTTCCTGCGTCCAAGAGTAAAAAGCCCCCTCTCTTTTCTCTGCCGCTCCTTCCTGCGGAAAACTGTCGGCATCTTCTGCTGAGTAAAAACCGCCTTCGGGTGCGGTGAGGTCGCGCAAGACATAATCCAGGGTTTCCCGCAGGGTTCGTTCGAGCTCTGGATCGGCCGTTGCTTGCACCATTTCGGCATACGCGGCCGCAAGTTGAGCCTGGTCGTACAACATTTTTTCAAAATGCGGCACATGCCAGCGGTCATCGACCGAATAGCGATGAAAACCTCCGCCGAGGTGGTCGTAGATGCCGCCCCGCGCCATCTTCCGCAGGGTGAACTCCACCATATCGAATGCGTTCGTCTTTTTGGTTCGCCGCCAATAGCGGAGCAGGAAATTGAAAACAGCCGGACGAGGAAACTTGGGTGCCGAACTGAATCCTCCCTCCTCGGGATCGAAACCGGATGCCAACTGGCGGTAACCGTTCTCCAGCCAGTTCAGCGTCAAGGGACTTGATTCGAGCGATTGCGCCTCCCGGAGATGAGCTTCAATCGCTTCTGTGAACTGAGCGCCTTGATCCATGATCTTTTCGGGACTCTTCTCCCAGATATCTGCGATCCGAGTTAACAAACTGCCGAATCCAGGTCTCCCGTATCGGTCATCCGGCGGGTAGTACGTGCCGCCCAGAAATGGTTTAAGTTCCGGAGTGAGAAACACACTCATCGGCCAACCTCCCGAACCGGTGGTGCTCTGGACGAATGTCATGTAGACCCGGTCGACGTCCGGTCGCTCTTCCCGGTCAACTTTGATGCTCACGTAGTATCGATTCAGGATCTCCGCGAGCGCCTGGTTTTCAAACGATTCGCGCTCCATCACATGGCACCAGTGACAGGTGGAATAACCAATCGAGAGAAAAATCGGTTTTTTCTCTGTTTGCGCCTTCCGAAATGCCTCTTGCCCCCAGGGATACCAATCAACCGGGTTGTGCGCGTGTTGGAGAAGGTACGGGGATTTCTCGTGAATCAGGCGGTTCGCTGCAGGCTCAGGCGGCATCCGCCAAGAAACCACTTTTCGCCTCGCGGGGAAAGTGCGTATCGGCGCACCTGCACGTGTATACCCTAGCGATAAATTCGCACGACGCGCTTCGTTATCCCGGTAAATATCTCCCAGGCGATGGTTCCGGCTTTGGTTGCAAGTTCGCTAGCCAGGATTTCCTGGTCACCCTGCCGGCCAATGAGGACGACCTCGTCACCGAGCTCAACGCGTCCTAGCTGAGTCACGTCCACCATCACCTGATCCATCGTTACCCTGCCTAGTAACCGGCACCGACGCCCCCTGATCAGCACATCCGTTTCCTGACCGGACAAATGGCGGTCGATACCGTCTCCATATCCGGCGCAGAGGGTTGCCACTTGCATTTGGCCGGTCGTCACGAATGTTCTTCCGTAGCTGATGCTCCGGCCGGGCCCAAGCGACCGGATCAGAACAATTCTGGTTTTCAAGGTCATTGCCGGCCGGAACTTCCCCTGGAACTCGTTCAGCGGCGAAATCCCGTAGACACTCAAACCGACACGCACAAGATCGCCAGACCTCGCATCCTTCCCAAATCGCATCACTCCCGCGCTATTCAATATCGTTGCCGGTTCGTCCTCAGGGCACAGACGCGCGGCTAACGTTTGAAACCGTTCCAACTGTCGCGTGGTGTAAACCTCGTCTTCATCCGACACCGGAAGATGCGAAGATAACGCCGTCACCCGAAGTTGAGGCATCGCACGAATCGCCTGAAAAATCTGATCCGCCTCTTCCTCCGATGCTCCGATTCGTCCCATTCCCGTGTCGATGACGAAATGCATCGGCATCCGTTCGCCGGCTCGCGCGCATTTTGCGTATCCTGCGGCCTCTTCGACGGTTGACACGGTCGGGATAAACGCCTCGTCGGAGATCATTTGGCGTTCTTCAGGCAATGCCGGACCGAGAATCACTACCGGAGCTTGAGCGCCGGTCGAACGAATTGTCCGGGCCTCTGAAAGACTGGCCACGCCAAACAGGTCCACATCCCTGTCGAGCTGACGCGCGACTTCATGAAGGCCGTGGCCGTACGCATCCGCCTTCACGATGGCGATCACGCGAACCCCGGCCGCAGCCAGGGAGCGGATTGTTCGGAGGTTCGATCGCATCGCCTCGATGTCTATTTCTGCCCAACAACGGAAGGATGTCGTCATCGATCGCCGAACCAAAGGAAACCGGTGAACGCGAGCAGCAGAATATTCCGCACCAACGGAAAAATCGTGCCGGTCGCAGTGAATGCTTTTCCAAAACAACCGCAATCGATGCTGAGGCCCCGGAACGTTGCGCTCGCCAGGGCAACGCTGAAAATGAACAACAAACAGGTGATCAAAAGCAGCGCTCCGCGCTCGAATCTTTTCAAGATCAGGAGCACTCCGGCCAGGATTTCCAACCAGGGAAGATAGACTGACGCGAGTGCTCCCGGAAGCCACGGGATGAGGTTGTACCGCTGGATCTCGATTGCGAAGGCGCCCGGGTCATAGACCTTCGTTGCTCCTGCGAAAACGAACAGGGCACCCAGCGCAATCCGCACAATTATGCGGCTCAGCTTCACCAACCGCCCCCAGGCAGGATGACGCAGGCGGCTGATCATTTGCCGGCCTTCCATGCTTCCCACCCCCCTTTGAGAACAAAGACCGAAGAAATACCACTCTTCCGCAGGCGCTCGGCGACCTCCCGGCTTAACTCACAAGATGCTGCGCTGCAATAGACCACCACCTTTTTTTCCGGCGTCCATCGATCAAGAAATTCGGGGAACAATTGGTCCCAACTTTCCAGGTTCAACAGGAACGCCCCCGGCACATGCTCGGCCTCGTATTCATCCGCCGATCGCGCGTCGACCCAAAATACGCTTTCTCCCCATGCCAAAACTGTTGGGAGCCTCTCTTCTCCCTCCGCCAAAACCTCCTGAGACCACGGCGGACGCCGGGGATGGAACGCGGCCGTCAAGCTTGCCGGAACGACCGCGGCCAGGAGAATCAACAGCGCCTGGCGAAGGAGTTGACCGATCTCATTTAATGCGAGCGTAGGCGTATTTCATCTCCGGGTTGTCAGGCGGGTAGTCCGTCTGGATCATGAGCGTTGCCGCCGCCGGCTGCGCCATGCTCTCGGGAGTAATCTGCGCCTCGTATTCGCGGCCCGGTTTCACTTCTGTCAATTTCACTTTCAAGGCAGGATTATCCGAGGTCACAGAAACGATCTTTACCGACGCATCAGCCGCAATTGCGATGTGGATTGCCTTGGGATCGGGCTGTTCGCCCACCCGCCAAAGAACAACTTCCGGGTCAATCTTGACCGTTTCCTCGATGTTGACGTGCAACTTCAGGATGGTTGGCTGCTCCGGATTAGCGGACGTGGCCACCACGATCGCTTTTTCCTGCTTTCCGGTCCGACCGGAAAAAGTGAATTTTGCTTCAATCTCACCAGATTCGCCCGGAGCGTAATCGGTCTTGCTCAAGGCGGCCGTCGTGCAACCACATGAGGTTCGCACGTTCTGAATCTTGATCGGATTGGTGCCTGTGTTGGTGAATTTGTACTTTGCTAAGACTTCCTTGTCCTGCGGTTTCGAGTCGAAGGTCTGTTCAGTCGTATCCCAGGCGAGTTGGCCAAATGCTGAACCGGTGAACCAGCAAAATAGAATTAGCAATAACTTCATAGGAGAGCTTCGTTTAGTGCGGAAAACCCGGTGAGACGAGAAAAGCACAAATTGCATACCTTGTCACAGCTGCAACCACAATGTGGGAACTCGGAATTTCCTGTGCTACTCTGAATAGACGCGAGAACTGACTCTATGTATCAGATCGTCTTCAACGAAATCAGTGCGGCCGAGATGGCCAGAATCCCCAAAGAACTTCAACTGGAGTTGCTCGCCGAGTTCCAGTTTTTGCCCGACGACCTCGACAGCCTCGATTCCAAGGCATTCGGCGTCATCGAGCGGGAGGGAAAACGTCTCTATCGCTATCGAACCAACGATTACCGGATTTACTTCGAGCGCAGTCCGGAGGGTGTCCTGGTACACCGCGTTTTGCACAAAAACACCATCCGTGATTTCCTTTTTCGTTCGAAGCTGCCGATGGCGGAAGATGAACAGCTGCAAGAGCATGCCGGTTTCTGGAAACTGATCGAAGAAGGCGAACAAAAAAAGAAATAACCTCTCAGCCTGGAAATCTCATCAGCCAGGCGTTGGTGACATTTCCGGGCGGTCATTAATGTCCTATGGATCTCCTGCACGAGCTGGTCGAAAACGAAGAAAAACGCAGAGCCGCTTTTCCAATTTGCCGAAACAAGATTTTTATGGCGCATGCCGCGGTAACGGCTTTGCCGCGTGTCGTCGCGGATGCTGTCATTCGGTTTATCGAGGAGAGCGCCGCCAATTTCGAAAACTTCGCCGCGCTGTTGAAGTCGATCCAGGAAGCCCGCGCTTCCGCGGCAAACTTAATCGGCTGCAGCCCGGAAGAGATCGCTTTGATCGGCCCAACATCCCTTGGGCTCAGTCTCTTCGCAAATGGAATCGATTGGCGGCCCGGCGATGAGGTGATCTGTTACCTGGATGATTACCCAGCCAATGTTTACCCATGGTTGAACCTGCGGTCGCGCGGGGCAACCGTTCGTTTGCTCCAGCCTGCGGAAACCGGGGCGTTGACTCCGGAGCTTGTTGCAGGCGCGCTGACCCCGAGAACTAGATTAGTCGCTCTTGCTTCTTGTAACTTCGTTTCCGGGTATCGCCTCGACTTGAACGCGATCGGCAAACTGCTCAGGGAGA
>DATHPZ010000116.1:0-12017 GCA_035483355.1 Chthoniobacterales bacterium | reverse complement strand
GCCTTAGCGGACGTCCGGCCGGACACGTCGCGGATTATTTAGGCCGCGAGAGCGAGATCGTTAGTCTCAGCAGTTATTTTTTTGACTCGATTTTTTACGAGGCCAACGAGTCGTCCTCGGCATGCCGCCTGGGTCTAAACCTTAAGTCGAAACCAGTACGCCCCCCAGTTCATTGGGTGCGCTACAATAGGCCGTTCCCATCCCGGAAGCAAAGGGGAAGTGTCAGTGCCATGGGAAGTGTCAGTGCCATGGGAAGTGCCAGTGCCATGGGAAGTGCCAGTGCCAGTGCCAGTGTCAGTGTCAGTTAGAACTGATTGCTCGATCTTTTGATTGTTACCGGTGTCGGATCTTTCGCCTTTCGGCAATTCGGGTAGCGACAATCGAAATCCCAACCCCGCGGGATCGTTTTCAACTGACACTGACACTGGCACTTGGCACTTCCCCTCAGATTTCGAATGCCAGGGCGTGCTCGCCGCGGCTTTCATCGAGGAGATCCTGCACGGTCTTCGAGCTGAACAAATCACGAATCGTTTCGCGTGTCTGTCGCATTAATGGGCGTAACGGGCAATGGATTGGATCAGGGCATCCGCACGGCTCGCCCGGACGTTCCAAGGCGCAGGGTAACGGAGCGATCGGACCGTCCAGCAGCTCGACAATATCGAGGACGACAATGTCCGATGGCCGCTTACGGAGCGAATAACCGCCTCCGACCCCTCGTTTGCTCGTCAACAGTCCTTCATTTCGGAGGTGCAACAAGATCTGTTCAAGAAATTTAACCGGGATATTTCCGCGCTCGGACAATTCCTGGATCTGGTGAATCCGCTCGTTTTGATCCTTAGCAATCAGCAACAAGGCTCTGAGCGCATATTCCGCTCTCCTGGAAATCCGCATTCTGGCTCAGTAAACCCTAAAACACCCGAAGTTTCTAGAGTATTCGGGAAAAAGGGAAAAAAGGCGGGGAAAACGTATGAGATTGTCGGCCTGGATGAGTAGAGCCGTTTCCCAACTTTCTTTCATCGCTGCTTTTCGCCGACACGCCCATCCGCGGAAACGCCCCGACGTTTCTGCCGGCGTTTCTCCCTAGACCTGAAGACAAAAGGCGTGCAGCGTTCCTTATGCTCTATCCCCCCGTTCCAATCAGCTTTTTAGGCATCGGTCTGATGGGAAAACCGATGGCGATGAATCTCATCAAGACTGGCTTTCAGGTGACCGTCTGGAATCGGACTCCCAGCAAGGCTGCTGAACTCATGAGCGCAGGCGCCAGGCTAGCCAAATCGCCAGCGGACGCTGTGCGCCACGCGGAGGCGGTCGTTCTCATGCTCGAGAACGGTGCAGTCGTGACCGATTTACTCTTCACTCAAGGTGTCGCGGACGCGTGCCGCGATGGGATTCTCGTGATCGACATGAGTTCTATCCCGCCTGCGATCGCGGAAGATCACGCTCGACTGCTCGTCAAATCCGGCTTGCGCTACATTGATGCCCCGGTGTCGGGCGGGACTGTTGGTGCGGAGCACGCGACACTGGCGATTATGGCCGGAGGCGAAGAAGAGGATATCGCGGAGGCGAATCCGATTTTCGCCGCGATGGGAAACGTGACACACGTGGGGCCACACGGGAGAGGGCAACTTTGCAAGCTGGTCAATCAATGCATTGTTGCGGTGACCATTGGCGCAGTGGCCGAGGGGCTCACTCTGGCGAAATTGGGCGGCGCCAATCCGGCCCAAGTCCGGAAGGCAATTATGGGAGGCTTTTGCCAAAGCCGGATTCTGGAACTTCATGGTCAACGGATGATCGACCGGAATTTTGCTCCGGGAGGCTTTATCAAGAACCAGATCAAGGATTTGAACGCGGCGCTCCAAGTCGCGGGCGATCTCGGGGTTCGACTACCGCTCACCAAACGGGTCTGCGAGTTATTCACTACTCTTGCGAAAACCGGGAAAGAAGAGCTCGACCATAGCGCCTTGATTCTCCAAATCGAGGCGTTGCAAACGTAACTGAAGCGTCCCCGCTTGAATCCGGCTGGCGCCGTGAACGAGTTTCATCCTGGAGGCAGCGACAAAGGCAAAAGCGTCCGCTTACTTTATTAGAAACAGTTCTCATACATCTCAGCCACGTGGTCCCACGAGTACTTCGCCGTGATCCGTTCCCTGGCCTGGCGACTCATCTCCATCCAGACTCCTGGACTCTCGTACAGACGCACAATGGCTCGAGCGATGCTCGAGACTCCCTCGTTTGGGTCAAAGAGCAGGCCATTTCGTTCCGGTTCGATCAGTTCCCCATTTTCCGGGATCCGGCTCGCCAGAACAGGCAAACCGGACGCTAACGCCTCCAGAATGGTGTTGGACATTCCCTCGTATCTGGAAAGTTGCACTAATAGGGTCGCCGATCGGTAGGCTTCAGCCACGGCGCTTCGCGGTAACCAGCCCTCAAACGAAACAGCACCCGCTAGATCATGCCGGCGAACGAATTTCTCAAGGCTCTTACGTTCCGGCCCGTCACCGATCACTCGCGCAGTGGCAGGAATGCGGGATAGCTCGCGAACCGCCAGCAATATTTCCAGCAGCAGGTGAACATTCTTTTGCTGATGGAGCCTGCCGACGGACAACAGTGTCAGTGACGATTGGTCGGATTTCAGCCCGGGCTTGAAATAGTCGCAATCGACGCCGTTTGGAATCACGTGGACCGTGAACGGGTCAGTCAGTTCCGAGAGCTGTTTCAGACCGATCGAAGGCGCGGAGACGGATCGGGCGTGGCCAATGATGTTCCGACGAAGACCCGTTAGCATATAGTAAAATAAACGAAGGCCGGCTTCGGTCCCCGGCACATCCCCGCCCCGGAGAGATACCGCGTACGGAATGGAGCGTCTGTACAGCAGCCAGCGGGCGACGACGCCTCCCGGAATGGAAAAAAACGCGAGAACTCGTTCGACCTGGTATTCCTGGGCAACTCTTGGTGCATGTCGAGAACCGGAAAGAATGTAAGCTGTCATCTGAATAATTCCGGACCGATGAATACTCGTGCGCCACGCCGGAATACGAATCACCGTCATGCCCTCTTCTTCCGAAACTCCGCAGAGGTCCTTGTACGCCGAGCTGAGAACAACGACGCGATTTCCTCGGCGGCTTAATGCAGCACCTAGATTTTTGCTCGCCGTGGCCGCCCCGGCACCTAGTGGCGGAAATTCGTAATTGATGAGCAGGTAGGTCATGGGCGTTCGGCGTTCACCGTTTGGCGTTCGGCGTTCGTAGGCGTTCCTCGCATAGCATTCACGAATATCCAGTCGTGAATCGCCGTGCGCTGGACTTTCATGCATGTCGTCATAGCTCGCCGGCGATCGTGGTAAGCGGGCCGAATGTTTGCCTCAGCTCTCTGCGCCGAACGCCGAACGCCGAACGTTCACCTAAAAAGTGGCGAATGCTGCAACAACCAGGCGCACCAAAGCATTGCGCGATCATCTCGCCGGCCAGCCCGGTGATCGGCCAGACGGCGATTGACCCAGGACCAATCCATTTCCTTCGGCACAGGAGAAGAGCTCAGGTTCAGGTCACCGTTTTTGAACCAGTTACCGATCGGAATTCCAAAACCCTTTTTTGGCCGGTCAATGATTCGATCGGGGATCAGACCCCGTACCGCTTCCTTGAGAATATATTTTGTGACACCGCCTCGGAGTTTGTAGCTGGCGGGAATTCTGCGCGCGAAGTCGACCACATTGATGTCAAGGAACGGACAGCGCGCCTCCAGCCGGTGCATCATGCTGGCTCGATCGGTTTTAACCAAAATGTCGTCCTGAAGATAAAGCCGGACATAAAATTGAATTGTCCGGTCGACGTCGTTTTTTGCTGAGGGATGGTTCCAGGCGGCGATCGCCTCGGCGTAAAGTTCTTCCGGATCGGGCTTAGAACCGAAAAGGTCGCCGATCTCCTGAGGATCGAGCGGACCCATCCAGGCGGGCAGCCAATATTGTTTGGTATAACTAAGTCCGCGCAGCATGCGTTTTAACTTGAAATCGAGGCTCATATTGGCGTGGGAAACCGGCAGTCGTTCGGCCAAGGCACGAATAGTGCGATTGACCTTTCCTCCCGTGACGGCGCTGTAGAGCCTGGCCGGTTTCAGGGCTCGGAAAGGATCGTAACCGGCAAATAACTCGTCGCTGCCATCGCCGCTGAGCGCCACTGTCACATGTTCACGAGCCAACTTGGAAACAAGCGCCGTCGGAAGGATAGAGCTGTCGCCCATTACTTCGTCAAGTTTTCCCGCTGTCGCGAGCGCCCAATTCAGATAACGTTCCGGCGACAAAACTTCTTCATGGTGACGCGTGTTCGCGGTTTCGGCGCCGAGACGCGCAAACTCGCGTTCGTCGAATGATCTTTCCTCAAAACCAATGCTGAAGGTTTCAATGGAAGGATGATGCCTGGCGGCCAGTGTCGCGATGGCGGTTGAATCGATCCCTCCGCTCAGAAATACACCCACCGGGACATCCGCTTGCAACCGGCATCGGACAGCTTCATCGAGTCGCTGGACCAGCTCTTCTCCCCAGGTGCGCTCCGGATGTTGCGGGATCGTTTCGAATGGATCGAGCTCGAACTCCCAATATTTTCGGATCTCGCATCGCAGACCTTGCACGGATACCTTCATCCAATGACCTGCCGGCAGCTTTTTTACGCGTGCCAATAAGGCCCACGGCGCGGGGATGAAGCCGTAGGCGAAAAATTTCTGCAAAGCTTCCGGATCGACATTTTCTGGAACGGCAGGATGGAGACGAAGGGCGGTGAGTTCGGAGGCGAAAACAAAGCTGTGATCATCCGAGTAATAAAAGAGAGGTTTTTTGCCAAATCGGTCGCGCGAGAGAAAAACTTCGCCTTTGGCGCGATCATAAATCGCGAAAGACCACATCCCGTTTAGTTTCTCCAACAAGCCCGAGCCCCATTCCCGGTATCCGTAGAGCAAGACCTCAGTATCGCAATGATCTGTTTTAAAGCGGTGCCCTCGGGCTTCGAGGTTCGCGCGCAGTTCCGCGTGATTGTAGATTTCGCCGTTGAAAGTAACCACCAATTGTTCGTCCAAGGTGGTCATCGGTTGCGATCCGGCAGCGATATCAAGAATCGACAAACGTCTGTGCCCGAAAAAGACTCTGGAATTTTGATCGATCCAAACGCCTTCTCCATCCGGACCACGATGGGCAAGCACATCGATCATCCGATGCACATCAGCGTGTTCTCCAGCCCCTACGAATCCGGCGATACCGCACATTGGATCAGACGTTCAACGTTCACCGTTCGCCGTTCGCCGTTCCGCGTTCGCGCTTTGGAGGATGTTTGGCATTCGGCGGCGAGGGTTTAGACGCTATAGCCTCATTGGTTACGTCGTCTCGTTGTTTGAACTTTCGCCCGCGAAAGCTCGAATCCTTTAAGTAGCGAATTAATCCTCCCAGACATTTTGTGGCAGATTTACCGAGTTCATCAAGGTTTGAGAATGTCTCCGGTTTCAGATATCCGAAATCAAGCGCATAAATCAATTGGGCTCGAGTTTCACCGATCGATCCCTTCGCGATCGAAACGAACTGGGAAAATTCCCGATTGCCGTCCCGTTCAAATCCCTCTCCGAAATTGGAGTAAACTGATAACAATGTCTTCCGTAACGCGGTGGCCAGAACGGGATCTTTTGCAAACGCTCCCCGATTTAAATGCCCGGCTATCTCCCGCGCAAACTCCCTGCATCGCTCAAAGGCGTCAAATTGAGTAAAGTCATCCATAATCAAATATAATAACATATAATTTATCTGTATCTATATCTCGAATGCGCCCGCGAACCGCGCTTCGCCCGAACGCCGACCGGTGGAACGGTGAACGGTGAACGGTGAACGGTGAACGGCGAACGCCGAACGCCGAACGCCGAACGGCGAACGCCGAACGTAAAAAAGATTGACGAATCCATTCCTCAGCCCATCGTTGCGATGCCGCTTTCCGCGAGCGGCGAGGTTTGATGAAAAAGGCACTTATTACTGGAATCACGGGTCAGGATGGCTCTTACCTGGCGGACTTATTATTGGAGAAAGGTTACGAGGTCCACGGTATTATCCGGCGCGCCAGCACGTTTAATACGGCGCGGATCGATCATTTGTACCAGGATCCACATATTCATGGGGTACATTTGTTTTTGCATTACGGAGACTTGGCCGACTCGGTCAATCTGGTAAAATTGCTCTACGACCTCAAACCGGATGAGATCTATCATCTCGGAGCGCAAAGCCACGTGCGGGTCAGCTTCGATATCCCGGAATATACTGCGGACGTCACCGGGGTTGGTACGATTCGTATCCTGGAGGCAATTCGCGAGACGGGGGTCAACACGCGCTTTTACCAGGCCTCCAGCAGCGAAATGTTCGGGAAAGTTCAGGAGGTCCCTCAAACGGAAAAGACCCCGTTTTGGCCTCGCAGTCCCTACGGCGCGGCGAAATTGTTCGCGTACTGGGCGACAGTCAACTATCGCGAGAGTTACGGTATGCACGCCAGCAACGGTATCTTATTCAATCACGAGAGCCCGCGGCGCGGCGAAACGTTCGTGACCCGCAAAATTACCCGCGCCGCTGCTCGAATTAAGTTGGGATTGGATAAGTTTCTTTACCTGGGCAATCTGGATGCCAGACGGGATTGGGGTTATGCGCCGGAATACGTGGAAGGTATGTGGCGGATGCTCCAGGCCGATAATCCGGATGACTACGTCCTTGCGACCAACGAAACCCATACCGTCAAAGAATTTGTCGAGAAGGCGTTCGCCCACGTCGATCTCGATTGGAGAGAGTTCGTTCGCTACGACAAACGTTATGAGCGCCCTGCGGAAGTCGATTTGTTAATTGGAAACCCTGCCAAAGTGACCAAGTGCCTCGGCTGGGAGCCAAAAGTTCGGTTCGAAGAACTCGTCCAGATCATGGTCGACGCCGATCTGGCGCTCGCGAAAAGAAGCTCAGGCACAGGCGACGTTCACCGGTTTTAACTGACTCGGTACTGATCTCGGGCACCGCGCTCCGGGCTCGATTCTGGTGCCGCCCTAAATTCCTGAAAATTTCTGGTCGAGCGAATGCTATAGATGGCTTTGCCCTGCGATTCGTAAAAGGTCCGAGTAATCATCTCCGCGAGGAGACCAAGCAGGATACACATCATCGCGATCATGAAAGTGACGACGACAATGAGGGGCAACGGAGTTTCAATAAAAGGGGTTCCACGTTTGATTTTCAGCCCGAGCATCCAGACAAACGTGAAAACGCTGATGGCGAGACTGAATATCCCGCAGCCGCCAAAGACGTACATCGGTTTTGCGGCCGCGCGATCGAGAAATTTCACTACGAGCAAGTCGAGGAGCACCTTGACCACTCGTTCCAGCCCATACTTTGAATTGCCAGTCAGGCGCGGATGATGGTTAACGACGACTTCGCTAATCTTCGCGCCGTGCCAGGAGGCATAGATTGGCAGGAACCGGTGCATCTCGCCGTAGAGGCGAATCCCCTGAACAACGTGCCGCTTGTAGGCTTTCAGGGAACAGCCGAAATCGTGCAGGGGAACGCCGGACACCAACGAAATCAGCTTGTTGGCCAGGATACTCGGGACATTGCGCTGGATGTAATCGTCCTGTCGATCTTTACGCCAGCCGGAGACGACATCGTAGCCCTGATCGAGTACCTCCAGCATTTTGGGAATATCTGCTGGATCGTTCTGTCCGTCGCCGTCCAACGGGATAATCACTTCGCCGCGAGCATGATCGAATCCGGCCATCATCGCGGCCGTCTGACCAAGATTCCGTTTAAAATGGATCACGCGAACGCGCTGATCCTCTTCCGCGAGCTGCTCCAGGATCAAAGGGGTTGAATCGGTGCTGCCGTCGTCCACAAAGATCAATTCCCAGGTGATACCGATTTGGGTCAGTTCGCGGCGTACACCCTGGCAGACGTCGATCAGCGCGGCCGCTTCATTGAAGACCGGTACAATAATCGAGATATCGATTACTTTCTCAGGACCTGGTGCCCGATTACTGAAGAATTCTGTCACTGGCCTCCAATGCGACTTCTCAATTTTACACTCTCTGATCCGGATCCCTCCATTGTCAAACAGAAGAATCGCCCTACCGGGCGTTCGGCGTTCACCGTTCACGGTTTGGCGTTCGGCGTTCGGCGTTCGCGGAGAAATGCGGCTGCTGGTTGGAATCACGAACGGAATTCAAGAAGTCTGCGGCTCAAAACACTGGCGCAGATGTGTCATGGAGGGGACTTGCAGTCCAACATCGGGGCGTCTCATGAACGGTGAACGCCGAACGCCGACACTGTTCCGCTTCAGCTGCCGCCTCGACCATCATCCGCACGACCTCGGTCACTTTGTATTTTGGTTTCCATCCAAGTCTTGTCTAATCAATCGCGATAGGGTCTTGCCATTAAAGGCCGACGGCCTCGAAAGCGGTTTCCGGCTGGAGCCCCAGGAATTGATGCATCGCCTCCTCGTAGATCTCCTCTCGCGGCATTTTTTCGGTGAGCATTTTACCGACCATCCGGGAGAGACTTGTTCGCCGCTTGGCAGCCTATCCCGGCAGAAATATGTAGCCTATTGGCCGTAATTCTGTCTACGAATGGGAACTCCAAGGGGCACTCGAGTATCGAACGAAAACCCTCATCAAGCGTGACGATTGCAACCGTTTATTTCAAAACCGAAAACGGCTCTGCCCTTGATCACGAATGCCCATGTTTCTCTCTATTCGCCGCGGGTGTCAGGAAAAGATCTGACTGGTTTTTCGAGACTTCCTCGTTTGCGTCAGACCGAGAGCCTGTTGAAGAGAGAGTACTTTGTTTCTGAAAGGTCCAGATGTGAAGAAATTAATGGTTACCGGTTCAAGCGGTCTCATTGGCAGCGAATTAGTAACATTCTTTTGTAGCCAGGGATGGCAAGTCGATGGCCTCGATAACAACATGCGGCGGGAATTCTTCGGGCCCCAGGGAGACACGGCCTGGAACAGGAAGCGCCTTGAAGAGAAATTCGCCGAATTTCGCCATCATGAAATTGACATACGGGACCGGGCGAAGATTTTAAATATCGTCTGGGAAATCAGGCCGGATGCGATAGTGCACGCTGCAGCCCAGCCAAGCCATGAGTTGGCCGCCGCAAGGCCCTTCGATGATTTTGATGTCAACGCCGGAGGCACCCTCAACCTGCTTGAGGCGGCGCGCCGGGCCTGCCCGGAAGTCCCATTCATTTACATGTCGACAAATAAAGTCTACGGAGACGCCCCGAATCGGCTGAATCTCGTCGAGAACGAAACGCGCCAAGACTACGCGGATCCGGAATACCGCAATGGCATCAAGGAGACATTCCCGATCGATAACTCTACGCATTCGATCTTCGGTGCTTCAAAGGTCGCTGCTGACGTGATGGTGCAGGAATATGGACGCTACTTTCAAATGCCGACCTGTTGCTTACGAGCAGGTTGTTTGACCGGACCGAATCACTCTGGAGTCGAATTGCACGGTTTTTTAAGCTACTTGATTCGGTGCAATCTTGAAGGCAGGACTTACAAGATTTACGGTTTCAAGGGAAAACAAGTTCGGGACAATATTCATTCTCACGATGTCGCCCACTTTATAAGTCATTTTATTCAGTCTCCGAGAGCCAGCGAAGTTTACAATCTTGGCGGGGGGCGAGATAACTCCATTTCGATTTTGGAAGCTTTTGGGTTAATCGAAGAAATTTCAGGGAAAAGGATGCACTATGAATTCTTAGATGAGAGCAGGAAAGGGGACCACATTTGTTACATTTCCGACCTGTCGAAAATTAAAGCCCATTATCCGAGTTGGAAAGTCACCAAAGACCTGAGAGAAACCTTCCAAGAGATCTACGTGGCGTGGCGAAGTCGCGCCGGTTGAAACAAAGTGATCCCGAAAGAGACCCCTGGCAAGCCTGGTGCGAGCGTTCAAACCGTTGCGATTTCAACATTGCGACTCGGTTAAAGAGGGTTTAGTGCCAAGGCCGCAGATTAGCGTGCGCTGACTGAGAATGCAGCAGCAGATTGCTTTCGGACTGCGTCAATCGATCCGGATATGCGTTGCTCCTGAAAAATAAGCGTGCAACGATAGGGCGCATGGAGTCAGACGGATTCACACCGGTGCCGAGTGATCAGAGGCGAGGTGGCAATGATCTGGGGAACTCCCCGAACAAAGCTCATTTCTCCCTCTCGATTATTGTGCCGGTCTACAAGGAGGAGGGAAACGTTCCGGAATTTTTGGATCGAATCTCGGGTATTCTTGACTCGATCACTTCAGAATACGAAATCGTCTTCTGCCTGGACCCGTCTCCAGATCGAACGGAGGAATTGATTCTACAGGCAAGACGGCAGGATCCCCGTCTCAAATTGATAAAGTTTTCACGTCGATTTGGCCAGCCAATGGCGACTCTGGCGGGGCTCCAGTATTCCAGCGGAGATGCGGTGATCGTCATGGACGTCGATTTGCAGGATCCGCCGGAATTAATCCATGAAATGGTCCAAAAGTGGCAGGAAGGATTTGAGGTCGTTTACGCTCAGAGACGCACCCGCGACGGCGAGACCTGGATCAAAAAAGTGGTATCCGTAGCCGGGTACAAACTGATCAACCAGATTGCGGAGGTCGAAATTCCACCTAATACCGGCGACTTCCGATTGTTGAGCCGGCGTGTGGTGGACGAGATCAATCGCCTGAAGGAATGTCACGGATTTTTGAGAGGAATGGTTGCTCTCGTTGGTTTCAGACAAACATCGGTACTTTTTGATCGGCCGCCGCGCTTTTCCGGGAAGGGAAATTATAATCGATTCCTTGGTTCGCTGCGCATTGGATTCAATGGCCTTTTTTGTTTTTCGAACCGTTCACTTGGTCTAAGCACCCAAATCGGCTTTATCGTCGCGGCGAGCGCATTTCTCGTTGGCCTGATCTACGCCTTGCTGAAACTGTTCGGTTATCCGTTTCCGCTGGGTAATCCGACCATTGTCATTCTGGTTTTATTTCTAGGCGGTATTCAACTAGTCAGCGTCGGGATCTTAGGGGAGTACATCGGCAGGATCTACGAAGAGGTGCGGGAACGGCCTCGGTTTATCGTGGACGAGGCTTACGGTTTAGATCGATCGCGTGTCGCAACTCCAGAACAAAAGCTCGGTAAAGAAAGAGAACCCGACAAACGCGTTGGGAGCGGATGAGCCATTCGGCGCAGGCTAACAGACGTCTCAATAGGTTGGTAAAGACGACATCGAACGCTCGGCGCCAACGCGCATCACCGGCCAAAACATGGTCTAGTACTAGTACTAATACGAGTCTGTGACTACGTTTTCTGAAGCCTGAGAACCGCTCGAATGCCGAAAGGGTAACGCACCAGTGGGCTAAAAATTCGCTCGACTTTGAAAGCCATCGATAGCAGCCGAGTGTGAGCCGTCCTCCCGATCTGTTGAGCGACGAGCGTTTTCTTTTCCTCGTAGGACAGACTCTTTCCCGCCTCTTGATTTCGTCGTTTGACGATTTTGAATAACGGGTAAACGAAGAAGCCCAGGTGGGTGGCTTTCAGGATGGTAAAACCTGCCTCAAGCGCTTTGGACTTGAGGTCGCGTAATCGGTACCGACGGAAATGCAGGAGGACTTCATCATACAAGTCAAAACTGGATGGGTCCGCAGGTACCTCAATGTGAGCGAGTCCGCCTCGCCTGAGAATCCTCTGAATTTCTTTTAAAGCTTTGAAATCGTCGTCGATGTGCTCGAGCACGTTCAGAGCCGTCGCCCCGTCCAGACAGTCGTTGGCAAGCGGACAATTTCGCAAATCAAATTGCAGAAAAGGAGTGCTGCGAACCCGTCGAGCAGCCCTCAAGACGACCTTTGGCAGGTAGTCTGCTCCAATAATGGCGGCTTGCGGGATCTTCCTCAGAAGATCCTGCACCAGGAAACCGCTGGAGCAGCCTACGTCTAGAATAATTGGATTCCTGCGGCTCTGGAGCAGCCTCATCGACTCGATCGCCATGGTCCG
>DATHPZ010000115.1:0-4010 GCA_035483355.1 Chthoniobacterales bacterium | reverse complement strand
GAAACGACGATCGCGAGGATCGGCCGGTGAATGAAAAATCCGGACATCGCTATTGCGCTTTAGTGACGGTGGACGGCGTCCAGGGCATCGGCTTGACCAACTGACCGTCGCGAACTTTTTGCGCCCCTTCCACGATCACGCGATCACCCGGTTTGATCCCATCTTCGATCACCCAAAGCGAGCCTACCTTGTCGCCTACTTTGACCGATCGGATCTCTACCTTATCGTCTCCATTCACCACCGCGACTTCGTCGCTAGTCTGCAACTCGTTTACGGCACGTTGCGGCACCAGAAGCGCCCCTCGAATATTGCGAACAGTGACCCGAACTCGAACGAAACCGCCCGGACGCAAAATATTGTTCGGGTTAGGAAACAATGCAGCGAGGCGAATGGTGCCGGTCTGCTGATCCACCTCCCGATCGACGGCCGAGAACTTACCTGGGTGAGGGTACAACGTTCCGTCGGCGAGAACGATTTCGACCGGAGGCGCCGCTTGCCCGGCGTTACCCGTTTGCTCAACTCTTTTCGCAAATTTGAGATAATCCTGCTCGCTGATTTTCAGATACACCTTGATCGGATCGACGGTCGACATGGTCATGAGCGGCTGAGCGTCACTCGGGCCCACCAGATCACCGATTCCCGGATTCGCGATTCCCGCGATGCCGTTCAAAGGAGCGGATATTTTCGTGAATTCCAAATTGAGCTGGGCCTGGCGCAGCGCGGCTTGTTGCGCTTTCACCTCCGCTTTGGCCGCCACGTTCGCCTGGACGGCGTTATCACGGCTTTGCGCGCTTTCGACCTTCTGTTCGAAAAGCTGCGTCTCGCGTTTTTCAGTTTGGTCCGCCTGCAACTGGTTCGCTTCCGATTGTGCCAAGGCCGATTTCGCCTGTTCGACCACTGCTTCATAGGTGCTAGGGTCGATCTGAAACAAGAGATCGCCCTGGTGGACAAGAGTTCCCTCTTTGTAATTCTGCGAGATCAGGTAACCGGAAACACGTGCCCTGACGTCGGCATTCACCGAGCCATCTAACGATCCGATCCATTCTCTGACCACAGGGACATCCTTCTGGATGACCTCGGTGATCTGAACTTCCGGGGGGCCAAACTTCTGCGCTTCTGATCCTGACTTCGAACAGCCGAAAAAAAGCGCAGCTAGAGCGCAACAAAGCAGCAAGCTTGACCGCGGGAACTGTCGCCCCAAGCGAGCAAAACGTCCGGGGTCGCCCCTCAGGGGATGTAGGCGAACCGGAACGGTTTGCTTACTTCGGCAATCTGAGGATTTCATAGGGAGGCAACAGGGCGCAACCGAGCCGAAAGAGCCACGACGGAATTTGACTTTAGACTGCCTGACGGCAGTCGCAACCACAATCAGTTGTCGGTTGTCGGTAGTCAGTTGTCAGGGGGGAATTTGAGGTTCGCTAATGGCACAAAGATAGCGGCAGTTTGGGATGGTCTTCGCCCCGCAGGGGCTATAGGACTCAGCCGGCGTTTCGTATCCGTATAGCGAAGTCTTCGACCTCAAACCGACCAGTGGCTTGTACCTGAAAAACTCGGCTCGTTTGTTCAACTTTTTGACACCACGAACGGTTAGCGTCGGTTTTACGGCCCGAAGGGCCATGCCCGTAGGGGCTAGAGGGTTCAGCCCGGCGTTTTAACGCCGGGAATCTCCCCATTACGACGACGCGCCCTCACAAGGCACATGAAATGTGCGTTCGAGGAAAAACACCCGGTCCGCCGGGTTGGAGGTGCTGCAGGGCGCCAGAAGAACGGAGCTACCATACAATATTCGACCCTGGTAACGACCGCCGATCTCACACCCTTTCAGCATCCCCAACCCGGCGAACCGGGTGTTTTTCCTGAGGGCGCTAAGGAGTAGCACCCTGTGAGGGCGAACTCTTTTCATTGGGTGTTCCCGGCGTTGAAACGCCGGGCTGCAGCCCCTCCGGGGCAAAGACCATCCGAACGCCCTGATCTTGGAAGCGCCAACGGAGTAAACCCGGACTTCGCGGCCCGTTGTCCCGGATACACGGCGCCAAACAGATACAAACCCTGGCTAAGTTATCCTGGCCCTTCGGGCCGTAGGATTACCGGACGCTAAACACGTACGGCGGTTCAACGCCGGGAACATGCAAGAAACGGGTTCGCCCTGCAAGGGCGTGAGATCGGCATTCAGGGAAACATTCCCCAATTCCGCGATCCGAAATCCGAAATTTGCCTATAAATTGTCCGAGAATCTCCTTAACTCAGCGCCGCTTGCCTGCTGGCTCCTTGGCTCCTTGGCTTCTTCTCCTATCCTGGTTTTGTCATTGCCTCGGGGCGGACCACTTTTTGAAATTCTTCATCCGAGACGAACTTCAGCGCCTGATTGGCTTCCCGCAGAGACAGATCATGTTCGTGTGCGTGATGCGCTAGTTTCGCGCACTTGTCGTAACCGATGATCGGGCTGAGAGCTGTCACCAGCATGAGAGAGCGGTTCACAAAGTAGTCAATCTTGGCGCGGTTCACTTCCAGACCGGTGAGACAGTAGTGTACGAAACTCCGGGTCGCGTCAGAAAGCAGACGAACCGAGTGCAAAAAATTGTGGATCATCACCGGTTTGAAGACGTTTAACTCAAAGTTACCCTGGCTGCCGCCAAACGCGATCGCGGCGTGGTTTCCGTTCACCTGGACTGCCACCATGGTGACTGCCTCGCATTGAGTTGGGTTCACTTTGCCAGGCATGATCGAGGAACCCGGCTCGTTCTCCGGGATGGAAAACTCCCCGATCCCACACCGGGGGCCAGAAGAAAGCCAGCGTACGTCGTTTGCGATTTTCATCAGCGACCCGGCGAGCGTCACGAGTGCGCCGCTCGCGAATACCAGTTCGTCGTGGGCGGAAAGGGCAGCGAATTTGTTGGGATGCGACCGGAACGGCAAGTTGGTGAGTTCTGCGATTTTTTTGGCAGTGCGTTCGGCGAATTCCGGATCGGTATTAAGGCCGGTGCCGACCGCCGTGCCGCCAATCGCCAAATCGAAGAGGCCGTCCATCGCGAGTCGAATCCGCTGCAGATCGCGCTCGATCAACGACGACCAACCCGAAATTTCCTGACCGACAGTCAGCGGTGTGGCATCCTGGAGATGAGTTCGTCCTGTTTTTACGATGTGAACGAATTCCTGCGACTTGGCTTCGAGCACCGCGTGGAGTTCCTCCAGTGCCGGGATAAGGTTCTCTCGGAGAACGATGGCCGCCGCAACGTACATCCCGGTCGGAAATGTGTCATTGGAGGATTGCGACATGTTCACATCGTCATTCGGGTGAATCGGCTTTTTGCTGCCTCTCACGCCTCCAGCCATTTCGATCGCTCGATTCGATATGACCTCATTGGCGTTCATATTTGTCTGAGTGCCGCTCCCTGTTTGCCAGATTCGCAACGGGAAATGCGCATAAAGTTTGCCGGCGATGACTTCGTCCGCCGCGGCGACGATCAGATCCGCTTTCTCTTTGGCAAGCTTTCCCAGGTCTTGGTTTACCAGAGCTGCCGCCTTCTTCAGAAGACCAATGGCCCGTATTAGTTCGGGCGGCATTCGATCCTCTCCGATTTTGAAATGGAGGAGCGAGCGCTCGGTTTGCGCTCCCCAGTAGACATCGTCGGGAACTTCGATGGTTCCCATGCTATCAGATTCAGTACGCATAGTTTTGTTGCTTTCTTGGGAGGAAAAACCCGGATACCACTTCCGACTATCTCGAAGGCCTCGTTCGGCGCGAGCAAAAACAGGCTGGAAGCTCATGCTACTTTGCTCTCCAGCGTCTGGAGCTACGTTGCGAAAAGCGTCTTATCAGCGCGCCCCCGCGCACCCACCGTAACGACGCCACAGCGCAATGTAGGATCGGCTTCCAGCCTGTCTCCTGGTCCACAGGGCGACCGCTTCGACAATTCGACTTCTTTTGCTTCCAACCGTCGGCGTGCCTTGGCCTGATCGCCCCGACACGGGGGGGAAGCTCATGCTACTACTTTGCGTTCCAGCGTCTG
>DATHPZ010000114.1:0-25189 GCA_035483355.1 Chthoniobacterales bacterium | reverse complement strand
GCAGCGCACGAATTCTGAGAGATAAGCCCCATCGCGACTAGCGCTGGTCAAAACGAGAAGCCCTTTCCGTTTCGGATAGTAACGGCGAAACACCACGGGCATGGCCAGGATGCGATTATGCCAGACCAAGATCACCACCGGCCGCGGGATTGGCTGATCGAGAAAGCCTGCTTCATCGATCACTTTGTAACGCAATGTGGCGCACAACAGGTTCACGAGAATTGAGCCCAGCCAGATCAAACCGCGGGTCAGGACGGGAAGCTGGTAGATCCTCGTCGAACGGGCCAGATCGGACATCCCGCCCCTATCGCCGTGCGGAGACAGGAGGTCAACTTCAAATCGTAACGCCCTGATCCGAGCCATCTTCCCCATGCTGCAGGGGCGCCACGCCATCCGTCATCCAGCAGTTATTGAATTCTCCTTCGTTCTGCTTGGAGAGAACAAAAACGTAGGTTACCTGATGTCCGTCGGCTGCAACGATCTTCACGGCGATCTTTGCCTGGTCGTCCTTCAACTCAGATCCGACAATCAAGGAGGAGAGGCTATTCAGCATCGGGGAATACAGAGGGCTTTTCACAATCCGCACGAAATTATCCAAGGGACCGGTCACCTGCTTGTTGGATGGCGAAGCGAACCGGAAGGCACGCTCGATTCCAGCATCCAATTTTGGATCATCATTGTGCTGGAGGGCGGTAACCTGATATTGGACGACCTGTTCCGGGGTCAACTCGGGCCGTGGCGTGAGATCGGAAAGTTGACCCAAAGCCACAGCCGATAACCAGGTGAACGCAAACAGGAGCAGTATTCGGCGGGGACGCACCTATCAATACATTCGCCGGATCAGCGGCGGCGGATGCAGGGGAACGGGGGGAAACGTTCGGCGTTCGGCGTTTGGCGTTCGGCGGCGCAGTCAACCTTTTGCGTTTGGAGCCGGGAGAACTGGACCATCGTTCGCTACCAGCAAGCGTCCCCGCTTTGCCTCTTCAGTAAGTAAGGCGTCCCGCCTTACCTCTTCAACTGCGGAGCCTCGGAGCAAGCCGGGACGCCTGCCTAGGTAAGCGAAGGGTCCCGCTTTGCCTCTTTAATCCCGGAAGAAAGACCCGGGTAAGCCGGGACGGCTTACTTACCGGCTCCTCAGCGAAGCGTTCTGCTTGAAATCTTCGAAGCCGAGGAACGCGGGACACTTGGTTATAACGCATTGCACTGCCGAACGCCGAACGCCGAACGCTCCTAGGCCCGTAGGCTCGTCACGTGATTGTAACAATTGAGAGATTGCCGAACGAAATGAAATTGAGGACTGGAGGATGGTGGCAAACCAGCGTATGAAAACCTCCGAAGTTTCGTTTCTCTTAGTGGCAACTCTGGCAACCCAGGTCCTCCTCGGGTCGGCCTCTGCAGCGACACAATTGCAGGGCGCAGGCGCGACGTTCCCCGCTCCCCTTTATCAGCGCTGGATCGCTGAGTATACCAAAGGGAATCCGGATGTGCAGATCAACTATCAAGGAGTCGGGAGTGGGGCCGGGATCAAACAATTCACCCAGAACCTTGTCTCCTTTGGCGCGAGCGACGCAGCGATGAAGGATGAAGAGATCGCCGCAGTCAAACAAGGCGTCGTTCTAATTCCGGCCACCGCGGGCAGCATCGTCCTGGCGTACAATCTTCCAGGGGTCGAAAACCTGAAGCTTTCCAGGGAAGCCTACGTTGGTATTTTCCTTGGGAAAATTACCAAGTGGAACGACCCGGCGATTGCTAAGACCAACGCTGGGGTAAATCTTCCGAACCTGGCGGTCACGGTGTGTGAACGTTCGGACGGAAGCGGAACGAATTTTGTTTTTACGAAACATCTCAGCGCGATCAGTCCGGAATTCAAAGACCAGGTTGGAGAGGGTACCAGCGTTACCTGGCCAACGGGCGTTGCCGGAAAAGGCAATGATGGTGTCACCGCGCTGATTAAGCAGAACAAGGGCGCCATCGGCTATGTCGAGTACGGGTACGCAAAAAATAACAAGCTTTCGTTCGCGGCACTGCAGAACAAGGCTGGTGAATTTGTGACTGCAACGACCGCATCTGGGGCAGCTACGCTGGCGACAACTCAGTTCCCGGCGAATTTGCTCCGCGCGTGGCCTTCTGATCCAGAAGGAAAAGAGGCGTATCCGATATCAACGTTCACCTGGCTCTTGCTTTACAAAAAATACGACAATACTCAGGCAGCCGAGGCCGTGAAAAAATTTGTTAATTATGGCCTGACGGAGGGACAGAAATTCGCTGAGGAACTGGGATATATTCCGTTGCCCAAGGAAGTCATCGATAAAAATTTGGAAGCGCTGAAGACGGTGCAGTAGTCTACTTCCCAAATCCGGAAGAGGCGAAGATATGGCAAGTGACGGAAGAACAAGCCCGACTGGTCACAAGTTGAGACGCACCAAGAGCCGACCTGATCTCTTCCTGGTGCTGACCTGGATGGCTTCGGTCGCCTCCGTGGCGACCCTCCTCTGGATTCTCGAGAGCATCGTCACGCCGGCTTGGCCGGCGATCCAGCAGAACGGCTTGAGTTTCTTCACCAGCACCGTCTGGGATGTCAACAGGAACCGTTACGGTGCTCTGCCGTTTCTGATCGGGACGACAGCGAGCTCGCTGATTGCCCTTGGAATTGCGCTGCCTTTAGGGGTGTTCATCGCTCTTTTCCTAAGCGAGAATTTCCTGCCGTTGGCGGTCAGGCAGGTGATCCGGTTTGTCGTCGAATTGTTGGCGGCGATACCGAGCGTTGTGTACGGACTTTGGGGCATCGCTGTAGTCATCCCGATCGTCCAGCAATTTGGCGGATATCTCTCTGATTCGCTTGGGTTTATTCCACTGTTTAGCGGACCTGCCACCGGCAACAGCATGTTAACAGCCAGTCTGGTGCTGGCAATCATGGTTCTCCCGACGATTACGGCCATCTCCCGCACTGCCCTGGTCGCTGTCCCGCTCACCCTGCGGGAAGGCTCCTATGCGGTCGGAGCGACCCGTTGGGAAACAATTTTTCGCGTACTTATCCCGGCGGCCGCGCCGGGAATTGTCGCGGCCACGATTCTGGCCTTTGGCCGCGCGATGGGCGAAACCATGGCTGTGGCGATGTTGATCGGCAACAGCCCTCGCTTGAGTTGGTCGCTGCTTTCGCCCGCCGGGACGCTCGCGGGACTTCTGGCGAACCAGTTCGGTGAAGCGCAAGGCCTCCAGATCAGTGCACTCATGTACGCGGCCTTGGCCCTCGTGCTGCTGACGCTGCTGGTCAACATGGCTGGAGAGGCCGTCCTCCGCCGTGCCGAAAAATCCACCGCTGGAATTCGCTAGTGCGATGACAAACGCCACACCTACCATCGAGTTTGCCGCCCGTTCTCTCAAGGCCGTTGACCATCATTCGAGGGTCAGAATTCTGTGGAACAGCTTTTGGACGATTCTCTGCGTGACGCTCTCGTTCTTGACCCTCATTCCGCTGTTTTCGATCGTTTTTTTGTTATTGGAGAAGGGCATTCCACTGTTGAAGCCGTCCGTTTTCACGGAACTGCCCCCGGCGCCTGGTTTGACGGGGGGCGGTTTTGGCAACGCGATCCAGGGTACTGCTGTAATGGTTGGCATTGCGTTGCTGTTTTCGACGCCGCTCGGCATTCTTTCCGCAATCTATCTGAATGAGTACAGTCCGAAGTCGACCCTAGCCAACGCCGTCCGCTTCGTCGCCAAGCTATTAACGGGAATTCCGTCCATCATTTGTGGTGTCTTTGCGTTTTCCGTGGTGGTGCTTTCGACCGGCACGGCTTCTGCCCTCGCCGGCGGAATAGCCTTGGCGGTGCTGACACTTCCAACGATCCTCCTGACCACTGAACAAGCGCTCCTCGGAGTTCCGAAATCACTGCGGGAGGCTTCCTATGGGCTCGGCGCCACCAAGTTGCAAACCATCTTCCGAATCGTCTTGCCCGAGGCTCTACCGGCCATCATGACTGGGATCATGCTTGCGGTAGCGAGAGCCGCAGGCGAAACCGCCCCGGTTCTGTTCACTGCGGCCTTCAACCAATACTGGTTGAAGTCCCTCCTGCAGCCGGCTGGCTCGATGTCGGTCCTGATCTTTAATTTTTCGACGCTGCCCTACGATTATCAGATCCAAATGGCATGGACCGCGTCTTTAGTCTTGGTGGCCCTGGTGACGATGACAAACATCGCCGCTCAGTTGGCCTTCAGCCGCCGGGGCAGGTAGGAGCGCCCCGGGGAAATTGCGGATGGCGGATGGCGGATGGCGGAATTTGGGGAATGGCGGAATTGCGAATTCAGGGCGCGGGAAGGCGAGACGCCTCACTTACTGCTGCGGGCAAACCGCGACGATTAGCTTACGAAAGAGGGTAAGGCGGGACGCCTTACTTACTTCTGCGGACGAACCGGCCGTTTGATTAACCGTTCTAACCCATTATGTCCCGCCTATCTGATGTAAGTAAGGCGTCCCGCCTTACCTTACTTCCGGTATCCAACGGCCTCTTTGCCAGGAGGCTGCGGCGCCGGCGGAGCTGCTTCTTTCGGTCCACCCCAGCGAAATGTTACCGCCGCGCTCACAATATTGACCGTAGCGTCAAATTTTCCCACGAGCTCGTGGCCTTGATTGTCGTTGAAATCGACGGTCGGATCCTGCACGAACAGATGCCCGTAGCCGAGATCAATATCCATGAAGCGAGTCGGCGACCAGCGGAGACCGGCCGAGACTAAATACCGATTGTTGTCGGGAATTCGTGGGTTGCGAAAATTTGCACCTTGAATGGGAGTCTCGTCGTAGGCAAATCCGAGCCGAAAAGTAAAATTCTTCGTCGCGTACCACTCGAATCCGATGGCGTACCTAAGAGTGTCCTGGTAATCGAGTGAAAGAACATTAGACGGAGTCGTCGAATTCTGGAAAACGATCGGGACACTCTGCAATTTGCTCCATCGGGTCCATTCGATATCGCCCATGAGGGCGAATTGACGCTCGAAACGTTGGTAGAGACTAAAATGATAAATCTCCGGCAGATCCAACTGTGCGGTGGAGTTCTGGTCGAAGAAGATATCCTGGAACGCATTGGGTTGAGGAAATTGCACAGGGGCGCCGGGAGCCGTGATGGCCGGCACGTCACGAAAACTCGCATTTCCGTTCAACGTGTGACTAATCCCTGACCGGTAGCTCACGCCGAACCGTCCGTCCTGGAAAAAAGAATGGTCATCCCCTTTCCAATACTCAAAGATCGCTCCGAGGGTGAATCCAAGTGCCCAATCGCTCCCTGTCACTTCCGTAATGCCGTCCCGGCCGCCCGGCACAAAGCCGGCGTTGTTGTAGGCTTGCTGGGTCGCTTTGACAACCGAGGGAATGGCTGCGGCGGGTACTCCTTGGGCGGCCAAAAAAGCGGGCAGCGCCTGTTCAAACTGGCCGGTGGCCTGTGCTCCCAACAAACCAAAATCGATGGCTTGGGTGAAGCGGGCCGACGCATACTGAATATCCAGGCTCGCTCCGAGCGAAATCCTATCGAACAACCGGTAGGCTATGGTGGGCTGTATATCGAACGTCGTAAGCTTTGAACGCAAGGCGCTGTAGCGACCGACCCAACCGGGGCTGTAATCGGTCTCCAAACCAAAGGGAACGCTCAGACCCACGCCGACTGTCAAATCTCCGTACTGCGGACTGCGAAACACCGGCTGTGAGAGATAGATATTCGGCAACAAATGGTTGACTCCACCATCACCGCCATTCCCGCCGCTGAGGGGCAGTCCGTTGGCTGGCGTATTCGGCAAATTGTAGTGGGATCCCTGGTTGTTGAACGTTGCCTGCGGCATCACGAGTTGCCCGCCAAATTGAAACTCACCCTGGTCCAGCAGCGCGATTCCAGCCGGATTGAAAAAAATTGTTGAAGCATCCTCGGCCTGTGCTGCGCCGCCTGCGTAGGCCGTACCCAGCCCGCTGACACTCTGCTCGTTCAAAGCGAAACCGCCAGCATTAGCCGGAGGAGGATCGCATAGGGCAAAGGCGGCCAGAACAGCGACAATGAACCCTGCCCAAAAGTGGCCCGGAGTGAGAATTCTGCCGATTTTGATCGCCACAAAAAGCATGCTATTTCGGAGACGGGACACGAGCTTGAGCATTGGGTGCATGGGTTACGCCTCGAACCAATCCAATTGATGATTTTTCTGGAAATGCTAGGCATCTGGTAATTACAACGCAATCTTAAAACCTCTTGAAAATCACTGTTTCAGACTGAGTGTGTCTGGAGCGGAGGATGCGACCTTCGCCAAAATGCGCTTGCTCAGTCGTTTTTTCGAAAAAGGCGAAAAGAACGCTTTGCCAGTCAAAGGCCAAAACGTCAGTACTTTTCGTTATGCAGACACCCAGACGCGTCTTTGATCTGCTACAATACCAACTCGACCATTTCCCACAGGCCGAAGCATTCGCTCAAAAAGTCGGCGGCCAATGGATAACGTTCTCGACAGCGGAATCGCTCGATATCATTGCCGCGTTGGCATGGGGTCTGCACCTGGCAGGCATCCGGGAAGGTGATCGGATCGCCAATGTCGCGGAAACGAATCGCGCCGAATGGTACTTTATCGATAGCGCGGTGACCTACCTTGGGGCTGTTCATCTGCCGATCTATCCAAACATCTCTTCCGAAGAATTTGAGTTTATTCTCAGCCATGCGGAAGCCAAACTGATATTCGTCTCGAGTGATCGACTTTACCAGCTTATCGCGCCGCTCCAGGCAAAGCTCCCTGCCCTGCGACACATCTACACCTATGAACCAGTGAACGGGGTCAAGCAATGGACGCAGCTTCAAATCGCAGGTCAGGAAGGTCTCGCCGATCGAGAAAACAAAACGATCCTGGAAAAGATCAAGGCGAAGGTGAGTCCGGAAGATCTGGCGACCCTGATCTATACGTCCGGAACGACCGGGACGCCAAAGGGAGTCATGCTCTCGCACTCAAATCTGATCATGAATTGTCTGGTTTGCGCTGGATTAATCCAGTGCACGTCGCCCGAGCGCGCGCTCTCTTTTCTTCCGTTGTGTCACATTTACGAACGCACACTCATCAATATCTATGTCTACCTGGGGACATCCGTCTTCTTTGCCCAGAATCTCAATACAGTCGGCGAAGATCTGCGCGATGTGCGACCGCACATCTTCGGAACGGTGCCGCGGCTACTTGAGAAGATCTACGAAAAGATCGTGGCCAGGGGAAGCCAATTGGGCGGTCTCAGAAGGGCTCTCTACTTTTGGGCGCTCCACCTGGGGACACAATGTGAACCGGGAGCACCGATCAACTTAGTGCAGCGACTGCAACTGGCGGTGGCCGATCGGCTGGTCTATCCTCATTGGCGGGCGGCCCTGGGCGGTCGTGTTCGGGCGATTATTTCAGGTTCGGCAACTTTGCAGCCGCTTCTGGCTCGCGTTTTCTGGGCCGCGCGCATGCCGGTGTACGAGGGCTACGGACCAACGGAAGCTTCCCCAGTCATCTCCGTGAACTATCCAGCGAGAGGCCGTTATAAAGTCGGAACGGTGGGTCCGGTCATCCCGGGCGGCGAAGTCAGGATCGCAGCGGACGGAGAAATCCTTTATCGCGGCCCGAACGTGATGATGGGCTACTACCACAGGCCGGAACTGACTTCAGAAGCCATTGATGGCGATGGATGGCTGCATACCGGCGACGTCGGTGAGTTCGATGGTGTCTTCCTGAAGATCACGGATCGGAAAAAGGAGATTTTTAAGACTTCTGGAGGCAAATACATCGCGCCGCAACAGGTTGAGAACAGGATGAAGCAATCGAAGTTCATCTCCCAGATCATGGTCGTCGGCGAAAATCGAAAGTTCCCGGCGGCATTGATCGTGCCTGCATTTCAAATGGTGGTAAATCATTTTGACCAGAGAGGTGTGCAGCTGCGCTCGAATCGCGAGACTGTTGAAAATCGCGAAGTAAACGTACTGATCGAATCTGAAATTCGGCGCCTGAACGAACATTTCGGGCAGTACTCGCAGATCAAGAAGTTTATCCTTCTGCCAGAGGAATGGTCGCTGGCAGGCGGCGAATTGACGCCAACAATGAAACTGAAACGCCGACAACTGATTGCGAAATACGCGAAAGAGATTGAATCGCTCTATGGCAGGGAAGAACCAGCGACCGACAGTTTCTCAATTCCCGATGACGAACTCCCGAACGCCACCAACGTACGATAAACCTGGTGTCCTGTCGCCGTAATAGCATGTATTTTGTGGCGATCAAAACGAACTGCCGGTAAGGCGGTCCGAGCCGGACTGGCGCTAAGGGAGCAGATCTGAATCCATACCTGACAAGGACGTTTATGAAAGAACCGATTTACATAGTGGACGGCGTACGAACTCCGTTTGCGAAAGCCGGCACAGTTTTAGCAGATAGCGAGGCTGTCGATCTGGGCAAAACCGCCCTCAGGCTTCTGGTGGCCCGGACCGGAATTGACGCGTCCCAGATCGAAGAAGTGATCATTGGGTGCGTGAGTCAGCCGGCCGATTCGGCGAATGTCGGCCGAGTCATCGCTCTGCGAGCCGGGATACCCGACTCGGTGCCGGCAATTACAGTCCATCGAAACTGCGCTTCAGGGTTCGAAGCGGTTACCCAGGCCGCGGAAAAGATGCTCGCCGGACGCGGCGACATCTTTGTCGTGGGCGGCGTCGAAAGCATGTCGCAGATTCCTTTACTATATTCCCACGAAGCCGCCAAGAAGTTTGGAGCGTTCGCACGAGCCAAGAACCTATCGCAGAAGCTTGGCGTACTGAGCAGTTTCCGACCGACGGATTTTCAGCCGCGGATCGGCCTCCAGCTTGGACTCTCCGACCCTGTCTGCGGGTGCAACATGGGTCAGACAGCGGAGACCGTCGGCCGCGAGTTCAACATCACGCGTGAAGAACAGGACGCCTTTGCCATGCGGTCTCATCACAAGGCCGTGGCCGCTCGGGAAAAGCTGAAACAGGAGATCACGCCCGTCTATCTGTCCAGGGCGAAAGGGGGCCAGACATTCATGGACCAGGACAACGGTCCTCGGGAAAATCAAACAATGGAAGCGTTAGCCAAGCTGAAACCGGTCTTTGAACCGGAAACCGGAACTGTGACGGCCGGGAATTCCTCCCAGATCACGGATGGAGCCGCAGCTTTGCTTTTGATGACGGAACGGGCTCTCAAGGAATCGGGACTAAGTCCGCTTGGTCGCCTCGAGGGTTACGCTTACGCTGGGTTGGATCCTTCGCGAATGGGACTCGGCCCGGTGTACGCGATTCATCGCGCAGAGCAAAGGACCGGACTCAGCCTTAAGGACGCCGAGATTATCGAAATCAACGAAGCATTCGCTGCCCAGGTGATCGCCTGTCAAAAAGCAGCAAAATCGGAGGTCTACTGCCGGGAGCATCTGCGGCGGGAAACGCCACTCGGAGAAATCCCGGATGAAATCCTGAATGTGAACGGAGGCGGCATCGCTCTCGGACATCCCGTTGGGGTGACGGGATCCCGCTTGGTCTTGACCGCCCTCAAAGAATTGCACCGCCGAAATGCGAGTCGAGCTCTCGTATCGCTCTGTGTCGGAGGCGGGCAAGGTGGCGCGCTGTGGTTGAATCGGAATTAAGAGGAGATCGCTACCATGAACCACAATATTCACCGCGAAGTATCGGACGCGGGGATCGCGATCCTGACATTTGACCGACCCGATTCGACAGCAAACATCTTTGACCAACGAACTTTGGACGAGTTAGGGGAACATCTCGATTTCCTGGAGTCGGAAAAGAGCTTGCAAGGCCTGATTATCCAAAGCGCGAAATCAAAAATCTTTATCGCCGGCGCGGACCTCAACACTTTCACCCAAGAGATGAACGCCGAGCGCGTCGCGGTGGTGATCGAGCGAGGTCAGAAAACATTCGATCGGATAGCTCGCCTCCCCTACCCGACCGTTGCCGCGATCCACGGCGTTGCTCTGGGGGGCGGTTACGAAATTACGCTGGCCTGCGACTATCGCATCGCGTCCTCCGACTCCGCGACGAAAGTCGGGCTCCCGGAAACGAATCTCGGTATTTTGCCCGCGTGGGGAGGCTCAACCCGATTACCGAAACTGATCGGATTACCGAACGCGCTCGAGGCAATTATGAACGGTCGCCAGTACCCGGCCGAGCAGGCACTGAAGCGGGGAATGATCGATTCGATTGTCCATCGGGAGCAGCTGATCACCGTTGCGACCAAGAAAATTCAACAGAGCGGCGCCAAAAAGCGGGCCTACAAAATGCACATCTCAAATCGGCCGCCGCTCTCTAAAGTCATCAGATCGCAAGCCGAGAAAAAAGCTCTGGCACGAACACGCGGCCATTACCCTGCTCCGCTCAAAGCGCTGGAGGTCGCGTACGCAAGTCTCAACGCATCGCACGAAGAGTCGCTGGCGAATGAGAAGAATAGATTTATCGAATTGGCCTTTAGCGAGACGGCGCAAAACCTAATCGGGCTCTTCTTTCTTCAAGAGCGGGCCAAGAAACTGAAGTTGCCGAAAGAACTCGAACCCGCGCCAGCGGTGCCGGGGAAAGCGGTGAATCGAGGTTTGGTCGTCGGAGCGGGTCTCATGGGCGCCGGCATCGCCCAGTGGCTGAGCAGTCGCGGAATTCGCGTCCTGCTGAAGGATGTCGGGCCGGCTCCGCTGGGCAAGGGCATGCAATCCATCGCGAAAATCTACGGGGAGGCGGTCAAACGCCATCTGTTTTCGGAAACAGATGCCAGGAACGCTTTCGATCGGGTGCTTCCGATTTACGAAGAGGTACCGCTCCGCGAACTCGATCTCGTGATTGAGGCTGCAATCGAAAAACTGGACCTGAAACAGCAAATCTTCGCAGAGCTCGAATCGAAGGTACCTGCTGATCTGGTTCTTGCTTCGAACACATCCGCCTTGTCGATTGACGCGATTTCGGCATCTCTGCAACATCCTGAACGAGTCGTAGGCATCCATTTTTTTAATCCGGTGCATCGGATGCAACTGGTGGAGATCGTGCGCGGCACGAAGACAAACGCGGCAACTCTGGACACCGCCATCCGCTTTGTAAAACAAATCGGCAAGCTGCCGGTCCTGGTGAAGGATAGTCCCGGATTTCTTGTCAACCGCATCCTGCTTCCTTACATGGTGGAAGCGGTCCGGCTATTTGGCGAAGGTTATCGGACGGAAAACATCGATCGCGTCATGCTGGAGTTCGGGATGCCAATGGGCCCATTGCGCCTGAGCGACGAAGTCGGTCTGGATGTCTCCGAACACGTTGCGAAAGAGCTTGAGGGCCGTGTCAACCACTTGGCGCCGCCGAATAACACGCTGGAAAAGATGATCGCGAAAGGATGGCTCGGACGGAAATCAGGAAAGGGCTTTTACCAGTATGGACCCGGGGGCGACGAAAAGATCAACTCGCAACTGGGTGAATTCCAATCGGCCGAACCTGCGACGGTCAATGAAGGAGATCTGCGGGATCGACTAGTCCTCTCGATGGTCAACGAGGCAGCCCGCACCATTGAGGAAAAAGTGGTGGATGCTCCCGAAGACGTCGATTTTGGAATGATCATGGGAACCGGATGGGCGCCATTCCGCGGCGGTCCACTTCGATTCGCCGATCAACTCGGCATCTCTACCGTTGTCAGCAGGTTAAATAATCTCCGGGAGCGCGTAGCCCCCTATTTTGAACCTTGCGCGCTTCTGGCCGAGATGGCGAACCATGGTACAAATTTTTATCCTCAAAAAAAACCAATTCCTCCAACGGAATCCGAACGTTGAACAGGCCGATATGAAAGAGATGCTTGTGAAGCCTTTAGCCGTCCGGGAAAGGCCGACTCCTGCATCAATTGCGGGACAGATCTATGCACCTATCGAAAGGAAGGCTGCGACTTTCGACCCGAAGGTCCTGCAACTTCTCCTGGATGGCCAACACGCGGAGATCCGGAATACTGTCAAACGGTTGATCTGCCAGCCGGAGTTTCGGTATTATGACGGCAATGATGTGGGCGTCTATCGGAAACAGGTCCTTGATTGGACCAAGCGGCTGGCTGCGACAGGAATCGGCCGGATTTTTATGCCCCGTTCCGTCGGAGGGGAAGAAAACCTTCCCAAATCGATCGCTGCGTTTGAAGCGCTCGCCTTCCATGATCTCAGCCTGGTGATAAAGCTGGGGGTCCAGTTTGGGCTTTTCGCCGGAAGTATCCAGCGGCTTGGCACCGAATACCATCACCGAAAATATCTGCCGAACGCCGCGTCAGCGACGTTGATGGGCTGTTTTGCCATGACAGAGATCGGTCATGGATCCAACGTGCAGGGCCTCGAAACCATTGCGGTTTACCATCGCGAAAGCGATTGTTTTGTCCTCCATAGCCCGAGGTACTCCGCAGGCAAGAATTACATCGGGAACGCGGCCGAAGACGGGCGGTTGGCTGTGGTGTTCGCTCAGCTCGAGATGAATGGTCAAAAACTTGGCGTGCACGCCTTTCTCGTTCTGATCCGAGACGAGAACGGCAATACGCTGCCGGGAGTGACGATTGAAGACAACGGGTTAAAGATGGGATTGAACGGCGTCGATAACGGCAAAATCTGGTTCGACCATGTCCAGGTGCCGCGCGTCGAAATGCTGAATCGCTTCGCGAACGTGACGGCCGATGGGCAGTATCGCAGCGAGATTCAAAGCCAGGGAGCGCGCTTCTTCGCCATGATCGGAACGCTGGTCGGCGGCCGGATCAGCATCGCAACCACCGCTAACAGCGCGGCAAAGAGCGCCCTGACGATTGCCGTCCGCTACGCCGCCCGCCGGAGACAGTTCGGCTCGCCGAAAGCGGCTCTGGAAACGCTGCTTTTGGACTATCCAGCTCACCAACGGAAGCTCTGCCCTCTTATCGCCAAGGTTTTCGCGCTTGACTTCGCCCTAAAGCATCTGATCGAGCGGAACGAAACGGTGGACTCCGGCAATTCACGTTCGCTGGAGACCCTGGCTGCAGGATTGAAGGCCGTGACCACCTGGAACGTTACTCAGACGGTACAAACCTGCCGCGAAGCTTGCGGCGGCGAAGGATACCTCGCGGCCAACCGCATTAGTGCGTTGAAAGCCGACACGGACATCTACACCACCTTTGAGGGAGACAACACGGTGCTGATGCAGCTAGTGGCCAAAAATTTGCTGAGCGAGTTCAAGGATAAACTCACGGAAATGCGGCCGGCGCAAATGGCTGGGTTTTTTATCGATCAACGGCTGGCCGGCATCGCCAAACGCAATCCAGGGTTCACGTTCAACGTCAGTCCAAGCCATCTCCGCGACACCGATTTTCAAATCGAAATGTTCAGATTTCACGAGGCGACCGCGCTCTTCTCGGCCGGGCAGCAATTCCACCGTTTGACTTCCAAAAAGCAATTGGACCCCTACGGTGCGTTTGCGCAAATTCAGCGGGAGCTGCTTGATCTCGCCCACGCCCATATAGACCGAGTGATCCTCGAGCGATTCGCACATATGATCCTCACGGTTCAGTCACCACCATTGAAACTGGTGCTAAAGCGGTTGTGCGACCTGTTTGCCCTCTCGCAGATCGAATTAAATAAGGGATGGTACCTCGAACGCGGTGCAATGACCGGCTTCAAATCGAGAGCCGTCACCCGGCAGGTCGATAAACTTTGCCGCGAAGTCCGGCAGGAGGCAGTGCAATTAGTCGATTCGTTCGGTATCCCGGATGCGTGCCTCGCCGCGCCTATTGCCCTGTGAGGGCGTTCGGCGTTCACCGTTCAGCGTTCACCGTTCACCGTTCACCGTTCACCGTTCGGCGTTTGGCGTTTGGCGTTTGGCGTTTGGCGTTTGGCGTTTGGAGGCAGATGCTTGGAAAGCATCGCTTATGGTGCGAATCGATACAGCCTATGCTACTTTACGCCGTCGCGTCGCTGCGGTGGGTCCGCGGCGATGGTTTTTCCGCGTGAACTCGAGTCATCGCTCGACGCTCAGGAAAGCAATGTAGCAAGCCTGTATTTATTCTTGCTATCCAGCGATATTCCCTGCCGCACAAAATTGTATGAGGCTAACATATACAACCGGGACGGGCTACCTACCGCTTACCTTACTTGCCCTTCCGCCCAGTCGGCGAATGACTCCCGCACGGAGCGATAGCACTCGACAAACCCCGGTGCGAAATCCTGGGGGCGTGTCGCGATCCAGCCATCGACCATGTCGAGCTTGAAAAACCCGCCCATTTCAATCTCGTGTTGATTCCAGTGAAAGGGGCCATCATGGATCCCGGCAAATATCTCGATGAATTCGTGCCCGGTAGCGTCTGAAGCCGGAACTCTACCCAGTTTCGCAAGAGTCGCCGCTACACCGGTCTCTTCCTGCAATTCTCGCGTCGCACACTCTTGGTACGACTCATTGGCGTCCACGTGACCCGCAGCGCTCGAATCCCAACGCCTTGGAAATCTGTCTTTCCGGTACGAACGCTTCTGCAGGAGCAGTTCGCCACGATGATTTACCAAGAGGATGTGCACCGCCCGATGCAACAAATTTTCCCGGTGAATTGTCGCCCGATCCGTCGGCCTGAGCGGTTGATCATTCCGGTCGACGACCGCAAGGAGTTCCCCTGGATCACTCCCATAAACAGCGGTTGGTTGCAGCAAGCCCACTATTCGAATCCACTGTTTGACCGAAATATCTTCAGCCCGCGCGGTCAAAGGAAGAGCTACCGAAAGCAGAGCACCCTCGATCCGTTCTGAGTCGCCGTATCGACCCAGAAGCTTCCTTACCTGTTTCCGGCGTTCGGAAAATCCAGCTTTCACCAGCTCGGAAAACTTCATGGCGTCGGTTTCTTCGAGTTCAGCAGGCGCTCGGCGCTTCAACAAAAGAACCACCGAAGCGACCTGCGGCTGAGGGAGAAACACCGAAGGAGGCAGCGTTTTCAGCCGGGTCACCTGCCACTGCCTCTGAATAATGACGCTTAAGCTCCCGTATTCCTTGCTTCCGGGGGCTGCGCTTAGTCGGTCCCCCATCTCCTTCTGCACCGTGAAAACCAGGTGTTCAAATGGACAGGGGTCCGCAGTGAAATGGAAGAGCAGAGCGGATGACAGATAATAAGGCAGATTCCCGATAATTTTCGCCGGCTGACGCAGAAACTCGACGCGCGTGTCGTACTCCAGGGCGTTCCCTTCAATCACCTCGATATCCGGACGGTTGTATTTCTCACGCAGAAATTTGGCGAACGCCCGATCCTTCTCCAGCAAAGTTGCCGACACCCCACAACGCATTATTTCTTCCGTCAAAGCACCAAGGCCGGGACCGATCTCCACCACATGATCCCCAGACTCGATCTCGAGTTTTTCAACGATCCAAGAGGCGAGATTTTGATCGTGTAAGAAGTTCTGCCCCAGAGATTTACGCGGAGATGCACCCAACGAGTCCAACACTGACATGATCTCAGATATTTTCACTTGGCAAATATTCTGCTGTGGGAATAAACAGCGGAAATATTCCCGCGTTTGCCAGACTTCCTCACAGGTTATTCACAAGCACGCGTGAACACTTTTCGGCGTTTTTTGCAGGGGCGATTGCGGTTCGCTAACGCGTTTTTGGCAGGTTTTGACGGTGGAAAAGCTTGCGGGCTTCTCCGATCGAAATTCCCTCAATGAAGTAACCAATCGCTGATCGGCCAACAGCGTACGTCCCCGCAGCCGCAACTCCTCCGGAAATTGCATTCCCCCATCCCGGCAAAAGCTTGACCGCGGCGCGCGCTCCCTCTCGGAAAACCATTCCCACTCCAATATTGACTCCCATTGCTGCGAAAAACTCGGCTGCGGATTTCAAACCGAGTTCACGACCGCTGACGTGCATAATCCCGGAGACCATGGCAAACTGAATCGCCGTCAGGATGGGAAAGTCGGCAAACGGGATTGGCTGCACTCCGATGGCGGCACAGACGGTCGTCAGCGAGCGAACCAGATGCTGCGCGGTTTCCAACTGGACCTTTTTTGCGCGGACCAATCGCGCCATCTCGACCTGAGCCTCCCCGGGTAATTCGCGGGTCAGCAGTTCACCCAGGGCATCGAGGTTTCGCCTTTCGTCGCGATCCGGATCAATCGAACCATCGACTCTGAACCGGACAAAAGAGCATACCGCGACGCTCTTGACGAAATGCGCAGATAACTTCCCAGGGTGGCTCAACCAGGCCTGCAGTTCAAGGCGGCGGGCTTCGACGACATCTTGTGGCGTCGCGCTGGGAAAATCGATCACTCCGATCAGGCCGGCTTTCGACTGGTGGCGCAGCTCCGCCATGTCTAACAGGCGGATGGTCTGTTCACATTCGAGACCGAGCTCGAGCGGTTGGCTTCCATCGACTAGAAACACAAACAGATCGGGACTTTCCTCAGAAATCGCGCCCGCGAGAGCGTTCCAGGTCAGGCTTGTCTCGTTCAGTCGTCGCGCATCCAGGATTCGAAATCCGCCTCTCCCCCGCAACTCGTAGGTGACCCAACCTCCAGAGAGTTTTGTCTCGACCATTTGCAGGTCGCTGCCCAACAGACCGGAAAGCAGGGCAGAAGCATCGGCGTTGGCTTTGCCCGTCAAGACAATCCTGGCGAGCCTTTGCGACAGAAAGATCTCTTTGATCGGTTTTAATTCCCCGATCACGGCATTCTGCAGCGGGCCGGGCAATTTGGAAATGATCGCTTCGAGCCTTTCGTAGATGGCGAGAAGTGTTTGACGATGCATCAGGGTCTCATTTTATTTTTGAGAACCGTTGTGATCGCCGGATCCCGTTCAGTCAGCCGCATATTACGAAGCAAGCGCTTGCAGCAGCCGCGCTACATGCCCGGGCGTTTTCACTTTTTTTAAGATTGCCTTTATTTTCTGGTCCGGTCCAATGAGGTAAGTCGTTCGTTCGGTCCCCATGTATTTTTTTCCGTAGATGCTTTTTTCGACCCAGACATGGTAGGCCTCGACGATTTCCCGATTCGGATCGCTCAATAACGGAAAGGGAAGACCATGCTCCTTAATGAATTTCTGATGGCGTTCCGTGCTATCGACGCTCACACCGAAAAGTTCCGCTTTGGATTGAAGTTCGCGCCAAGAATCGCGCAGTTCACAAGCTTGAGCCGTGCACCCTGGGGTGCCGTCCTTCGGATAAAAATAAAGAATCAGTGGCGAACCGGCAAAATCCGCAAGCTTGACCGGTTGGCCACCGCCGTAGATGCCACCGACTGCCGTAGCCTTGAAGTCGGGAGCGGGATCACCAATTTTAAGTTCCGTCGTTATCGTGCTCATGTTTGTGCCGGCAAAACTGTCACGGCTAATGGCCCTTCGCAATCCACTTCGCAGCTCCTTCCCCGGCAATGGTTCCCGTCACAAAACAACCTTGCATCAAATATCCTCCGGTCGGAGCCTCCCAATCAATCATTTCGCCGGCACAAAACACCCCGGGAAGGGAGACCAACATCAGGTCGTCGGTGAGTTGGTCCCACGACACGCCGCCGGCACTCGAAATTGCCTCCGAAATCGGTCGGGGACGCTCCAGGACAATTCGACACCGCTTAACTGCCGAGACCCAATCACGCAGGGTTTTCGGATGAGCAATTTCTTCGATCAGGGCGGCCGAGGCGGCACTTAATCGCCACGTCTTCACGACTTGTTCTTTGATGGATGCCTCACCGCGCAGGCGCTCCTTCAACTCCGAAGGCGTGGTGTCCGGTTTGAAATCAATCTCTATGGCCGGAGAAACTCTCAGTTCACGGGTCAGCTGATAAAGTGCTCCACCTTCCAATCCGTACTTGGTAATCATCAGTTCACCCTTAATCGCCTTCTCCGCACAGGTTACCTGAAGATTCTTGAGAGGCTTTCCATCGGCAATACTCAGAAACGACTCTGACCATGGATGTTCCCAGCCAACGTTGGCGGCAACAAACTCTTTCACCGGCACTCCCAAACGCCGAAACTCCTCAACCCAGAGCGCATCCGACCCGGTCTGAGGCCACGAAGCCCCGCCAAGCGCAAATATCACCGCGTCTGCGGTCACGAGCTGATATTTTTTCCCCCGTTGGAAGACCAGGTCGTACGGACCGCTGCCGAGCATTTGATGAAACCGGCGACCTACCTGGAAATCAACCCCGAGTGTGTCGAGCCGTTCCAGCCACAACTCGAGAATCATCGGGGTGCGGATATTGCGGGGAAATACCCGGCCACTCGTGCCAACGTATGTTTCCACGCCAAGCTTTTCAAACCATCGGCGAAGATCGTTTGGAGAAAACCGCTCTAGCAAAGTGCTCCACCGCTCCGGATGATCGTAGCGCTCAGCAAACTCTTCGAGGGGCTCGCTGTGCGTGATATTCAAACCACCCCTGCCGGCTACCAGAAATTTTCGACCAGGGGAGGCTTTCTGGTCAAAAATCGTCGTGCGAATGCCCTTCTGAGCAATTACTTCCGCGGCCCGCAACCCCGCAGGCCCTGCCCCGATGATAACAGCAAAGGCTCCGTTCAACGGCTAAGCTCTAACATTCGAATGATTGGAAGCTCGGCCCGTCGTCGTAACGTCTCGGGTAACAAAATTTCCGGCGCCAGATTTGAAAGCGCGTCTCGCAGTTTCTCCAAAGTGTTTTTCTTCATGAATCGGCAATCGGCACAAGCGCATGTCTCCGTCGGGCCGGCTATAAACGTTTTTCCCGGGAGCTCTTTTTTCAACCGGTGAAGCATCCCTGATTCTGTCACGATGATAAAGGCGTCGGCTTCCGAATCCCGGCAATAATTTATCATTTTCTCGGTCGAACAGATCTCATCAGCCAACATTCTGACCGCAAACGTACACTCTGGATGGGCGACGACCGGCGCCGACGGATACCTTTCGCGAATCGCGCCAATGCTGTTCTTGGTGAACTCCACATGGACATAACAAGCCCCCCGCCAGAGATCCATTTTACGGCCCGTCTTCTCGATCACCCAGCTGCCCAGGTTCTGGTCCGGGACAAAAAGAATGTTGCGATCGGCAGGAGCATTTTCGACGACCTTCACTGCATTCCCGCTCGTACAGATGATATCAGAGAGCGCCTTGACACCGGCGCTGCAATTGATGTAGGCGATCACATAGTAATTCCTCTCGGCGTGTTGCTGGAGGAATTTTTCCAGGCTTTCTGCCGGGCAGGATTCCGAAAGAGAACAGCCCGCTTCTAAATCCGGCAAAATCACCCTCTTTGAGGGATTGATGATTTTTGCGGTCTCCGCCATGAAATGCACGCCGCAGAAAACAATGACATCCGCATCGGTTTCTTTGGCTTTGTAACTGAGTCCCAATGAATCGCCCACATAATCCGCCAGATCCTGGATCTCCGGGACCTGATAATTGTGGGCCAGGATAACGGCGTTGCGCTGCTTTTTTAGACGCATAACCTCAGCCGCGAGATCGTATCCCTCCTTAAGTGCAACCATTGGATCAAAATTATCATTCCGCCATCCGTCCTTCGCAACTCAGTTTTCGAATTCCTCGGGAGAACGGCGGCGGAGCGTCCCGCCTTGCTCCTTTTACACTAGATCGGAATCACATCGGCGAACGAATTCGCGCCCAGCGTTTGATCTGATTCCAAGCGGCAAAGCGCGTTTGCCTGCGATAACGCGAATAACGCGTGAGACTCCTGCTTCCCGACAGGTTTGAAGGTCCCCTCCTGGTAAACACCTCTAAAATAGTGCGGTCGATCGCCGCGATTCACGAGTTCCTCTTCAAGGCGCGCACGCGCACGCGGCAATTCCAGCGAGGAACGGCCCCCGAGCTTCCAAAGCGCTGGTCGCGCAAAGAGCAGAAAAGTCACAAACGCAGAAACAGGATTGCCCGGTAAACCGAAGACCAAGGTGTTTCCCAGGCGGCCAAACATGAACGGTTTGCCCGGCTTAACGGCCACTCTCCAGAGCTCGAGCTTGGCTCCAAGTTTTTGCAACGTCGGTTTGACCAGATCCTTCGTACCGACCGAGACGCCCCCTGCCACGACTATCGCGTCATACGACCGCGCTCGCTGGAAACTCTGTAAATGGGCTTCCTCGAGATCCGGCACGATGTCGAAGACCTCTCCCTTGGCCCCCGATCCGGTCACCAGCTGAGCCAGCATAATCCGATTCGTTTCATAAATTTCGCCAGAGTTTATCTGCTCGCCCTGGGATTTGAGCTCACTTCCGGTCGCAATAATTGCCACCTTAGGACGTTTAAATACCGGTAATTCGGTCGTACCCTGAGAAGCGATCGCGGCCAGTCGCGGACCAGTCAGAAGGCTTCCTTTGGATGCAACCTTCTGGCCTTCGCAAAGATCGCCGCCGCGCACCCTGATATTTTCCCGGCTGGCGACTCCTTCGCGGACAAGAATCGAGTTTTCGTCCGCGTCGACGTCCTCCTGCATGATCACAGCGTCGGCAAGTCGAGGGATCGGCGCGCCAGTGTAAATCCGGATCGCTTCTCCACGCCCCACGCTCAACGCGAGATCCGGCCCGGCGGCTTGTTCACCGCACACGACCAGACGCGCACCGCGCAGCGCGTCTTCGGCTCGGACAGCGTAACCATCCATGGTCGAGTTATCGAACCTGGGCAATGCGACTGTCGCGACGATGTCCTGCGCCAGCACCCTGTCCCCGGCTTCCCAGATCGGGATATGTTCCATCATCGGCGGTCCCACCGACTGCAGCACCCGATCCAAGGTTTCCCGCTCGTTCAGCAGCATACCCCAACCAAAACGCAGAGGGCGGAAAGAAGCAAATCGTCAGAATTCAGAATTCAGGAGTCAGAAGTACTGGGGTATTGGGGTATTGGGGTACTGGGGTAACTGGCACCGATTGCTTTCTCCATTCATCCTTCTTCTATTCCTGGCGAACCGTCTCGATCAGCGACCGAGGACGAAGGACGAAGGACGAAGGACGAGGAGGAGGAGGAGGAGGAGGATTGGGACTCGACCCTAAACAGATACCTTTTTTTGTCGCTCTGCCCCCACTGTTCAGACAACGAAGGCTCCAAAAATCTGGGCTTTCTTGACACGGCTACGACCCCCAGCACTCCAATACCCCAGTACCCCAGTCGGGCCCTAATTTTTGTTCACAGGCTTGAGCTCGAAATTTTGTCTGATTCGCAGATCGCGCGAGGATGCGCCAATGGAGATCTCGTACTTTCCGGGATCTGTTCTCCATTGACTGGTGCGCGAGTCAAAATACGCAAAGGACCTGCGGTCGAGCAAAAGAGTTGTCTGCTTTGATTCGCCCGGCACCAAGAAGACTTTCGTAAACCCCTTCAGCTCTCTGAGAGGCCGTTCCACCGTCGGTTGCAGAGCAGCCAGGTAGAGTTGTGCTACTTCCGCTCCAGCTCGATCACCGGTATTTCGAATCTCGAACGAGACCTTCAAGTTGCAGGGATCCCCGCCGTCGCCCGGTTCGATTCGCAGGTTCGAGTATTCGAATCGAGTGTACGAGAGCCCAAAGCCAAACGGGAACAACGGATCGATCCTCAGCAGATCGTATCCTCGGTATCCGACGAAAATTCCTTCGTCATAATGGACGCTTTCACCACCGTCATCGGAAGGATAAGACTCGAACGCAGGGTTGTCGCTTTTATTGGCCTCGAAAGTCACTGGAAGTTTGGCCGAAGGGTCGACATCACCAAAAAGGATTTTCGCCACCGCGTTCCCTCCCTCCTGACCCGGATACCAGGCGTGCAATAGCGCAGGGACCTTTTCCAACCAGCGATGCATGTCGATGTTTCCTCCAGAGTTCAGAATCACGATGGTATTGGGATTTTTTTCCGCAACGCCTCTCACCAGGTCGTCTTGTCCGTCCGGCAATTCGAAGGTGCGATCGAACCCCTCGCCTTCATTGCCATTGTCGAAGCCGACGCAAACGATCGCCGCATCGTAATCGCGAATGACATCGGGAACCTTGAGCGAAGCCCAGCCAAACTGCGCGATGGCGCCGCCTCCGCCGCTGTTCTTGTATTCGACTCGCAGCCGATAGATCTGCCCAGCTTCGAGGAATCGGGTGGCTACGTCTGGATGGGCAGCATGATCGCTCCAGTCGTCGATGATCGGCTTCTCGTCGAGAAAGACTCGAATTCCTGAATCCGCGCGCGCGCGAAAGACGTGGAGAGAGGAGGAACTGCTCTGGATCATGCCGCTCCACCGGACGGTAAACTGTGCCGGCAAACCGCCATGCACGGAATCGGGGGACGCCCAATCAAAGTTTATCCGTTGATCGATGCGGTCGATGATCGGAGTGCCTGAGAACGTCAGGTTCGAAAAATACTCGGCGCGCAAACCCTCGACCAAATGCCCGGGTCGATCTTCATGCTCAAACTCCGAGGTACCAAAATTGCCGACGCCAACGCCGAAATAGTCGACAGTCATTGCTGGTCCTTTGTTGTTCATAAGACCGTCAAGCACGCTCACAGCGTAGTAGGGGTTGACATACGAACTCCCCCAACCTGCAGGAACACCTGGGTGCGCGTCCGGTCCAAGCACGGCGATCTTTTTGCTCCTGGCCCGATCCAACGGCAAAATATTCCTCTCATTCTTCAGCAACACGATTCCTTCTTCCGCAATAGCCAATGCGGCTCTACCGCTTTCCGGATTATTTTCCGGGATCGATGGATCCCGTTGCGGGCGATCGAGGAAGCCCATTCGGACAATCATTCGTAAAATTCGGCGTACCTTCTCGTCGATCTGTTGTTCCGTTATCTCCCCGTCTCGAATCGCCGGCACCAGATTCGTCGAGTTCATCCAAGAGCCGGACGGCATTTCCAGGTCCAAACCGCCTCGAGCAGGACCTACTGCGCTATGGGTGGCACCCCAATCGGACATCAGAATCCCGTCGAATCCCCATTCGCTCTTGAGCACAGAATTATTGAGGAAACCGTTCTCCGTACAGTAGTCTCCGTTCACTTTATTGTAGGCGTCCATTACGGCGCCGACTTTTGCTACTCGAACGGCTGCCTCGAACGCCGGCAAATAAATCTCGCGCAAGGCTCTTTCCGTCACGATCACATTGATGTTCTGCCGATTGATTTCCTGATTGTTGGCCGCGAAATGTTTCACGGTCGCGATGACACCCTGGCTCTGGACCCCTCGCACGAACGGCACGACCAGTTCCGACGCCAGGTACGGATCCTCGCCGGAGATATACTCGAAATTTCTGCCACAGATCGGGAGGCGATTGATGTTTACGCCCGGAGCTAGCAAAACGTGGATGCCGCGGGCCCGGCAGTCCCGACCTATCGATACACCCTCCCACTGAGCAAGATCCCGGTTCCAACTCGCCACCAGTGCGATGCCGGCCGGATAACGAGGACTCGGTTTGTCCTGTCTGACACCAAGCGGCCCGTCGGACATGCGAATCTCTGGCAGACCAAGTCTGGGAATTGGTCGAATGGACATCGCATGGACTCCCCCGATGTAATCGAGCTTCTCCTCGAGCGTCATCTGCCCGACGAGTTTCTCCACTCGTTGCTCTTCGGATTCGGCGGCTTTTCCGAGAAAACCAAGAGAGAACTGGATCGATACGCAGGCTAGCAGGCACAGGCCGCGAATCATTTTTGGCGGCGACGCCATCGCTAGCTCTCCTCCCCTGGATGAAGCTCTCTTGGCAAATGAACGACTCGATCGTTGAACTTGTGAGCATCGATTTCTCCTGGCCAGCTTTCGATTTCCTCCAGAGCCCGGCTATGAAAGCCTTTTCGCTGCCTAAGCACTTCCAAGGCGCCCTCATACGAATCCTTGACCGCGTCTTTCATATTTCCGTTATTCATCTGCAACGCGACCGGAAGCAGCGTGCATGCGAAATGATCGAGAATCGTGATCACATCATCTGTTTTCATGAGACGATTCTACCAGACAGGAGTCAGGAGTCAGGAGTCAGAAATCAGGAGTCGCAGAAATTGGGTTATTAGAGTACTCAAATACCCCAATATTCAAATACTCCAATACCCGAATACTCCATTTCTCCTCACTCCTGATTCCTGACTCCTGTCTCCTGTCTCATGCGGGCCTTGATCATGATTTTCGTTCTGACTTGTGCTCCTGGCGAACTGCTGTTCGGTTGGGGTGCCGAAGGACACCGCGCCGTTGGAACGCTGGCTCAGGATCTGATTTCGTCCGAAACGCAGGTAAAAGTGCAGCAATTGCTGCATCAGTCCGGAGACAGCGACCTGGCGAGCGCTTCGACCTGGGCTGACGAAGTGCGCGAAAATGCACATATTGACCGGCCCCGCCCCAAAGACGCCGAAGATTTCAATCGTCAATTCCCGAACAACGCAAGGTGGCACTTCGTCAATTTACCGCTCGGAACCGGCTCACTCGCCGAGGCAGAACGATTTTTCGATGGCAAAAACGACATCATCCACGCACTCGAACGTTGCATCGCAGTTTTGGAAACGCGCGAATCGGCGCCCGGAGAACTCAGCCGGACACAGGCGCTCCGACTCCTGGTTCACTTTGTGGGAGATATCCACCAACCGTTGCATTGTGGCACCGGTTTTTACCGAATAAGCGAAACAACTCCACCGCTGCTGGTGACAAATCCGGACGAGGCGTTTGGTCTGCCGAGTGACCGCGGCGGGAACGACCTATTTTATGGGCCAAAAGAGAGGCTGCATGCCCTCTGGGATGTGGTTCTCGTCGAGCGGGTCGCCGACACTTTCGATTCCCGCGCCCTCGCGGCGCTTCTAAAGCAGGAATATCTTCACCATGCATGGACGGCAACACCCGGCGACTATCATCGCTGGGCCGAAACATGGGCGTTAGAGTCAGTGAAAGTGGCGGCCTCGGCGTATGCCGGCATCCGATTCAACTCGGTCGAGACAATGGGCGAATCAAATCCTCTTTGGATCTCGATCACGTTGCCGCGTGATTATGAGGAAAAAAATACGGACCTGGCCGCCCAACAACTGACCAAGGCCGGGGTGCGATTGGGGCAACTTTTAGACCGGATTCGGTGGCCATAGTGTACCGTCTCCTAAATCCCTTGTGCAGACGACCCATTTTGAACGCAACGAAACCCAAGGGATTTAGGAGACGATGCATTAGTGCATCGTCTCATAAGTAGGAGGCATACCGTTGGCTTCAAAAGGGTTTGGATGCTAGGCGCGAGTGAGGAGCGTATCCGCTGCGATACGTAACGAACGAGCAACGACGCAGACAAACCCTTTTCAAGCCAACCCGGAG
>DATHPZ010000113.1:0-22586 GCA_035483355.1 Chthoniobacterales bacterium | reverse complement strand
CCAAGGGTATTGGAGTACTGGGGTGTTGGGGTGTTGGGGTTGGAGTGTTGGGGTTGGAGTGTTGGGGTTGGAGTGTTGGGGTTGGAGTGTTGGTCGACCGCAAACTGACCAGTGGTCTATACTCCGGCTCATGAGCACTCTTCCGAAGGTGCGCGACCTGCTTGAGGGCCATATCACTCTGGAACTGGATTCGATCGATTGACTCTACCTAAACGGTTACGTGCCGCAGCTCCAACACGGCCCCGGATTGGTCGGGTTCCTCTGCCAACCAACACCGTGGACAATCAATTGCCTCGCCTGCGCTCCTGGGGCGGATCACCGGAAAATTCGTTGCCTGAATATGCCCTACCTCGAAACCCTGGCCCCCAGATCAACCGGCGCCTGCTGGAAGTCGAGCGGGTCAGGGACGACGAGGAGGAATTGGGCATGACGCCCAGGTGCGCATGGACGGGACGGCGGATCGCTCTGCATGGGTGCTGGCCGTTGACGTTGGGCGGACTTCGTAGTTTAATAGTGGGACGCAGGGGAGCCTCTGGCTGAGAACTCCGTATATTTCGGAGGACCCTTTGAACCTGAAACGGCTAATACCGTCGAAGGGAGCAACCTCCAGAGTGGTCCTGCAGAGTGATTGCCATGACCACAATTGATTCATTTTACCCTAGCAGCCGTCGGATTTACGTTCCGGGCAAGATCCACCCCGATTTGCGAGTAAGTTTGCGGGAGATTTCGCAATCGCCCACCCGCTTGCCGGACGGCAGGACCGAAGAAAATTCAACCGTGGGCGTTTACGACACGAGCGGACCGTGGGGCGACTCCGCCTATCACGGGGAGGTGGGCGATGGATTGCCACCTTTACGGCGGACTTGGATTCTGGGTCGGGCGGATGTGGAGGAGTATGAGGGGCGCCGGACGCTTCCGGTCGACGACGGGTACCTAAGCGAAGTCCATGTCGAGAGCGCCATGCGTAACGGGCGCCGCGGACAACTGGAAGTTTTTCCCGGTCTGAGGCGCGCCACCCTCCGTGCCTCCGGAGGACACCCGGTCAGTCAACTCTGGTATGCGCGGCAAGGCATCGTCACGCAGGAAATGGAATATATCGCGATCCGCGAAAACCTGGGCAACGAGGAGCGGCGAGATGCGGCGGGCGGGAACGGACATCGTCCCCCCGGAATTCCGGAGTACATCACGCCGGAATTTGTTCGGGAGGAAGTTGCGCGAGGCCGGGCGATCATTCCGGCGAATGTAAATCATCCGGAACTGGAGCCGATGATCATTGGCCGCAATTTCCTCGTAAAGATTAACGCCAATATCGGGAATTCAGCGGTGGCATCAAGCATTGAGGAAGAAGTAGAAAAAATGCGCTGGGCCACCAAGTGGGGAGCGGACACGGTGATGGATTTGTCGACCGGAAAGAATATCCACGCGACGCGAGAATGGATCATTCGCAACAGCCCTGTACCGATTGGAACGGTGCCGATCTACCAAGCGCTCGAGAAAGTTGGAGGACGCGCGGAAGAACTGACCTGGAATATTTATCGGGATACGTTAATCGAACAGGCAGAACAAGGTGTCGACTATTTCACGGTTCACGCGGGCGTGCTATTGCGGTTTATCCCGCTGACGGCGAAAAGGAAAACCGGGATCGTGTCGAGAGGCGGATCAATCCTGGCGAAATGGTGCCTTGCGCATCATCAGGAAAATTTCCTGTACACGCACTGGGACGAGATTTGCGAGATCATGGCGGCTTACGACGTCAGCTTTTCCATCGGCGACGGGCTACGGCCGGGATCGATTGCGGACGCGAACGATGAGGCGCAGTTCGCCGAATTAAAGGCGCAAGGCGACTTGACGAAGCGGGCCTGGGATCTGGGTGTTCAGGTGATGAATGAAGGGCCGGGTCACGTCCCGATGCACATGATTCAGGAAAATATGGAGAAACAGCTCACGTGGTGCCACGAGGCCCCATTCTACACGCTCGGACCGTTAACGACCGATATCGCTCCCGGATACGATCATCTGACGAGCGCGATCGGTGCTGCGATGATTGGATGGTACGGCACGGCGATGCTCTGTTACGTGACGCCCAAAGAGCATCTTGGCTTGCCGAACCGGGAAGACGTGAAAGAGGGAGTGATCGCCTACAAGATTGCTGCGCATGCCGCCGACCTCGCCAAAGGACATCCGGGAGCGCAAATCCGCGACGACGCTCTGAGCAAAGCTCGTTTCGAATTTCGGTGGGAGGATCAATTTAATCTGAGCCTCGATCCGGAAAGAGCTCGTTCATTTCACGACGAAACATTGCCGCAAGAGGGCGCCAAAACTGCGCACTTCTGTTCGATGTGCGGACCGCATTTTTGCTCGATGAAGATCACTGAAGATGTGCGGAAATATGCCGAGGAACACGGATTTGACGGATCGGAATCGATTGAGGTCGGAATGCGGGAAAAGGCTGATGAATTTGTGAAAACCGGCGGCGAGATTTACCGGTAAGGAAGCGGTGATGGATCGCGCGGTGCCGACCGGATATTATCGCTCAAAGCGATGCGCTGGAAGACATTGCAGGCGCACCAACACTCAGCCGATAGACGGACCGTTCGGACATACAACTGTCCAGGGTTTCTTTGATTCATGCTATGATTCCATTGTAGGGGCATGAGCACGCGTGGGCCACTCTTCAGAGCATCGCTTGATGGTGTGAATGATACAGGCTGGAAGCCTATGCTAGATTGCTCTTCGGAGCGTCGAGCGATAGCTCGAGGTCATGCGGTAAAACCATCCACCGCGGCGACGCAACGGCGTAGAGTAAATCATCCAAGCCCCTTCGGCTGAAGGGGCAGAAAAAACGTTCCAAATCCCGCTTATCTTAGAAGCGCCACTAGCTTGTGAACCTTGACGCGGCCAGGGCTGAAAACGTTTGACCCGGCACGAGCGGGCGCCGGGATTAACAATCAAATCTGAGGTTAGTCGTTCGATTCGGTCTTATAAACGACCCGGCGGGCAAACCGGTCGTTACTTTGCCGGCGCAAAAGGACAAAGGTGTTGTTGTCGCCGTACATTGCCCAAGGACCGGGAGGCACCTCGCGGAATTCGGTGAATCTCCAATCACACGCATCTTTGTTCCCAAGGCCGAGGTAATCGCGGACGGCGGGCGACACATCCAAGCCGGCGCCCTGATTCAAATTCGGTCTGGGGCGTTCGTTGCCGAACACATATTGCCAGTGATCGGTCCGGAAAGGGCCGCAATCTTCCCACTGGGCATAACAGACTCTGTTGCCGTGACGGATAGCGAGCCATCTACCTTTGAGAACGGTTTGGCCCTCACGGACGAAGGCCTGCTTAAACCAAGGAATCACCTGGCTGGCTTCCCCTTTGGTGCGACCCCCTTCGACATCGTTGTAAGGCAGAGCGACGTAAAACGGGTTCTGGCGCGGGACGAAGTTGACGGGAATAAAATTTCTTCGGGCGGAGGGCTCAGGGCTATCATAGCCTCCATAGCTATAGTACCAGTTTCTGTCCCAGGAACTGCGATCGTTAGGGACCGGGTTGTTGCCGCTTGGGCGTTCGCCTATCCAAAAGATTGTTGTAATGATCCCAAGCTTCCAGGCATACCGGCCGGGTCCTCCACTGAGCGCCGCTCCCCTTCCCATTAGAGAAGGTCCGGTCATGTAACGCGGACCGTCACCGGTGAACACGGTCTTTGTCGGTGACATGATTACTTTGGGCTCGATTTTCAGAAGAGCGTTTTCGCGCAGCTTCATGGCGTACTTAGCAAAATCGGTACTACTCTCGTACTGAGACTGCGCCGAAGCTTTTCCGCCGATTACTGCAACAACACAAACCGCAAGAACAAGTGACAGCCTCATGGTTAAGTATTTGCCTTTCTACGGGCAATTCACTTGGCAACGCAAGCGCTTTTTGCATTTTTAATGGCAAAAGGCCCAATATTTAGACAAAACCGGCTTAAAAGGTCGATTTTTGCAAATATTTACGACGATCTTAGTAGCGTCGCAGGATCGTATCTTTGAGAAAACGCGGATCGTCGGTGGTGGGATAATCAAGGGTGAAATGGAGTCCGCGGCTTTCGTTGCGAGCCAGCGCACTGTCGACGATCAAGCTAGCGACCGTGCACAGGCTGCGCAATTCAAGAAGTTCGGTCGTAACCCTAAAGTCCCAATAAAAATCCTGTATCTCGCGTTGAAGGTTACGCAGCCGGGTGCTGGCTCGCAGCAATCTCTTTTTCGTGCGAACGATTCCAACGTAATCCCACATGAGCCGCCGGATCTCATCCCAATTGTGATAAATGACCACGACTTCATCGACATCCTGGGCGTGACCTGCGCGCCATTCAGGGAGATCAAATGCCTGATGATATTTAGAATATTTGGGCTTCAAGAGCGCTTTGGCACACCGCCCGGCCAGGACCAATGCTTCGAGCAGCGAATTGCTAGCCAAACGATTTGCGCCGTGTAAACCGGTGCACGCCACCTCCCCTACGGCAAAAAGGCCGCGCAGAGTTGTCGCGCCTTCCAGGTCGGTCTTGACTCCACCACATTGGTAATGAGCGGCTGGAACGATCGGGATCGGCTGCCTGGTCATGTCGATTCCGATGCGCATACACGTTTCATAAATGTTTGGAAAGCGCTCTTTGAGGAATGCCGCGGGCTGGTGCGTGATATCGATGTACATGCATTTGGCGCCTGTCCGCTTCATCTCCGCGTCAATTGCGCGGGCGACAATGTCACGGGGCGCCAATGCACCGAGCTTATGGTACTTCGACATGAATTCGTGTCCGGAAGCATCGACAAGTTTGCCGCCCTCTCCCCGCACCGCCTCACTGATCAGGAATGATTTTTTCTCCGGATGAAAAAGGCAGGTTGGATGGAACTGAATAAATTCCATGTTAGCGACCGCCGCTCCGGCGCGCCAAGCCATCGCAACCCCGTCACCGGTCGCAATGTCGGGATTCGTCGTATAGAGGTAAACTTTCCCACATCCGCCTGTGGCAAGGATCACTCGATCGCTCCGTATCGTTTCCACATTCCCGGTGGCTTCATGGAGAACGTACACACCGATCACACGATCCTCAGTTGTGTAACCGAGTTTGCCTGTCGTGATCAGGTCAACGCCCATGTGATTATCGAGGATCCGGATGTTGGTTTCCTTGAAGACCGCATCAAGCAAACGCTGCTCAATTTCGCGTCCTGTCGTATCCTGATAGTGGAGGACGCGTCTTTTGGAGTGTCCGCCTTCTCTCCCTAAATCGAGTTCCCGTTGGCCTCCGTCCAGAATTCTTTCGTCGAAGTGGACGCCGATCCGCATTAATTCCCGGACGGCAGCGGGTCCCTCCGTCACGATCGTTCGCACGGCTTCCGGATCGCAAAGTCCGGCACCTGCAATCAAGGTGTCCGAAATATGCAAATCGAACGAATCTTCCCCGCTGCTCACGCACGCGACTCCACCCTGAGCCCACGCAGTATTTGAATCGGTGGCCCGACGTTTGGTTACGATGGCGACAGAGCCATGCTCCGCAAGCTTGAGCGATAGACTGAGGCCGGCCACTCCGCTGCCGATGACAACGAAATCGACCGGATTCATTGGCATGGCCGCTCCTGCGTGGGTCTGGATTCTAGACGCGCATTTGCACTCCAGCAGAGACTGGCACCGCTACTCATACCTTGGGTATCGGCGCCACTTCTGCCTCAACGACCTTGGGCGCCGGCGCCACTCCTGCACCAATAAGGCTCAAGATGCCACGCAAGGGGATGGCGACCCATTTCGGACGGTTATTGAGTTCATATCGAAGTTCATACAAGGCTTTAAGAATCAGAAAGCTGCGGAGCAAAAGTCGCAAGTCCTCCTGATCTTGCGGCATAAAGGAAGCGTTTCCGACTTTGTCCAGGTAAGCCTTCAGGAAAACCTGGCTGGCCCGTGTCGACCAAAGGTCGGCGTAGGTTTCGAGGGTCGGCTGATCGACTGGACGGACAGTCCGGGACTCCAGCAGCCCGTGATGCGCCGCATAGTTAAACGAGCGCAGCATTCCGGCGACATCGATCAGAGCGGATCGTTTTAATCTGCGTTCACCGATCGGTCTGCCCGGCTCGCCCTCAAAATCCAGGATTATAAAGTCCTTTCCGGTGAACAAGAGTTGGCCCAAATGGTAATCTCCGTGAATCCGAATTTTCTTCGTATCGATCGGGTCACGAAGAAGGTAATCATGAAATGACGCTAACTCATCTGCGTGTCGAAGGACATTCTCCGCTAAACCTCTTGCATGCTCTTCCAGACCGCTGAGCGTGCGGGCAAGGAGCGCGAAGGTTTGTTTGGTTTCGCTGCGAATCGACTGGAATACAGAGCGCTGGTGCTGCAGCGTAAAAGGCTCCGGAACAAAGTTGGGCGATTCGGTATCCTGCGCAAGAGCGAGGTGCATCTCTGCGGATCGTTCACCCAAGAGGCGAACGGTTTGAAGATGAACGCCTTCAATGAGGCCGAGAAACGGCTCAGGAATTTCTTCCCATAGACCAACGAATGGGGCCGGCGGCCGTTGAGGGTCTTCCAAGACCCGATCGAAGAACCGACTCACCGCTGCGAGTGTTTGAGTCCATCCGTCCTGTTCGTTCGCCGTAAACGACTGGATCATGACGAGCGAAGCCGGGTCCTGGCCGTGCGCGACATACTGAATATCTCCAAGGTAGGTAGGTACATTCGCGAACCCGCACTTCTCACTGAGTTGCTTGGTTAATTCCAGATCGGGATTGATCCCTTCTTCAAGCTTTCTGAACAGCTTCAGATAGATCTTGTCGTCGTAAATAACGGAGCTATTGCTCTGCTCGACCTTTAAGAATCTGCTTTGTTGCGGGGGGCCGTCCCGCAAGGTCTCTTCAAGATGAGTCGACTTAGTGGAAACCAATCTTCCTGATCTGCCGGTTAACGTGCGCCCCTCGGAAATGAGATCCAGCAGGATCCGCTGAACAGCTTGAGAACCAATGGAGTCAACCAGCAGATCGCCTTCCTGGGAAGTTCGAGCGATGACGGTCGCCGGAAAATCGACTTCGATGGAGCGCGCTTCTTCCCCAGAAACAACGCGTACCGGCAAGGCGTACAATTCCCGCGCACCTTCCGCGTAATTAAAAGCGACGATGAGCAACTGGCCAAGACCATCCCCCGGCAAATTGATTAGATCCAAGACGCTGACACTTAGAACCGCTCGCGTTTTGCTTCGGAACCAGCGAGTATTTTTGATGTAAGTCACCAATTCTCGATCGACGAAGCGCGAACCGATCGAAGTAAACCACCACGCGGGATCGCCGTTGAATTGTAGGACGGGCAAAGTTCTTTCCCCATCAACGCCCCCGGTCGCTTCCGGCGGCGTGAGCAACAGCCAATAGGAGGTGTGTGCTCCAAGGGTTATCGGATATTTGTTATCCCGGATCACCGGAAACCGTCCGTGGCCGAAGGTATCCTCGGGCACCCAGCCAATCCAATTTGCGAGATCCAGGTCGAGCGCCTGCGAAAACCTCGACAAATTCACCACCACTAGAATTGTCTGCGTGTCATAGGTGCGAGTAAACGCGAGCACTTTGTTGTTGGAAGGAGTGAGCAGCTGAAAATCGCCGTGACCGAAGGCGGGGAAGCGTTTGCGAATCGCAATCACGCGCCGCATCCACCAGAGGAGCGAGGAGAGATTCGTTTCTTGAACCTCAACATTGATCGCTTCGTAATGGAATTCCGGATCGATATTAACCGGCAAAAAGAGTGAGTGCGGATTGGCACGGGAAAATCCGGCATTTTTATCCGAACTCCACTGCATGGGGGTGCGTACGCCATTGCGGTCACCGAGATAAATGTTATCGCCCATGCCGATTTCGTCTCCGTAATAGAGAATGGGACTCCCCGGCAACGAGAACAACAGCGAATGGATTAACTCCAACTTCCTCCGGTTGTTACCCAGGAGCGGTGCTAATCTCCTGCGAATTCCGAGATTAATCCGCGCGCGGGAATCTCGAGCGTAGACCCGATACATATAGTCGCGCTCTTCTTCCGTGACCATCTCGAGTGTGAGTTCGTCATGGTTCCGAAGAAAGATGGCCCACTGACAGTTCTCAGGAATCGCGGGTGTCTGCTCGAGAATATCGACGATCGGATAGCGATCCTCCATATGCAGCGACATAAACATGCGCGGCATGAGGGGGAAATGGAAACACATGTGGCATTCGTTCCCGGTACCGAAATAGGCGACGGCATCTTCCGGCCATTGATTTGCTTCGGCCAGAAGCATCCGGCCCGAATATTTCGCATCGATGCGGGCCCTGAGTTCCTGCAAAATGTGATGGGTCTCCGGGAGATTTTCGCAGCTGGTCCCTTCGCGTTCGATAAGGTAGGGCACCGCATCCAATCGGAGCCCGTCCACACCCAGGTCCAGCCAGAAATCGAGAACCTCGAACGCCGCGGCTTTGACGGCTGGATTGTCGTAGTTCAGATCGGGTTGATGAAAAAAGAAGCGGTGCCAAAAATAGGCTTTGGCAAGTGGATCGTAGGTCCAGTTGCTCACCTCAGAGTCTTTGAAGATGATTCGGGCTTCTCCGTATTTGGTTGGATCGTCGGACCAGACATAGTAATCGCGCCAGGGATCTCCCGGGGCAGCCCGGCGAGATTTTTGGAACCAGAGATGCTGATCGCTGGTGTGATTCAGCACGAGTTCGGTAATCACGCGCAGCCCATTTTGATGAGCGACATCCAGGAATTGTTTGAAGTCATCCAAGGTGCCGTAGGATGGATTGACGGTGAAATAGTCAGCGATATCATATCCATCGTCCCTGAGGGGCGATGGGTAGAATGGCAGAAGCCAAATCGCGGTAACACCAAGGTTTTTGAGATAATCGAGTTTGCTCAGCAATCCCTGAAAATCTCCGATGCCGTCATTGTTCGCATCGCAAAAGGTTTTAATATGCAATTGATAGACGATGGCTTCTTTGAACCAGAGCGGCGTTGGCGGCTTAACCAGTTCGGGAACTTGCACCTCGGGTGTTTGAATCTGCATAGAAAAAAATACGTTCGGAGTTTGACGTTCGGACTTCAGGGGTTCGGGTTCAGCGGGTCTTGGGAGAAGTTTTCCATAAAGTGGCGCGTGGTCAAAGCTTCCTGTTGACCAATTACAAACTCCGGAACCAAAGAGTCGCTCATGGAAATAGCCCGCGATCCCGACGAGCTTGCATCACGCGCTCCACCCCGATGGCGAGTGCTGCCATGCGATGAGGAATCTTTTCTTCCTTGGCTCGTTTGATCATAGCGCCGAAGGACTGTTCCAGGACGCGGAAAAGGCGATCAACCACTTCCGTCTCGTTCCAAAAGAAGCTCTGGAGACTCTGTATCCACTCAAAGTAAGAAACGATTACACCGCCCGCGTTGCAAAGTATATCCGGGATCACAAAGACTTCTCTCCAACGCTCGAACAGAATCTTATCCGCTTCGACGGTCGTCGGTCCGTTGGCGCCTTCCGCCAGGATCCGGCAACGAATATTCCCGGCGTTCTCTCGGCTAATGACGGCGCTGACGGCTGCCGGCACCAGGACGTCGCAAGGCAAAGTAAGTAGATCCTGGGCCGGGATCGGCTCTGCCCCGGAAAATCCCTTCAAATCTCCATGTTCAAGCGCGTATTTTCCTGCGGCTCGCACATCGACTCCATGGTCGTTGTGGTAGGCGCCTGAGACATCGCTGATGCCGATAATTTTCATTCCGTTCTTGTAGGCCAGGCCTTGAGCGGCGACCGCTCCCACGTTGCCGAAACCCTGGATAACGGCGGTCCCATTGTTCAGTTTCAACTTCAAAATGTTCGCCGCGCGTTCAATCAGATAAACAATCCCGCGTCCGGTCGATTCTCTCCGACCATAGGTTCCCCCAACGCTCACGGGTTTCCCTGTCACGATTTCCGGAACGGAATGCCCCACATTCGCCGAGTAGGTGTCCATGAACCAAGCCATTACTTGCTCGTTGGTTCCCATATCGGGTCCCATGATATCGATGTGAGGACCGATAAACGGGATCATTTCCTGCATGTACCGCCTGGACAATCGCTCCAACTCGTTTCCTGAAAGCATTCGCGGATCAACGTACACGCCCCCTTTTCCGCCGCCGTAAGGCAATCCTGCGAGCGCGCATTTCCAACTCATCCACATGGCCAGGGCCGCCACCTCCCCAATGTTGACAGTTGTGCCAAAACGAGTGCCTCCTTTAGTCGGACCCATGGCAAGCGTGTGCTGAACCCGGTAACCTTGGAACAACTGCGTCGAACCATCATCCATGCGGACCGGAACCGAGACGACGACGGATCGTTTCGGATACATTAACCGGTTGCGAAGGTCACTGGGGATCTGCAGGTAATCGGCGATCAACTTGAATTGGTCGCAAGCCATCTGAAAAGTCGGATCGAAATAAATGTCCTGCATTGCAAGGGCAACCGCTGGGGGTTCGTTTTTTCGTCAGAGTTGGGAAATTTGTGAACGTCAGAAAAAAGGAAGTTTTCTCGACCGTCTACGATGTGTCGTATTTAGCTGCTAAGCAAGACTATAGCCCCGTGCATGCAGGAGCTGTGGGAGGTGTCAATAACCGTATTGGGGTGTTGGGGTGTTGGGGTGTTGGGATGTTGGTCGACCTCAAACCGACCAGTGGTCTATACTCTGGCTCATGAGCACTCTTCCGAACGCGCGCGACCTGCTTGAGGGCCATATCACTCTGGAACTGGATTCGATCGACTCTTTCTCGAAATGAACCGTCCCGGTTTTCCCGGCGATTGAAGAGGTAATGTCCCAATCGGCCGCTTTTCGGGTGGTACGAGCGAAACGCCCAACGCTTGCTTTCTCCCTTTATCCTTCTTCCATCCTGGCAAACCGCCTCGATCCCCAATCGAGGACGAAGGACGAGGATTGGCAGGCCCAAAGGGTCACTTACATCGCGCTCAACACAATATCTTGCCGAGGCATCTGGATCGAATCATGGTTCCCGCGCCTTACGATGCAGCAGAAACCACCGAAAATCGCGAAACCCGGGGCAGAGCGTTCGTCTGGCCGCCCAGCCGTTCTCGTGGCGGCCGGAATCATGTTGAGCAGGATCGCGGGGCTGATTCGGGAACGGGCATTGGCACATTTTCTCGGTACGCTGCCCGCGGCGGACGCGTTTCGGGCGGCTCTGAGGATTCCAAATTTTCTGCAGAACCTCTTCGGAGAAGGCGTTCTGTCGGCGTCGTTTATCCCAGTTTACTCGCGTCTTCTGGCGAGTTCAGATGAAAGAGATGCCAATCATGTGGCGAGCGTGGTCGGCTCGCTGCTGGCTTTGCTGACGTCGGTCCTGGTTATTCTCGGAATTTTCAGCACACCGCTCATGATTGACGCGATCGCGCCAGGTTTCACGGGCGAAACGCGGCAACTGACCATCAGGCTGGTGCAGATTTTGTTCCCTGGAGTTGGCGCGCTGGTGATGTCTGCCTGGTGTCTCGGCATCTTGAACAGCCATGGCCGATTTTTTCTTTCCTATTCCGCGCCGGTGCTGTGGAACTTGTTCATCATTGCCGGACTGCTGATGTTCGGCGCCAAAGAATCACTGTCGAACCTGGTGGTATCAACAGCGTGGTGTTCAGTACTTGGCAGCTTCGCTCAGCTTCTGGTTCAGGTACCGACAGTCTTGCGTTTGACTCGACGGCTCCGCTTTTCGCTGGATACTGCTTCGACGCATGTACGGGGCGTTTTGATCAACTTTGTCCCGGTATTCATCAGTCGTGGTATCGTCCAGCTGAGTGCCTACATCGACAACGTTCTAGCAAGCCTGTTGCCGTCGGGCTCGGTCGCCCTGCTGAACTGTGCGCAAACGATCGGTCTGCTTCCGATCAGCCTGTTTGGGATGTCAATCTCGGCGGCGGAGCTTCCCGCGATGTCCCGGGCTCTGGCCGGCGATGAAAAGGTAGTCCGAGTCGAGCTTTTAAAACGATTGACCGCGGCGATGCGGCGCATGGCGTTTTTTGTTATCCCCGCTGCGATGAGTTTTTTCGCTTTCGGCGATACCCTGGCCGGACTGCTCTATCAGTCAGGCCGATTCACTCACATCGATACCCTGTATGTTTGGGCGCTCCTGATCGGTTCCGGAGTCGGCCTGGTCGCATCGACCTCGGGCCGCCTGTGCTCGTCGGCGTTTTATGCGCTGCGTGATACCCGCACGCCTCTGCGGTTCGCCATCGTACGGGTCGTTTTAACGATTGTTCTTGGGTATTTGTCCGCATTTCCGATTCCGAAGCTTTTGCACTTGGACCCGAGCTGGGGATTGGCAGGCTTGCCGGCGTCGGCAGGTGTTGCCGGCTGGATGGAGTTCCTGTTGCTCCGACACGCGTTGAGGCGCCGGGTGGGTTCATTTTCAGTACCGGGCCTCCTGTTATTCCGGCTTTGGAGTATAGCCTTTTTCTCGGCAGCGCTCGCCTATCCGCTGAAGCTCTTAGTAACGGGGCATCCGGTAGTCGCCGGTCTCGTCGTTCTTCCTTGTTACGGATCGCTCTATTTGGTCGGGGCGTGGTACTTGCGAATTCCGGAAGCCGACGCACTGATTGGCCGCCTGCGACGGCGAAAATGAGGCAGGCAGTTGACAATTCTCATATCCAACCTTGCGCGAGGACCGGTTTCCAGTTAACCGAGAGCAGACCTGCATGGCAGAAAAGAACGGAAATCGCCCGCCGAAACGGTGGCACGAAGTGTTGAGTGAGCGCGGTGGGGAACCCCGCGCGCCTTACTCGGAGCTTGTCAGCCAGCTGGAAGGAGCGACCTCCGCCAATTTGCGGGAACTCGAAGAACGGCTGGACGCGACGCTTCGAGAACTTGGAGTCACCTTCGAACTCCCGTCCGGCGAACACCACAACACCTGGTTCTGCGATTTGCTGCCACAGATTTTCACGAGTGATGAATGGAGCCAGATTGTGCGCGGTTTCGAGCAACGGATTCGCGCGTTCGACATGTTCCTGGCGGATGTGTATGGCCAACGAGAAATTCTGAGGCAAGGCGTGATTCCTATTCCAGCCGTGCTTGGAAGTCCGAACTACCAGAGAAGCGCGGCCGGTCTGCACCCGGGCGGCGGCCATTTTTTGCATCTCAGCGGGCTTTGCATCTGCAGGGACAGCTCGGGCCGGTTGTTGGTAAAAAATCACTACCTCAGTCACGCCTCCGGACTTTCGTACATGATCCAGAACCGGCGGCTGCTGGCGCGGGTTCTGCCTGAGCTGTTCCAGAGTCAGCCGGTCGAGTCGATCGCCGACATCCCGACAGAAATTCTGTTGAAGTTGCGAGCGATTGCCCCGCAGCCCGATCCTGCGGTGGTCCTGCTTACTCCGGGCGTGGCGAGCGCCGTTTACTCGGAACACGGATTCCTAGCCAGGAGGATGGGAATCCCATTGGTGGAAGGAGGAGATTTGGTCGTCTTGGACGACTCACTTTTTCTAAGAACCGTTTCCGGCCTGGAACGCGTGGACATGATTTACACGCGCCTCGCTGACGCTTGGCTCGACCCTCTGGTATTCAGGCGGGAAAGCCATCTTGGAATTCCGGGTCTCGTTCATTGTATCCGAAAAGGCAAGGTGGCGATTGTGAACAGCATCGGATCGCAGCTCGCGGATGATCGGAGCCTGCTTCATTTTTCCACCGCAGTGATCCGTTTCTATCTCGGCGAATCACCCATTTTGCCTGCCATCCAAACCTACTGGTTAGGCGATTTGGATCAGCGCGAGATGGTCTTCGAGCAACCTGACCGGTTTCAATTACGGACTCTGACCGGAGAATCTTTTTTGAAATTCACCGGCGAAGAAAAATCCTGGAACGAGATTCGGACGGAGGTGCGACGCGCGCCCTATCTGTTCGTGGCCCAGCCTGTCGAAGATTGCGCAGAAACGCTTTGCTTCTCGCAAGGAAAAAAAACCACGCGGCTGCAAGACCATATCGTGTATGGCATCAGGGATGGGGACCGCTTCGAAGTATTTCCTGGGGCGTTGACGCGCGTTTCTGCGACTGAACAGGGCCGGACTGAGTCGCAGCATGGCGGCGGCGGAAAAGACACTTGGGTACTCCAGGAAGTGTCGACCACAATCTCTACGGCGGAACCATTTCGACGACCGAAAATGTTGCCTGCGAGACCAGTTACAAGCCGTGTGGCAGAGGGTTTTTACTGGTTGGGACGGTATCTGGAACGCGCGATGACCATTTCGAAAATGATCCAGGTGATCGAGACCATCGAAATGGAGGAACTAACGTCCGCCGAACGGAGACTCTATCGGCCGGTCTGGAATCGGCTGCTCCCGCCGCTGGAACACGCCGGAAAGAAAGGCAGGCGCAGCATGTCCAGTCCGATCGAACGATACCGGCTGATGCTCGACGCCACTGAAATGGGATCGGTTGTTTCAATCGTGCGAAAGGCGATGCGCAATGCCGATTCGTTACGTGAAGCTATCAGCCCGGAAGCTTGGTCCGCATTGGCCGCTCTGCGCGGATTTTTTATTCGCAGCCGTTTTCGCGCCGGGGCCACGGATGACGAGGCGCGCAGGATGACGCGTCGCCTGTCGGAGACGGCAGTAGCCGTCATCCCGCAGTTCTTCGCCACCGCGCAACTCTCAATGCTTGCGGACGACGGCTGGCGATTCAGCGAACTTGGTCAATTTGTGGAAAGGGCAATCACCACGGCCAACGCGACGCGGAGCATCACTCAGTCGATCGTCCGGCGGCTCGAGTCATTGCACTCCATCGAGATCGAGTTGTCTGCATTTCTCCGTCTGCTTGGTTCTCGGGATGCCTACCGTCGCATTTACCAGACGAGAGCAGAACCTCCCCAGGTATTGGAGTTTCTCTGGCAGAACGCCGAAATGCCGCGATCGGTCAAATATTCACTCCGACGTTGCGCCGAAATTCTTCAAGCCTCGCTTCCGAGCGGTTCTACGGCTGCGCAAAAGGCCCAATCGTTTCTCGACGAATTGCTGAGAACGATCCGAAGATTGGATTGGTATAATTTTTTCATGAGTGAAGACGAAACCAACATTCGTCTGCTTCGTCGCGAAGAGTTGCTCTTACTTCTGGATGTGTTGCTCTCGGAGACACACGAATTGCACCATGTGATAACGGATAATTTCCTGAGTCATCAAAGCATTATTTCGGATCCGGAACCGACGTTATTCTGACAGGAGTCAGGATTCAGGAGTAGTGCGGTATTTGGGTAATGCGGTGTTGGGGTATTGGGGCTAGGGAGTTGCGGAGGTCCGACCGTGAAATTATTGCGCGCGTCTCGATGGTTCGGGCGCAGCACTTTCCGCTTCATTAGTAGAAGGGTCCCGACCTCTGACAGGAGACAGGGTAATGGAGTATTGGGGTATTGGGGTATTGGGGTGCTGAGGAAACGCCTGCCGGTACAGATAATAATAGTTTGCCGGCCCGAACCAGCGAGGTAAGCCGTGCAGAGTAACCGGCTTAGGCGGTCTTAGCCAAATTCCGATGGCGCTTCTTGTACATTTGTGGGATTACACCAACGAGGTCGGGACCCTTCTACTAAAGAGGAGGAAAGTGCTGTCGAGATACGCGCAAAAATATTACGGTCGGACCTCCGCAAGTCCCTAAACCCAATACTCCAATGCCGCATCACTCCAATACGCAAGACTCCATTGCTCCACCCCCAATGAGTAAGCCAACCGGATCTATTGAATTCTGCCGACGCGCCTTGGAACAACGGGAAGCCTTCTGGGCCGAACAGGCTGAAGCGATTCATTGGGAGAAACCGTTCCAGAAGGTTTGTGATTTCAGCAGACCTCCGTTTGCGAAGTGGTTCGTGGGCGGTGAAACGAATCTCTGCTACAACGCGATCGACCGGCATCTAGCACTCCGTGCGAAACAATCAGCCCTCCACTATATCTCGACCGAGATCGACGCGGCACAGTCGTTCACTTACCAGGAGCTTTACGACGAGGTATGCCGGTTTGCGGCGGTCCTCAAATCACTGGGACTGAAACGCGGGGATCGAGTCATCATTTATCTTCCAATGATCCCCGAGGCCGTTTTTGCGATGCTCGCATGCGTCCGGCTTGGTCTTGTGCATTCGGTGGTCTTTGCCGGTTTCGCGCCAGCCAGCCTCGCGACACGGATTGCAGACGCCGAAGCCAGGCTGGTGATTACGGCCGATGCAGGGTTGCGGGGCGGAAAGGTAATCCCATTGAAACGGATGGTCGATGAGGCAATTTCGATCGCCAAATTTCAGCCTGAACATGTTTTGGTGTGCAACCGGCGCATCGAGGAAGGAATGCGCCTGAATGCTGCTCGCGACATTGATTATACCGAAGCCCGCGACCAACATCTACGGGAAGAAGTCGGACCGACGTGGCTCGAAAGCGGCGATCCGAGCTATCTGCTGTACACTTCCGGGACAACCGCGACACCGAAGGGCATACAGCGGGATACGGGCGGGCACGCCGTCGCGCTGGCAGCTTCAATGCGATACGTATTTGCCGGCGAGCCGGGCCAAACAATATTCACGGCGGCAGACATCGGATGGGCTGTCGGTCATTCGTACGGTGTCTACGGTCCTTTGATTCACGGGATGCAATCTGTCCTTTACGAGGGGCTCCCGACACGCCCGGATGGCGGCATCTGGTGGCGGATCGTGGAAAAGTACGGGGTCTCGGTGATGTTCACCTCACCTACTGCTATTCGAGTTCTGAAGCGGCAGGATCCGGAATATCTCCGCAAATATGACACGAGGAGTCTGCAACGGCTGTACCTGGCGGGCGAACCGTTGGACGAACCGACGTTGGCGTGGATTGGCGGCGCCCTGGAGATACCAATTCTCGACAATTATTGGCAGACGGAGACGGGCTGGCCTGTACTTGCTCTGTTGCCAGGCATCGAACCGCCTCAGATTCGGCCTGGATCTCCTGGCATCGCACTGTACGGGTACGACGCTAAGATCGTCGATCCAGCCACTGGCGAGACCCTCCCTCGCGGGGAGAATGGCGTTCTGGCGATTGGTCTACCGCTGCCTCCCGGCTGTATGCCGACCGTTTGGAAGAATGACGAACTGTTCGAGCGCCACTATTGCGGCCGATTTCCAGGCAAACAGCTCTATTCCACGTTCGATTACGCGACTCAAGATGAGGATGGCTACTTTTTTATTCTCGGGCGTTCGGACGACGTAATCAATGTCAGCGGACATCGCCTCGGGACGCGAGAAATCGAGGAGACTGTCAGTTCTCATCCCGCCGTTGCAGAAGTCGCAACCGTCGGAGCAAGCGACGAGATCAAAGGCCAATGCGTTCATTGCTTCATCGTGCTCAAAAAACCTGGAGATTTTTCTTCCTCGGAGGCAGAGGCAACGCTGAAGCGGGAGATTGGATCCACGGTGGCGCAAAACCTCGGCACGTTTGCGCGCCCGGCGGCGATTTACGTCGTCCGCGCCCTTCCGAAGACAAGGTCAGGCAAGATTCTTCGGCGCGCCATTCTCGCCGCAGCCGAAGGGCGCGATACCGGCGATCTCAGCACGTTGGAAGACCCAGTGGCCTTGGACGCGATCAAGGAACTTCTCGAGGTGACGCGAAAGCCGAGTTAACCCTTCGGATGTGCCAAATGCCCTCACCGCTCGATGATTTACCGAATTCCCCGGTTCAAGAAACCTCGATTGGGCGATCTGCCTCGGACGTCCACGGTATGAATCTTCCGACGACTTTCGATCCGATCGCCTATACCGGCGAGGTTGAGGAAATCGCGCGCGCAGGGGGTTGGACGGTGCGCCATCTTCCGCCGATGGAGAGCGGTCCCCGGCCGTGGCTCCAGCGCGCGGCGCCGGAAGGCGACCGCCCATTACCGCGGCTCTATCTCTCTGCAGGCATCCACGGCGACGAAATTTCCGGCCCGCTGGCGTTGCTGGAAATGATCCGACGCCCCGGCTTCTTCGCCGCCTTAGATGTGACAATGTTTCCGATCCTCAACCCGAACGGCCTCGCCCTGGGCGTGCGGACGAACCGGGACGAGATCGATCTCAACCGCGACTACCGGAACTCCAGGTCGCTCGAAATCAAGAGCCACATCGAAACTTTGCTGACCCTCGGCCGTTTCGATGCGTCGATGCTGCTGCATGAAGATTACGAGGGCATTGGCGCCTATCTCTATGAGCTGAACGACTCGCTCGATCCCGGGCTGGGAGCAAAGATCATCGCGGCGATGGGACTCCATGTGCCAATCGATCTGCGCCCGGAAATCGAGGAAGGGGTCGCGCGCGGCGGGGTCATCTCGAGGCGCGATCTCATTGGTAAACTGGGCCGGCTTGAAGACCGGCCCGAGTGGGCCGAGGCGATTTATCTCATGGTTCATCACACGGACGTGAGCTTCACCATCGAGACGCCGAAGCCTTTTCCGATCGAGGCACGCGTCAAGGCACATATAGCAGCGGTCGGGACGCTGGTGAACGCACTTCAAGGAAAGATCGATTCGCTCTGCGGTTGAAGGGGATAGCCGAGGGTCTCGAGGGATTCTGTTGCCCTACCCTACCCCCTGTCCAAGGTTCTGGAAGAGGTAAGGCGGGACGCCTTACTTACTGGAAGAGGCAAAGAGGGACGCTTTGCTTACATCTATTTGCCTTCCAGGCCTTAATGAGGGTAAGTGTGCTGCCGAAAGGGAGGGTCATGCTTTTCCGCGTCACACACATCACCGACTACCGATACGGAGAACCGGTCGCAGAGGCCTACCTCGAACTGCGGTTGACACCCCCGAATCGGGAAATGCAGACCGTGCGCGAACATCGGTTGATGATAGAACCGGTCAGCCGGACTTCAGGCTATCGCGACTATTTCGGAAACGAAGTCTCTTTCTTGTCTTTGCCGTACCGACACACCCGGTTGAAAATCCGCAGCGAGGCGCTGATTCAAACTCTTTCCGGTACCCTTCCGGCCGAGAATCTGGATCTAACGATTCAAGAATCGCGTCAAATTCTGACCGGCTCTCTCGCGTCCGTGTTCGACTACCTGCAACCGACCGACATGGTCAAAATTGGCCGGGAATCCGTGCAGTGGGCCAAACGTTACCTCAATGGACGAACAACCTTGCGAGAGGGGTTGGAGGCTCTCAACAGCGCAATCCACGAGAGCTTCCAGTACAGAAAAGGCGCGACGAATTTTTCGACGGATGTCGGATCCATCTGGCGTGACCGCATCGGAGTCTGCCAGGACTTTGCCCATATCATGCTGAGCGTGCTGCGAACGGCGGGTTTGCCTTCTCGCTATGTTTGCGGCTATATTGAAACCTCGCCGATTAGAGGGGAAAACGGCGAATCCAGGAGGCTGATCGGGTCGGTGGCGACACATGCGTGGGTAGAGGTTCTGGTGCCCGGGCAACAATGGGTGGCCCTTGACCCGACGAATAATCGCTGGTGCGGAGAGCAGCATATATCCGTTTCCTTCGGACGCGATGCCAGTGAAGCTGCTCCGATTCGTGGAACCTTCAAGGGAACAGGGCGTCAGACAATGAAGGTCCAGGTCAGGGTAAACAGGGTAAAGAAATAGAGTTCAGACCGGGGCGGACCTCAAAGCGCAAACTTTGCTTTTTGGATTTTTCATTCATATGCACATCAAAATTGAAAACTGGATGCGCTATTCTTACGAGGAACCGGTGAGTTTCTCGACCCACGCAATTCGGCTTTATCCCCGCACGGACCAATCAATCACCACGCACCAGCTTCAAACCACCGTTAACATCGAAAGTGATATCCAATATCGCCGGGACCTGTTCGATAACATTGTCGCAAATTGTTTTCTACCCACGCCCGGCCAGATTCTGGAGATCCGGGTTGAACTTGAAATTGAACTCTGGCCGAAGAATCCATTTCATTTCCTGCTCGCCCCGCGCGCTCTACAGCTCCCGTTTGAATACACGGTGGAAGAAAATCGTGTCCTGGCCCCGTACCGAATCATTAACCCTGACGAAGAAGCAGATACGGGAGAAATCTGGCGACTGAACGGGAAGCCGAACACTGTGGATGCGTTAGTCGAGCTTGCCGATACATTGCACAGCGAGATCGCGTACGAAGTACGTGCCGAAGGAGAAGCGCGGCTACCCTCACGGACCATCGAATTACGGTCGGGTGCCTGCAGGGATACCGCGTTACTATGCGCGACGATCCTGCGGCAGATTGGCTTGGCCGTCCGGGTGGTGAGCGGTTTCCTTTGCGAGTTCCATGTTGATATCAAGGATCGACGAGCGGAGAGCGGTCTGCATGCATGGATTGATGTTTTTCTTCCGGGCGCCGGGTGGGTAGGGATCGATCCCACCAACGGCACGTTTTGCGATCATCGTTTCATCCCGACAGCCGTCGGCACGCGGATGTCGGATATTGCGCCGATTCAAGGTTCGTACTTCGGTGAACATCACGGCGAGTTTGATTCGCATCTCGACCTCAGTTTCCTCGTCGAAAAGGATCTGGCGAAGATTGCCAAGCACGTGGAAAAGACACTAGCAAGCGAGCGAGTCGTCCTGACGATGGGCGGAGAACCCACATTCATCCCGACCAAGCCTGAAGGTCCGGAGTGGCACATTGCAGCAGTTGGGCCGACCAAACTAGGGTACGCCCTCGCTTTTGCCGAAAAAGTCGTGGAAACAGTGTTGCCCGGGGCAATGATTTTATATAGCCCGGGGAAATTGTATCCGGGGGAAGTCAACCCGCGTTGGGCTCTGCAGGTCTTGCACCCTAATTCGCCCGGACCGTTGGGGATCCCGAACGAGAACAAAAAGGGCGGTCCCAACAGCAAGACGCTCAAGTTGATCCGGGACCAACTGATCCGTGAACTGCGACTGGAAGACCGCTGGCTGCAAGCGAAAGACCCGCTCACTCCCCGAGCACCGGTCTGGGTATTACCGCTCGATTCCCGCGAGGAAAAATGGATCACGGAACGATGGAACATTCGCGGGGTTGAACTCCTGAAAACAGAGGGACCGGCCGGGCTTCGTCTTCCCCTGAACCGACTGCCGGAAGACGCGATCAAGCGGGCGCTAGTTCTGCAAACAGGGGTAAAGGGTCTTATCGTCTTTCTTCCACCGCTCCTGACGGAACAATGGGAACAGCTTGTTCGAATCATCACGGCGGCCATCGGCGACCGGTGCGCAGTTGATTGGCAAGGATACGTCCCGGTCGATCTTCCCGCGACCTGGACCCGGCTCGGCTTTACGGCGGATCCCGGAGTTTTGGAAGTCAATCTGCCACCGTGCAAAGAATGGCTCGGATTTCAACAGTGGCTGGTTACCTTGGAAAAACTCGCCGGGACAATTGGTCTGCGAAGCTTCCGTGCGGAGCCTCTCCCGGCCGGCACCGGCGGCGGATCACATCTGCTCTTTGGGGGAATCTCGATCGAGGAGAATCCGTTCTTCACACGACCCGGCTGGGTCGCGTCGATCCTGCGATATTGGCAGCATCACCCGTCGCTTTCCTACCTTTTTACGGGGTGTTATGTCGGGATTTCCTCGCAGGCCCCACGGCCGGACGAAAGCGGGAACAAACTCCTGGATCTGGAATTGGTGTATCGCCAACTGGAAAACCTGCCGCCAGGTGATTCTCGTCTGGAGATCAATGAGCTACTCCGGCATCTTCACACGGACGTCTCCGGAAACACCCATCGAAGCGAAGCAAGCTTTGATAAATTTTGGAGTCCTCCCACCGGGTACTACGGTCTCATTGAGTTCCGCGCCATCGAGAGTCTCCCAAGCGCGGATTGGACTGGAGCGGTGGCACTGCTCTGGCGCGCCCTGCTCACCTACCTTCTCAAACAACCTTTCCGTCGGGCACTGAAAGATTTCAGTTTTGATTTGCACGACAAATATTTCCTGCCCACGCCTCTCTGGGCGGATCTGACGGATGTGCTCAGCGAGCTGGCCCAATTCGGTTTCGGATTTGACCCGACGGTATTCCGAGAGATCTGGGAATGGCGTTTCCCGGCGGTGCTAAATGAAGAAGGATTAACGATACGCAAAGCGCTGGAAGGCTGGCCGTTACTTGCTGAAACTCCGACCGTTGGAGGGAGCACCAGCAGATTTGTGGACAGCTCGATCGAGCGTTTCGAGCTGGCGGCGGCGAGCGGCTTCTATCAGCAATACGTCCTTTTGGTGAACGGACGCGAGCTACCATTTCGCTCGCTTTCTGCCAAGGAATCGATCGCGGGCTTGCGTTATCGGAAGTCTGCGCTCTATCCGTCACTTCATCCGCACATCGGAATTCAATTACCGCTGTCGATCGTCTTGGTCGAACGTGAAACCGACCGCGTCCACAAAGTGTTCACGTTACAAGCGGACGCCACAGAGTTTGTCGAAGAAAAACCGCCGGACGAACTCCAGCGCGGGAAGCCTTGCGAACCGCCGACGCCCGGGATGTACACTTGCGACCTGCGCATCGAAACGGTGGAATACTCCGACTAGTGCATCGTCTCATAAGTAGGAGGCATACCGTTGGCTTCAAAAGGGTTTGGATGCTAGGCGCGAGTGAGGAGCGTATCCGCTGCGATACGTAACGAACGAGCAACGACGCAGACAAACCCTTTTCAAGCCAACCCGGAG
>DATHPZ010000112.1:0-8725 GCA_035483355.1 Chthoniobacterales bacterium | reverse complement strand
GATTTCGAACATTTTCTCATCCCAATAGACTTGGTTGGTCCGCAAATCCCAGTCCCATACGCCGATCGAAGCAGCCCTGGTGGCCAGGGTCAGGCGCTCGCTAAAGAGCCTCAGTTGTTCAGCCACTCGTTTCCGTTCCGTAACATCGTAGAGGGTTGTTCGGGTCACGAATGAATCGCTGTTCTTGTCCTTGACTACGATGGAGCTGAGCAAAACCTGCAGGATCGTTCCGTCCTTGCGGACCATTTCAAGCTCCAGATCCTTAAGGCGCCCTTCCGTCTTAGCCTGTGGAAGGCTTTCGACAAAGATCCTCTTGCTTTCATCCGTGAGAAGATCCTGAAACTTCTTTTTGCCGACGAGTTCGGCATGAGAATAACCCAGCCAGGCGAGTTCGGTCTCGTTAATGCGGACGAATTCACCGTTTTCAGCTATGGAGTCGTACCCGCAGGGTGCGTGATCGTAGAGATCCTGGATCTCCTCAGCGGCCAGCTTGCGGTCGGTGATGTCTTGAGCGGTGCCGCGAATCTTGGTGATTTGATTGTTGGTATCCCGGACGGCTTCGCCTCGCGCGAGGATCCATCTGGTTGTTCCATCCGGACGGATCAACTCGAGGTCAAGCTCGTAGGGCAATTCGGTTTTCATCGCCCGATCCATCGCAGGTTTGAGGTGCAACCAGCTCTGTGGCGTCAGTATCTTTTGCATCTCATTGTAATTGGGCGGCGCTTCTTGGGGGTTGCGGCCCGCGATGTGGTAAAGCTCCTCGGACCAGGTGAAAGTGCCCGTTTCGATCATCCATTCCCAACTGCCAACGCTGGCCACTCGTTGAGCCTCTCGCAGTTCGGCCTCTCGGCTGCGCAAAGCCTCCTCGGCCCGCCTTTTCTTGGCGAGGTCGCGGTGCAGAATGACGATTGCGAGCAGCACCACCAGCGTTGAAAAGCCGCCTCCGAAGACAACGATGGAAATTGTTCGAGCGCCGCTTTCGCGTGCGGTGGCGGAGATGGTCCGCAGCAAATTATCCTCGCTTTCATTCATGTCGTCCAGGAGGGCGGTCAGTTCTGCGACACAACTCCGCAATTCGATCTCCCGGGCCAGAGGCGGAATCTGGCCGCCGGCTTGCTGCGCGGCCCGGGCGGCATTTGCGGTGGTCGCCCAGATCGAAAGGCTTTGCTCGGTTAGGTTGTTGAGCTCGGCAATCCTTGTCTGCTGGTCCGGGTTGTCCGCGGTGAGTTCGATTATTTTCTTCGTTGCGGAGGGAATCCTGTCCAAACCGGCCAGAAACTGGGCGAGGTAACGAGAGTCTCCAGTGAACAGATAGTCTCGCCGCCTGTTTTCGGCCTCCAGGATGGCTCCGAGGAGGTCGGCGATGGATTGCCGCACCTGATTGGTATGAACCACCCAGCGGTCGTTGACAATTAGTTCCCAGGTACTCCGGTACGTCATCAACCCGAGAATCACAACCCCTGCGAAAGCGGCAACGAAAAACGCGTAAACCTTTGTCTCAGTACTGAACTTCATCGCTACCCTCGCTTTCAACAGACGCGTGGGATTCGTTCCAGGGTGAGATTTTGAAGAAGTGCAGGAGAAATGCCAAATAATAAACGTATCATAGTTGATACTCAGATATGGGCGCTTCGCTCGCGCCTTGAAAAATCGGCCGCGGCGGGACCTTAGGTAAAATACCTCCTATTTCGGGGACAGACACTAGCGCTGCTTCGCCACGACCATGGCGACCCCTTTCTTGTTTTGCAGCAGCGGGCCCACGTTCCAAAGAATGAATCCTCCGGATGACCTCGGTTTGATCGACAGCTCGATGGCAAGCTGCGATTCAATCTCGCTTGAGGGCCAGCCGAACGATCCTCCCAACCGGTCGATCGCAATGCTAGGATAGATCGGAACCTCCCGGGGATTGACCTGCGGGCTGCGCCACCATTCCAGAAGCGCGGAAAAGCTTTGTGCGCTTTTGTCGCGCCAGTAGAGTTGAGGGGAAAGATAGTCGACCCAACCATTTCTCAACCAGGCAACCGGGTCCGCGTAAAGGTCGCGGTACTGATCGAGTTCAACGGTCACGTTGGACGGAAAGCCTTTCCTGTAAATTCCAAACGGACTTACGCCGAACAGCGTGCCGGGTCGCGCTTCTTTGACAGTCTCGTGCAATGCTTTAATCAGGTTGTTAATGTTTTGGCGGCGCCAATCCCCCAAATCCGAGTTGCCGCCATATCTTGCGTAAAAGGCGTGGTCTGGAAAAGAGTCGTTCGTATATCTGCGGCTGGGGTACGGATAAAAATAGTCATCCAGGATGATGCCGGCCACAGCGTACCGTTGCACAATATCGCGGACGACATTGACCACATGTTCCCTGACAGTGGGATCTCCCGGGTCCAGCCAAAGCGCGTTTCCGATCCGGTGCACAGCGCCGGCTAGTTGATGAGACACATGATTGCCGGCCCGGGCCTCGGCCGCATTGGCTGCGGCTCGATACGGATTGATCCAGGCATGAATGGCAACGCCCCGTTCGCGTCCGATCCGGATAAAATAATCGAGTGGATCGTAACCGGGCGCCGCTCCTTGTCTGCCGGTCAAGTAGCGGCTCCAAGGCTCGATGCGGGAGGAATAGAGGGCGTCACTTTCCGGTCTGACCTGCACCATCAACGCGTTCAGGCCGCTGCGCGCCGCCGCTTCGACGATCTGGCGGATCTGTGCCTTTTGGATATCCGGTGAAAGCCCGACGTGCGAGGGAAAATTGAGGTTATAAACGGATGCAACCCATGCACCCTTCAGCGCTTCGGCCTTGGCAGAGGAAATGGCGGAGAAAGCCGTAGCAGCCAGGCACCAGAGAACCGCTCGCAAATTCATGGCCCGGACGTTAGCCCTAATTTCTTAAGAAACCAAACCTTCACTGCAACGTTGACCCGTTCACGAATTTGATCTGGCCGGCTTCTCGTTGCACGAATTCTTCCGCCAAAGCCCGGTAAGCGGTTGCTCCAGTGCCGTTAGGTTCATACTCGATGATCGGCTTACCAAAGCTAGGTGCTTCTCCGAGACGGACCGAACGCGGAATGATGGTCTGGTAAACCAGGCTGGGAAAATGTTTTCGAACCTCGTTGACGACTTGTTGGCTTAGATTGGTGCGCGCATCGTACATCGTCATGATGATGCCCCCGATGGAAAGAACCTCATTGACTGCGCGAATCTGATTCACCAGGTGCACGATCTTCGATAAGCCTTCCAGCGCGAAGTATTCGCACTGGAGTGGGATTAAAAGTTGGTCGGCCGCTGCGAGCGCATTTGTCATCAGGATTCCGAGGGACGGCGGACAATCCAGGAACAGATAGTCGAATCCGGCTTCCCGGTTCAGCCCGGCGAGGACCTCCCGCAGTCTCGTGAGATGGTCGTCCAGACGCGCTACCTCAATTTCAGCGCCGGCCAGGTCGAGATCTGCAGGAATCATGGAAAGACCTTTGAACCGGGTTGGAACGATTTTCTCTTTGATATTCGCGTGACCGATCAGAGCCTCGTAGACGCTTTGTCCGGCGGTGCCTTCCAGACCGAGGCCACTGGTAGCGTTCCCCTGAGGATCAAGGTCAATCAAAAGTACCCGTTTCCCTTTCGCCGCAAGACAGGTCGACAGGTTCACGGCAGTGGTTGTCTTGCCGACACCGCCTTTCTGGTTTGCGATTGCGAGCAGCTTCATTGACTCAACAGTTTCGGTCTCCTGGATTCACAAGCAAAGGAGAAAGTCGGAGAACAACGATTGTGCGGACCATTGCAGGTCTGCGCGAAAGGGGATACAGAGATTGCTCCATTCCGAATTTTTGTCTTCCGCCATGTCTAGCATTCAAATCACAGAACGGTTCCTGATGGACACCGGGGGCTGGCAAGCGTTGAAGCATGCCAAGGCCTTGGTCCAGATGGGTCGAGTGGTAAGCTTCAATTATGCGCCGCCGATTCTGCGTGGTCTGGTGCGCGAAGGAGAGACCGAGTACCGCGCAGGGCTGAAAATCCGGAGTTATACGGATGTCGAGAATCTTTGTTCATGCCGAGATTCGCGGGAGTGGGGGACAATCTGTGTTCATTCGTTGGCGCTCGGTCTGGCCTCGATTCGGTCTAACACGGCGCCGGGGAAACCGGCCGTTGTACCCGTTCCGCCTCGTCTTCCGGTGTTGGTTGCCGAGACCGACATCGCGTTGGGCGACGGAGGTCTCGGTCCGGGCCACGGCATGGTAGAGGGCGTGTCAGATCGGCTGTGGATAGAACTGAATATTGTGTTGCCGCCGAATCTTGAGGCGAGCTGGGAGAAACAACAGGTCGTTGTCGGATTCGAAGTGGTGCGAAACGGTAACCGCACTCTGGCAAGCGCGCTTGATCCGAGTCACACTTACCGCTGTTCGAAACTTGATCGGCAAGTGCTCGAACTCGGGCGTGAATTCGCGGGCGGTAAACTCCCCGGGATGACCATTCTGAACCGGGATCAATTCCTGAAATTGATTGGTGCGCTGGTCGGGCATCCCCTGATCACGCTCGCACGAAGAACTTCGATCGCGATTTCCGGAGAACCACTCTTGCCTCGCCTCGCCACGGAAATGCTCGAAGATGGTCGCTGGAAAATCAGCACGGATGCGGCGAGTCTGCCGGGCACCTGGTTCGTGGGAGCCTCCTGCGCGTGGGTATGGTCCGAGCTGCGATTGAGGCCGGTTTCGCCTGGATTGCCCGCGGCGTATCTGCCTGTTCTGCGCGAGCCGATCACGCTTTCCGCCGAGCAAGGTCTGAACTTTGTCCAACGCGAATTGGATGGGTTACGCAGCTTTTTTCGGTTCGATGGTCCGGCAACCACCGTACCGGTCATTGAGCCCGCTCTACCGGAAGTGATCGCGACATTCGAAGGATCCCTGAATCAGCTCGGCGGCAAGGTTCAGTGTCGGTACGGCCACCGGATCGTGACGCTCGGGGTAACCTCTCCGTCCGAAGCGTTTGTCTACAAGGACGGTGAGGCGATGCGCTCCCGCAACCTCGCGTTTGAGCGCGATACTCTGCGCCGAATTCAGGACGCCGGATTTACCGGGCCATCCACAGCCGGCGAGTATCTGTTGCGAGGGCAAAACGCGATCCTGGGCTTTTTCGCTCGTGATCTTCCGCAGTTGCAAAAGCAATGGAAGGTCTCCATCGGCAGCCGGTTCCAGCATGTCACACGCAGCGTCGAGCGGATAACGCCGAAGCTGGAGATTACCGGTTCCGGGGAAGACTGGTTTGATTTTTCTTTCTCGGTTGAGTCTGCCGGCGGACAGCAGTTTTCGAATGCGGAAGTCCAGCGCCTTCTACAGGTCGGTCAAAACGTCACGCGCCTGAGAGATGGACGACTGGCTATTCTCGACACGGACGGCCTGGAAGAATTTCAAGCGATCCTCAGAGATTGCGATCCGGCGCAATCACGTCCGGGTACCTACAGGATTGAGAGAAGCCAGGCCGCTTACGTCGATGCAGCCTTTGGAGATTTGGCGGGAGCTACCGTCCAAAGCACCCGGGAATGGGAGAGCTGGACTCGTGCGCAAAGACAACTCGTCCCGCTCGAGCCCGAACCGCTTGGCTCCTTGGAAAGGATCCTCCGCCCGTATCAAAAGGAAGGTGTTTACTGGTTACGTTTTCTCAGCCGGAACGGTCTTGGCGGGATTCTGGCAGATGAAATGGGATTGGGGAAGACAGTGCAAACGCTGGCATTTTTGCGTACTCTCGATGGACCCTCGCTCGTGGTCTGTCCTTCTTCACTCCTGTTCAACTGGGTGCGGGAGGCGCAAAAATTTGTGCCCGAATTAAAGGTCTTATGCATTGAGGGCGCCGATCGCGCCAAACTGTTTGGCCGAATTCTGGAAAGCAATCTTGTGCTCACAAGCTATCCGCTCCTGCGTCGGGATATCGATCGGTTTCGTGATTTTAGATTTTCATCGATCATTTTGGACGAGGCAACGCATATCAAGAATCCAGACACTCAAAACGCACAGGCTGCGATGGCACTTGTCGGCCGGCACCGGTTTGTTTTGACCGGAACGCCGGTGGAGAATTCCGTCCGGGATCTTTGGTCGATCCTTCACTTCGTTCTGCCGGGGTACCTCGGGCGGCGCGAGGACTTCCGGGAACGTTACGAGATACCCATCGCCCGTGGTTCGCAGCCGGAAAGGGCGCGTCTCGCAAAGCGACTTCGGCCTGTGATGCTTCGGCGGTTAAAACAACAGGTCGCCAAGGAGTTGCCTGAGAAAATCGAGCAGGTCACCTATTGCGATCTTTCCCCGGAACAGGATGAGCTCTACCAGAAACTGCGTCAGGAAAGCCGCCGAAAACTGGACGAACTCTCTGGGGCGAAAGACCAGGGTCGCGCTCGAATTGCGATGCTGACGGCCTTACTACGCCTGCGCCAGGTTTGTTGCGACCTGCGTCTCCTGGGCCAGGAAGCTGAGCGGCCTTCCGGAAAGTTGGAGTTGTTGGAAGAACTGTTGGAAGAGGCAATTGACGGCGGACATCGCGTCCTTATTTTTTCGCAGTTTGTCTCCATGCTACGGCTGATCCGTGCGAGCATGGACGAAGCTGGAATTCGGTACGGTTATCTCGACGGCCAGACCAAAGACCGGGCGATGGCGGTCGATGAATTTCAACAATCTGAAACTCTACCTCTTTTTTTGATCAGCCTGAAAGCAGGCGGCGCTGGTCTGAATCTCTCGGCGGCAGATACCGTGATCCACTTTGACCCATGGTGGAATCCGGCAGTCGAAGCCCAAGCCACGGATCGAGCCCATCGCATCGGGCAGACCCGCGTGGTGACCGCCTATAAATTGATCGCCCGGGGAACCGTGGAGGAGAAGATACTGAGCCTCCAGCAAAAAAAACGGGAAATGATCCAATCGACAGTCGAGAGCGAAGAACCTGTGATGAGTGGATTGTCGATGGCAGAAATTACCGAATTGCTCCTTGGGTAGGCGCGACCGCGCTTGCGCAACGATTCTCCTGGATCAAAAATTCGACGATAGATTGGCAACTCACACAAATTTTTATGAAATTCACTTTTTTAGGACATTCGGCCGGATATCTCGAAACCGGATCGGACAAATTTCTCATCGATCCGTTCCTGACTGGCAATCCGAAGGCAGCGGTGGCAGCCGATCGGGTGGAACCCACCTTTATCCTGCTCACTCACGGGCACAGCGACCATGTAGGAGATGCGGTTGCCATTTCAAAAAGAACGGGCGCACCGATCATCACGACGTTCGAGCTCGCGAATTGGTTGGGTGCGCAGGGAGCCGACACCGTAGCGATGAACCACGGCGGTTGGTGTAAGTTTTCCTTTGGCCGCGTTCGGTTCACGATCGCTTTCCACAGTTCATCGGTGATCGAAGAGGGAGGCCGTCCGTTGTACTTGGGTGAACCCGCTGGAGTCGTCATTCAGACGGAAGGAAAGACAATTTATCATGCCGGCGATACCGCTCTTTTTTCGGACATGCGTTTGATTGGAGAAGATGCACCGTTGGACCTGGCGTTGCTGCCAATTGGGGATCACTTCACGATGGGGCCCAAGGACGCCGCCAGGGCGGTCGAGTTTTTGGCGCCAAAGCGCGTCGTTCCCATTCACTACGGCACATTTCCACCGCTTGTTGGTGATCCTCAGGAGTTCGCCAGGCTGGCCAAAGGCACGGGTGCCGAAGTCCACGTATTGAGGCCCGGAGAATCGCTGGATTTCTAGGAAGCGTTCGGCGTTCGGCGTTCGGCGTTGAGCCAGGAGTCAGGCCTCGTCCAACAGTCGAGCGTTTGGCGTTCGGGGGCGGGCCAATCTGAGCGTCTTTCGCGCCCGCCCGAACGGTGAACGGTGAACGCCGAACGCCTACCCCTGGGCCCTACTTCCCGCGGTTGTGTCGCGAGTGATCACCGTCGCCTAGGACGGCGTTCAGTAGCGGGATTAAGACGACCATTCCGCATTCGACCAGAAGAAACGTCTTGATCCCAAGACTGGCGCTATGGGCGAGTACCCCGAAAAGGAGTGCTACCGCAAGAGGAAAAGCGAGGAGCAGCCAGACGTAATTGAGCATTCGGATTAACTTTTGGCGCGGCATATTCAACGGGAACTTCGTTCCCTGGATGCTTAGACCACTATTTCGGCCGCAAGTTTAAAAACAGATCACGCCACTTTTGCTGACCGACCTGTCGAGCGATGTCGCCGGTTCCTCCGCGTAACTCCTGGTGCCCGAGTTTTGGCCGTAACTCGAAGATGAAATGCGCGTTCGAGCGGATACCCCTCCTTACTCGCAATCGGTCCGCACAATCGTCGTCGTCCTCGCTTGAACCGTTTCGATCAAGCTCAACAGAAGGAATAGAAGAAAATTTGAACAGAAGGCAGCAAAGGAAACAAAGACGGATTGTGGGTTGGGTTTCTGTGATTCGTCATCCGCTAGGGCCTTCGGCGACTGTCCGGTTCTCCAATCGTCGTCGTCCTCGCTTGAAACACTTCGATCGAAGCTCAACAGAAGGAATAGAAGAAAATTTGAACAGAAGGCAGCAAAGGAAACAAAGACGGATTGTGGGCGGGTTTCTGTGATGGTCATCCCAGGGCGGTAGTGTCGGCTTTTTTGTGTGTGGGCGCGGTTTTCTTTTAGTTAATAATTGACTGAATATCTTTGCTCTTTGCGTTCTAGGTGGGCGTTTGCCCCCACTCGGGACGAGCAACAAACTGGCGCCCAGACTTATCCAT